>NZ_JAAORI010000004.1 GCF_017696075.1 Prochlorococcus marinus XMU1411
TTCAATTAAAGAGATAGTACCAAAATACCTTTTACCTCTAAGAGGAGTTATTGACTCTACAGATATACCTCTAAATGTTGTAGAAGTAGCATTACCAGCATCAATTGAAATATCTAATGAATCTTCACCAGTGAAACTAGTGTTTAGATCAATTTGGAAACCATAGATAACACTGGTAGCTTCCTGACCATCAGTTGTAGATATAGTTAAACCTTGGCCATCAATAGCACCGATTGCCATATCAGCAGAGAATGATGCAGTTGTTGTTTCAGAGAAACTTCCAGCTTCAATGTTGTTTAATCTCGCTTCTAAGCCATCTACACGGCTGTTAGTTATAGCAAGCTGTTCTGCTGGAGTGAAATCACTAATAGTAATTTCATTTGCTGTAGCAGACATTGGGGCTAGTAAGCCTAATGTTGCAGGAGCTACAAGCAAGCTTTTGAAAAGCTTCATAAATTTCCTCACACGAAATTTAAAGTACACCTTAAAATAGTGTAATTTCGCAATAAAAATCAAGTGTTATAGGCTACTTTTTTTAAAATAATGTGCCAGTTTAATATCTGAACGTTTTAATTTTTGTATTTTAACAAACAAATTTTAGTTTTTTTGTTTTTTAGAAATCGTAAAAGGAACCTCTTTTGTTTTATACTTTTTTCTTTTACTATTTCCTAAAGAATCTACGTACCAACCAGAAGCCAATCTAGTATCTATTTCTTCATAACTCGCGCTACAACTGAGTTTATTTAGTGATTTCTTTTTATAATCCATCTATAAATTAAAACTTTTCCTAAAATATAGCATTCATGAAAGTTTTTCTACAAATATTCACATATTATGTACAAAAACTAATTTAAAACAAGAGAAACCGTTTAAAAATAAAATTTTTCTAAATTCTTTAGAAAAAAGAAAAATATATATAAATTTGTCTCAACTTAAAATTTTTTAAGTTAGATTTCCCGAAATATAAACCTGAGGAGCACAAGGTCAAATGACTCAACTTAAACTTATCGTCAATTCTCTTCCTAGAGATTTAACTGAATTTACTTTTTTTCTAATTATTGGATTTACTGCAGGATCAATGGGCCTTATTTAATTTCAAAAATACACTTTAATTTTTTTTATCAATTAATCCACAATATTACTATTTTAATTTTTTCGAGAAAACTACTCACAATTTGATTTTTTTTTAAATTCTATCCAAATAATTTGCTCGAAATTATTCATACCTTGAAATTTAAAATTTGGAAAAATTTGCAAAATTAAATTTAAAGAATTAAGAAAGAAATTTATTGAAAAAGAACTTGTTTATGGATAAATAAATTTTTTTATAAAATTTTTAGCAATTTACTCTTTTATAGATGTCTCCTATGAACTAAGATCTTATAAGCGGGGCGTGGCGCAGCTTGGTAGCGCGGGTGCTTTGGGAGCACTAGGTCGCAGGTTCGAATCCTGTCGCCCCGACTCAATCAAATCCAAGTCATACTAGCGAGTTTCCCAGACTCGCTTTTTTTTGGAAATTTTTGTCCACGCCTTAAGTGGACAGATAGTGGACAACTTCAATTCTGCTTAACGATAATTTTCTTGCTTTTTTCTTATATCTTCGTAAATATGCGTGTATAGGCTCTAATTTTCTCTAAATAGCTCTATTACTGGCTTATTTAGGCTTATTTTCCTCTAAAAAACATTCGCATAGGGGTTGACGATTATGCAAATTCCAGAAGAAATGTTGAAAGAAATTAGAGAAAGTGGATACGATCAAGAGCTTGTATTTACGCAAATAAGAAAGCTATTAGACAGCGATAAACCAATTAACGAAAACGAGTACAATCTAGAGCTTATAGACAATTACTTATTAGACAAAGATCCACAAGAACTATCTAAAAATACTGCTGAGATAGTGATGGCAGCAGAGCTTATAGACAATTACTTATTAGATAAAAGATTTATGAGAGAGCTTGAAGATGAAGAATATGATGCTGCATAAAAATAACTATTAAATATAGATGTTTTCTTCCAGCCATTGACAGTCGATCTAAATTGGGGAGCAGTTAGCTCCTTTTTTAATAGCAAAGTACGCTATCCGCTTTAATTGATTCTTCAACTAGGACATCGGGCATTACAAACTCTGCTGAATAACCATCTAGAAGCTTCTCATCGTAACCCCTAGATTTAGCAGACATACCTGAAACATATATGGTAACTTTTGATTTCTTCAAATTTTGAAGATGTTCGTATAAATCTCCAGTACCTTGACCAACTATTTCACCAGCTTTTTTGCAATCTAATATTTGTACTCCGTCCCCTGCTAGAAAAAGAGTTACTTTATGATCGTTTTTTTCTGCAGTAAGGGCAACCAATAAACCTAAAGTTACTTTATTTTTGGATTCTAAACCGCTGTAAATATGAACTAACACTGTATTGTCGGTAATGATAGACATTTTATACTCCCTAAATTTTTTTTATCTTAAATAAAATCTATTATCATTAGCTGTTTTTTTGTGAAACGATTACTACTTGCATAAAAAAAAGCTAGGGCTGCACATGATTCTGAAAAAGTGGACAAATAGTGGACAAATGTTGCTTAAATTCTCAGGACAAACTACACAGAACTAAGCAAAAAAATAGTCATAGCTTGAAAGCCTAGTGCTGCACTAGAGCTGTTAAGTGCTTTGGGAGCACTAGGTCGCAGGTTCGAATCCTGTCGCCCCGATCAGTTATAGCAGTAAGTCTCAGCTAATAATATATTTACCCTAAAAAGTAGAGTGCCCAAAAAGTGCCCAAAAGTTATTTCCCCAGAATAATTAGCATAACTTTAGAAGGAAGTTTGGTATTTGGTTCTGCCCGACTTATGGCGTAACTTTCTAGGGGTTTTCTGTCGCCACTTTTTTTATGCAAGTAGTAAGCATTTTATTTAATACCTATTCTTTGGCAAAAAGCTGCTGGTTGTTCTTGCGATTCAAGTGGTGGATATAAATTCAACTCTTTTTCTAATTCCAATTTTAATTTTTTGATATTTCTATTTAATTTATTAATGGCCTTTTCTAGATTTTTTTCTTCTCCTGAATCTTTGCTTATTAGGGCATAAGACTGCTCTTGAGATAATACGTAATCCCTACATAAGTTATACAAATAAGCTTTTCTTGATATTGGAATTAATTGAACAGCAATTATAGAAGTGCTTAAAGCAATCACAAATAAAAGAGCTTTTTGTATTGAACTATTCAAAATCAGTACTTAAAGTATTTAAGAATCCTAAAATTACTGAATTTTTTATCATATAAAAGATCAGATGAATAATAAATAATATCGTTTTTTATGGCTTTGACACCATAACCCAATATTTGCCTAGTTTCCCTTTCTTCTGTGCAATATCTCTTAAATTTAATTTGTTCAATAGATTCTAAATTTCTTTTTGCTAATCGTTTTTTTTCATTGTCCATGAAAAAAGTAGAGTCTTTAATTTTTTCATATTGTTTTTTTAACTTTGAATACTTTTTATTTTTATTAGAAGAATCAATAGAGGAGTAACTAATTAGATCATTCTTCCATTTATTACAAGCTTCCAAAGCTTCAGCTTTTGAATTGTATTTACCAAACCAATTTGCTTCCACAGCAGCAGGTAAAGCGAAAGCTGCTAGTAGTGGGAGTAGTAAGCGTTTCATTTTAAGTACCCTTTATATCTACAAGTTCCGATCAATCCAGATCCACTTCCATATCTTCCACCCCTCATTCTCCACTTTGCTGTCGCTTGTTCTTCTGTATATCTTCCATCATAAAGTCTTTGGCAAATATCATCTTTTGTAGGGAAAAACCACCAAATCCCTGCAAATCCTATGATGATTCCAAAAAGAATTTTCATAGAGCTTTTTTAATAGCGTATATTGCTGCTATTGGTAATGGCATTCGCAATAAATGAAAAACTATTGTGTTTATACCTAAGGTTGTTGAAAGACCCTTTTTAGCTAACTCCTCATTCAGGCTGTCTTTAACCCCATCACTACCAGTAAAAGTTACGTAAGCCCAAAAAGCTAGTAAAGCAATAACCCACCACGAAAAGAAACGTAAATTAAAGAAAATTATTCCAACATAAATGTAATTAGAAAAAGGTAGGAAAAAAGGTATTCCTAAAATAAAACCAATAATAAGTAGTAAAGGTCTCAAAAAAAAAGGAGCTAATTGCCCCTTATTTTAGATCGACTGTCAATAAAAAACTAAATAGACTATGTGCCCAAAAAGTGCCCAAAATCCAAGACATTAGTCCGAACTAGTCCATACTTGTTTCTCTAAACGGACTGTTATAGCTGTAAGTCTCAGTAATAGCCTTGTTGGTGCAAGTGCTTTGGGAGCACTAGGTCGCAGGTTCGAATCCTGTCGCCCCGATCAGTTATAGCAGTAAGTCTCAGCTAATACCTAATTCACGCAAATTATTGCTTCACGCAAAACTCACGCAAAAGTAATATGAGAGCGACTAAATTCTCTAATTTCTTATTTACAAAAGCAATCGCAGTTCTACCAGTCTTTTAATTTATATTTTCTTTTAAATTCTTCATCACCATATCTATCCTTAAACTCATATCCATAAAGTCTGCATAATTCATCCCTTGTATCTGCGCCACTTTCACCATGACCATAATAATCTTGCCCAATACCAAACTCTTCGACTTTGTTTAAATCAATAATATTATGTTTGCTCCTAACTTCCTCCATACCAGCGGTGTAATACCAAAGATAAAACTTAGGTTTTTCATAACCAGCTAGCTCTAATATTGGAACTAAAGTTCTTGCGTAAGCATCCCTTTTTTCTCTACTAATTGCGTTTAATCTTCTATGTTCTTTTCGTATAGATTTATAGGGTTCATCAACTACAGACCAATCCCAAAGTTTTTCTCCTCTAGCTTCAAATTTTTTTTGTTCTTCCTTAGCGGCAGGAAGCCAAACATTCATAGAATAATAAATACTTTTATTAGATGCTCTGAAGCTAACATCATAAGCAGTCTGACTTTTTAAACATAAAATTTTTGGATCTCTTACTAACTCAGCAATTACTTGTGAATCAAATAGAAATAGAATAGTTAACAGAAGTAAGCGTTTCATTTATAAATCGTTCATCTTTTAAGTTATCTTACCCAACCATCTTTAGTACATTTTCCATATCCATGATCCCAAGAGCTGTATCGAGAATATGTAGCTATAGGGTTAGCTTTGTTTACTGCCTGTATATGCTCTTCTGAACAGTAATATCTTTCTGTCCCATATCTATTAACTTTGATGATATCTTTATTTATTATTTCTGCTTTTACGTTGGTCTTTATCCAACAACCATTGGATCTAATATCACATCCGTCAGCAGATGCACTATCGGCTGAATTAGTGAACCAATAAAAATATCCTTCTGAATCAATTATTCCTGACCAAGAACTTGGCGGTCTTTCAGTCGTATAAATCGTATATTTTTCTGCTAATACAGGACTAGAAAATAATATTATTGCAAATAGTAAGTTTTTCATTAGTTCCACCCATAGCAACGTTTAATCCTTGTTTCAAAGCTACCTGAGTAACAAACGTCTTTTGCTTTTTTTATATAAAATTCTCTTTCTTTTTTAGTAAGTTCTCTTGAACTGCAATGAGTGCCCGCAGTACTTGGAAAGTACGAATATCGCTTATCAATTTTTTCAGGCCATAGAAAACTTTTTGGAAATTTATATTTTTCATCACCATCATCTTCAAATAACATCGCTCTTCCATTTTTAAAAAAAATTGCATGTCTTGGTTCTTCATCATCACATCGAATTTCTACACCATTTTGATAGAAGGGATGATAATAAATACCTGCATTAGCTGAAGGAATTAAGCCTAAAAACAATGGTGCAAGTAATAAACGTTTCATTCGTATCCTAAGTGATTACAAAATCTGTAAGCGTTGGCTTCGGCAACTTGTTTAAGTGTTATTTTGCTTTCTCCATCATCACCATAAGCGGGATTTACAGTAAATTCTTCAGTTAAGTTTCTTATACATTTATTTTTATACTTTGCTTCTTGTATAACTGGACTTAAGTACCAAGCAAACAAAATTAAAAAACCACCAAAAGTAACTACTCTTCTATGATTTCTCCACCATTCATAAGTATTTAAATTAAAAACTTTTTTCCAATCTTTTTTTGGCATAAGAAAGGAGCTAATTGACCCTTATTTTAGATCTATTGTCAAATAAATCTCACGCAAAACTCACGCAAATCAGGACTAAATAGTCCGAATTAGGCTACACTTTTTTCTCTAAAAGCCCTGATATCAAAATAAGTCTCAGTTATAGCCTTGTTTCTGCGGGTGCTTTGGGAGCACTAGGTCGCAGGTTCGAATCCTGTCGCCCCGATTGACTTCTCACGATTCTTAAATAGTCCTTGGGCGATCCCTGGGCGATCATTTGCTATACCTTGCATAGCTTTGCATACTGCATCGCCCGCTAAAACAACTAAATAAGCAATATTAAACAGACCATTGCTCCAATACTAAAAATTAAGATCTACCCTTGCGAGTTAATAGTCTTTCAAAATAATCATTTTTTCATTTTAAATAGGTTTTTATTTATTAAATTTAAAACCCGAACCACAAGAACTTTTTGTCGCGCCTTTTGGAGTACTAATCAAGAATCCTCCTCCGGATAAATCCTGATAATGATCAAGTGATAGTTCATCTAGTAAACTTTTTTGAGATTCTGGAGCGTAGACAGTTAAGCCATCAGTTCTTGCAATCGGAATTCCTGATTTTTCCCAGGTATTAACTCTCAGAAACATCCATCCATCATCAAGAATATCAGGTTGCAAATATAGGAATATTTCTCCAGGTGTACCACGATAAATTGATTGCCTGAGCAATTCATTTGAAGCAGCCTTGGTAATAGTTAAAGAACTCAATTTTTAAATACACTTAGTACATAGATTAATTATTTTTTAATTCAATAACAAGCATTCCATAATGTTCTCACTTTATTAGCTGCGTAATTTCTCTGATTTTTTTTATTTCCTCTCATAAGAAATATCTAAAAACACAAACAAAAATGATTTTCATTTTCATTTTGGTGTAAATTTTATACATCAGGTAGTTTTTTATGAGTCAAACTTGGATAATATCAGGGCCTCCAGGATGCGGTAAGACAAGTTGGATACTAAATACTTTTAAGAATCACTCTGGAAATTGTGGTTATGTACGTCTTGGCGGATATTCAGAAATTAATTTAGAGCAAGCAATAAATTCAAAAATTGATTTTGCTTTTTTGAAAGATCAAATTCCTAATTTATTAGATTTGTCAAGTTCAAAATTGCCCTTAGAGGTAGAGAAAGAGAATATTTTGATTATTATTGAATTTCCTCAATTTTTCATACCTAAATTTCAGGGTATTAGTGGTATTGATTTGAGAGTTATAAAAGAGCTTGAAATAAATAATCTTCAACCAAATAAATATTTGCATTTTGGCAGAGATCTAGAATTACCAATAAAGGATACTTTAGATTTTAAAGCAATTGAATCATGTAGTATTGACCTCAAAAAAAATATTTGGGATCCTGCAAGTTTAAATACTTTTTGGTTCGAATTAGTGAACGGTGCTTATGGAGACGTATATAGAGCAAAAGCATTAATGAACTTACCAGATGGTCGTTATATCTTGTTTAACTGGATATTGACTCAGAAAGGTTCTCAATATCAAACCTTAAATCAAGTTGCTCCTCTTAATGGAAGACCAGAAAGACACTCTGAAATTGTCATACAGGGGAAAAACTTAAACTTCCAATTAATAAAATCAACTATCAATAATTGCCTTCTTAGTGATGCTGTTCTAGAGCATCATCAAGCCACACTTAGAAATTCACAATTACAAACTTCTCGAAATTAATTAAAAATGAATCAAGCTGTTATTTCATGTTTACATGCAAATCTACCTGCAGTAGAAGCCGTATTAAAAGATATTGAATTACAAGGGATTACGAATATTACCTGCCTTGGAGATTTAGTAGGTTATGGTCCTCAACCTAATGAGGTTATTGAGTTAATCAAAGAGAAAAAAATTGCCACTTGTCAGGGTTGTTGGGACGAAGATGTAGTTGATGGATTAGATGCCTGCGATTGTAGTTACCCTTCTCAGATCGCTGAAAGGAGAGGTCATTTCGCTCATCAATGGACTACGGAAAAATTAACAAAAGAAAATAAGGATTTTTTAGCTAATTTACCCTACTCAATTCGTAAAGATAAATGTCTTTTTGTTCATGGTAGACCTAATAGTCAACATGAATATCTGCTGCCCGATATGGATGCATTCGCAGCTCTTGAGAGAGTTGAAAATGCCAAAGCCGAGATTCTATTTTGTGGACATACTCATCAACCTTATATACGTGAACTAGCAAATGGTTCAATTGCCGTAAAGGTCAAAAACAGTGGTTCGAAAGATATTCAAAAGAAAGAAATGAATTTGCCGATGCGAAGAATAGTAAATGCAGGTTCAGTGGGAGAGCCACGGCATGGAGGAACTAAAGCTACTTATGTGGTTTATAACGACATCACTAATGACGTAAAAATTAGAGAAGTTGAATATGATATCGAACTTACCTGCAAAGCAATAATAAATGCTGGTCTTCCTCCGATTTTTGCATGGCGTTTAAAAAACGGATTTGAATTTGCCGAACGAGCTGAAGATGCTTCTCATGTTTGTGAAAGATGATAGAACGCTGGGCACTTATAAGTGGGTTAAAAGGGGATCTAGATACTTATGAACTTATTCAAAAAGATTTAAAAAAAACTCCTGGGAACATAACCCTCTTTGTTTTGGGGGATATGATAGGCCCTGAAAAAAACTGTAATAAACTTCTACACAGATTAATTAATCCAAAAAGTAATGATTTACAACCATGGTGCATATATGGTTGGTGGGAAGAACAAATCCTCTTAGAAAGTGGTTACCGTGGCAATCAAAGAGCTGAGGCTTTGAGAATAAATAAAGGTGAAGAAGTGGTCAAATCTCTAATAAATGCTGTTGATAAATCATTTCTTGATTGGATAGCAGCACTTCAATTTGGATTTGTTGAACTTGATTGTGGTTTAATTCACGGGAGCTCAAAAGATGTTGGCGACGATTTAACATTAGATACCCCGCCATTAACACTCCTGGATAGACTTACACGTCTTCAAGTAAACAGATTATTTACTGCGAGAAGTACACAACAATTTCATTTGGAATTAACAGAGGGGATTCTTAATTCGGAAGTACACGATTTAACCGGAAATCATAAGAAGGAGCAGAAGGTTCCTCAAAAAGCTGTCATTGGTGTTGGAGCAGGCAAAAATTATACTCTCTATGATGTAGGGACTGATAATACTCAATTCGTAAGGGCTGGATATCAATCAGTAAAGAAAAAAAATGGATTTGGATTACATTTTTAAACACTAGGTCGCAAGCGGGCGATCCTCGGGCGATCAAATGCTTAACTTTGCAACACTTTGCTGCATATAAGACAATTCTTGAGACTCATTTTGATAACAAATATTTCAAACTAAAGTCATAGCCTCACTTCGTTCTCATGGGTGCTGTCGCATTTTGCTGATCGAGTGCTTTGGGAGCACTAGGTCGCAGGTTCGAATCCGGGAAGCTTTTTCTTGTCTCCATGATCTCTTAATTATTAGCTTCAACTATAAAAATAAATAACTAACTGTTACGGATCTGTATCAAGATTGCCTTAAAAGTACCGAAATACACATATTTTAAACCTTTTTCTTTACATTAGTTAATAAGAATGTTACGTTTGTTAACAATTAAATTCTTTAACTAATGACTAATTCTTCATACATCACTACGGAATCAGGCGGAAGGCAAAATATTTTTCCAACTGAGCCTCGTCCTTATGTTGATCAATCTGTTTCTTATGATGGATATCCTCAAAACGCAGAAAAAGTTAATGGACGATGGGCAATGATTGGTTTGGTTGCACTTTTGGGAGCTTATGTAACTACAGGTCAAATAATTCCTGGTATTTTTTAATGTCGCCTCTTTCAGGCTTTCTAGCTGTAATCGTATTCTTAACAGCTATCCTCGTTGCTTATCTAACCAAGCAATTTCAAAACGAAAATTTAAACTATCTAACTTCAAATCCAATGACAAATTCAAACCCTAAAGTAAAAACAATCGAAAAAGAAAAAGTTGTTGCAGAAACTCTTAATGGCAGATTCGCAATGCTTGGATTAATTGCTGCTGTTGGAGCTTACTTAACAACAGGTCAAATAATTCCTGGTTTCGTTTAAATGCTTTTACTCTCTGTACCATTCTACGATTTTCCATCTTCGCCCATACTCATAATTGGCGCGATAGGGATTGTTGTAGCACTAGCTGTATTTTTTCTCGCTTACAAAAAGTACTTCAATTCTCCATTTAACAAAGAACTTCAGTTAAAGAAAAAAGCTCTATTGAAGGAGAAAACAGAACTAAACAAAAAACTTGAAAAAATAGAGCAAGATTTAAAAAATTTATAGTAAAAACCAATGAACATTGACATTTTCTTAATCTCTTTCTTTACTTATCTCTTAGTACCAGTAGTAATGATCGCTAAGGGGAAAAAAGCAACTAACTAAGAAAGATTTAGACTCCCAAAAATAAGAATTTAAACTCTATTCAATACTTACAAGGTATTAATAATTTACGCATTAAAAAAGAGGGTTTTATCCCTCTATAATAAATTGACTGTCAATCGATATATATATGTAAAGAATTTAAGTTTTTAAATATTTCCAAAGATGTTAAATACTAAGCTGCATTGATTTAAACTAATTTTGAAACACATTATTTCTCTTATTCCTTTTCTTTCGATATCAATTCTTATATTCGGATGTTCAAATAAACCAGTAGAAAAAGAA
This sequence comes from Prochlorococcus marinus XMU1411, assembly GCF_017696075.1. Classification (NCBI taxonomy): domain Bacteria; kingdom Bacillati; phylum Cyanobacteriota; class Cyanophyceae; order Synechococcales; family Prochlorococcaceae; genus Prochlorococcus; species Prochlorococcus marinus. Next base: position 10,894 of record NZ_JAAORI010000004.1, read on the forward strand.
ATGAAAATGCCAATGTTATTTAATACGAAAGAAGAGGCAGAAAAAGAGGCCTATAAATTTGAATGTGAAGGCGCTCATCAAATGGGTGATAAATGGATGCCATGCAGAATGCACAAACATGACCATTAAAAAAAATAGGGTTTTATTTCTCTATGTTAGATCGACTGTCAATCAATTAGTAATTAATTAATTTTCTATTTTCATCTCTTTTATTTATTCTTAACCCAATAAACAGCATCCATATAACTGCAAAGACAATTGGTAAGAAAACGATAGCAAGTTTCATCATTTTTTAAAAGTGTTATTTGCTGAAAATAATAACCTTTAAATAAAAAATTAAGGATAGGTACTTTATCTAAAAAAATGTAGCTAATTGCTCGATAGTTTAGATCGACTGTCAATCAAAGAAATTATGTCATATTTATGTCATAGGAGGGTTTATTTGTCAGGAGAAATAACGCACTAATGAGCAAGATATTAGAAATAGCTCGAGAACGTAATGCTGGCTTGTGGGCGTCGAGTGCTTTGGGAGCACTAGGTCGCAGGTTCGAATCCTGTCGCCCCGACCATTTAAAAACCAAGTCATACTAGCGAGTCTCCCAACTCGCTTTTTTATTTCTCAGAAGTCTCAATAATTTAAATAGCGATTAAATAGCGATTATTTGTATAGCCTTGTATAACTTTGTCCAGTTAATCGCTAACCATCACTAGGTTTATTAAACCTCTAAATAAATAAAATAATCAATAAAGTACCAATACTGAAAATTAAACTCCAACCCTGAGAATTAATTTTCAATTTAAAAATTATTTATATGTAATGAGTAAAAAACCTAAATAGGTTAAAAACCATTTATTCACAAGACCTTTTGCTTGATGATGACTGAATTAAATTACCCATCCAATTTTTAATATCTGATAATACTTCCAAATCTAATTTGTAGTAAACCCATCTACCTTCTTGTCTATCAGAGATAAGACCTGAATCCTTAAGGATTTTTATATGATAGGAAATTTTAGATTGAGATAATCCAGTTACTTTAACTATGTCGCAAACACATATCTCTCCACCCATCATTAATTCAAGAATATTTATTCTAATCGGATCTGAGAGGGACTCCATTATCCCAATAAATTGATCACTATCAATCTTTTTAAGTTGTTCTAACAAAATCAAAAGATCATTAACTTTTTAAATACTAACCTAAAAAATTTAATTACACATATCAAGAATTATTGATATATCAATTATTTTTGATATATATTATATTAGATTTGATATTTCTATGAAAATTGGAATTAACGGATTTGGAAGAATTGGCAGGTTAGTTTTAAGAATTTTATGGGAAAGAAAAGATATTGAAATAACTCATATAAATGAAATTAATGGGGATTCTTTAACTGCATCTCATTTACTAGAGTTTGATTCTGTTCATGGTAAATGGAATAAAAAAATAGCTTCGAATGACAACGAAATAATAATTGAAGATAAAAAAATTTCCTTTACATCAATAAAGAACTATCTTGATGTTCCATGGAATAAATCTTCGGTTGATCTTGTTTTAGAATGTACAGGTAAAAACAAAGCTCCTAAAGAATTAAATCCATACTTTGATTCTCTTGGAATAAAAAAAGTAATAGTTGCTTGTCCTGTGAAAGGAATTGTGGGAGGGGAACAAGCACTTAATATTGTTTATGGAATTAATCAAGCCCTTTATAAACCTGAAAAACATAAATTAATTACAGCAGCATCCTGTACTACAAATTGCTTGGCTCCCATCGTAAAAGTTGTTAATGAAAATTTCTCAATTAAACATGGGGTTATAACAACTATTCATGACGTTACAAATACACAATCTCCAGTAGATTTTTACAAAAGTGACTTAAGAAGAGCAAGAGGATGCATGCAAAGCTTAATACCTACTACAACTGGATCAGCTAATGCGATTGCTGAAATTTTCCCTGAATTAGAAGGAAAACTAAATGGTCATGCAGTAAGGGTTCCACTTCTAAACGCCTCATTAACCGATATAGTTTTTGAATTAAATAAGGAAGTAACTGAAGAGCAAGTAAATAATGAATTTAAAAAAGCATCTGAAACATACTTAAAAGGTATTCTTGGATACGAGGAGAGACCCTTAGTATCCGCTGATTACTTAAATGACTGTAGAAGTTCAATAATTGATGGGCTTTCAACGATGGTTGTAAATTCTAATTTATTAAAGATTTATGCCTGGTATGACAATGAATGGGGTTATAGTTGCAGGCTTGCAGATCTTACTTCTTATGTAATTGAGAAAGAAAATAAATTTTAGTTTTTATGAAGTTATCTAGCCTTCAACAATATAGTGTCGTTACCGCAAACTATTGGGCATTTACTCTTACTGACGGTGCATTGAGAATACTAGTTGTTGGTCATTTTCATGAACTTGGTTATTCAACTCTGCAAATTGCTTTACTTTTTCTTTTCTATGAATTTTTTGGAATAATTACAAATCTTTTTGGAGGATGGATAGGGGCAAGATATGGGTTGAGACTTACTTTATGGATAGGAACGATTCTGCAAATTCTTGCTCTTTTCATGCTGATTCCAGTCAAAGAGAATTGGTCAATAATCTTTAGCGTCTCATACGTTATGTTAGCCCAAGCACTTAGTGGGGTAGCAAAAGATTTAAATAAAATGAGTGCAAAAAGTGCCGTTAAATCAATAGTTCCAGATTCAGAAGAGAATAATCAAAATAGTCAAAAACAATTATTTAAGTGGGTTTCAATTTTAACAGGATCTAAAAATGCACTTAAGGGTGTTGGTTTCTTCCTAGGGGGTCTCTTATACAAGCTATTGGGCTTTAATAATGCAGTTGGAATAATGGGTTTAGGTCTATGCTTCGCATTCTTTTTAACTTTATGTCTTCCTAAAGATTCAGGGAAAATGAAAAGAAAGCCAATTTTTAAAGACCTTTATTCAAAGTCTAAAGGTATTAATATTCTTTCAAGTGCAAGGTTTTTCTTATTTGGTGCAAGAGATGTCTGGTTTGTAGTAGCTCTTCCAGTATTTTTAGACATTTCTTTTGGATGGGATTATTTAGAAATAGGGCTGTTCTTGGGTGGATGGATAATAATCTATGGTTTCTTTCAAGTATTAGCTCCATTACTAAGAAAAGTATGGGGGAAAAATAATAGCCCAACAAAAACTACCGTTCAATTTTGGGGACTTATCTTGACGGTTATTCCTTTATTTATTGCAGGAGCATTAAACGGTGATAAATCATTAGGTCCTGTAATTGTTATTGGATTAATAATATTCGGCTTTATTTTTGCAATGAATTCATCTACTCATTCCTACTTGATTTTGGCTTATTCAGATAATGAGAAAGTAAGTTTAAATGTTGGTTATTACTATATGGCTAATGCAGCAGGAAGATTATTTGGAACCCTACTATCGGGCTTATTATTTATGCTCGGTAAAAATGCCACTATTGGTATGCAGTATTGTTTATATACTTCATCTATTTTGATTTTTATTGCTTGGCTTACTAGTTCTAAACTACCTTCCTATTCTTCCAACAGCTTCAATTGATTTTTTTAAAATTTCACCTTTCAAGGGAACGAAACCCAAGGCAGGAGCTTTATCTTGGTATTCATCGCTGAGCAATTTATAGAATGTATCTTGAATTGCCTTAGTATTCCTTCCATTGCCTGTTTCATAAGCAAGTATCCAAGTTAAGGTTGCTATTGGATAAGCTCCTTTAGCAATGGGGTTTGGATTTTTACCAGCCAAGTTCTTATCAAGAGTTATTCCATTTAAAGCTATCGCGCCTGATTCAGTATTAGGGGTAACGAATTCACCAGATAGGTTTTGAAGTGCAGCAGCTTTAACATTGCCTTTAATATATGACTGGTTTACATAACCGATTGCGCCAGGAGTGTTTTGAATAACACCTGCAACACCAGAATTCCCTTTTGCTCCAACTCCCGAAGGCCATTTAACAGATTTACCAGTACCTAGATTCCAGGTTTTAGAGAAAGCCTCCATAGAATTTGTAAAAGCTTTAGTCGTGCCTGAGCCATCAGAACGATGGGCCCAAGTTAATTTACCTGACTTACATCCTAATTCCTTCCAATTTTTAATCATTCCCATTGCTACTTGAACAGCTTGTTCTTGTGTTAGTTTCAAGTCGCAATCGTAGTTATATCCAAACGCAATTGTTCCACCTACCATCGGTATTTGAACAAGTCCTCTAGTAACTTTTTTTATATCAGAATCTTTCATTGGATCGTCAGAGGCTCCAAAATTAACAGTTTCATCTATGAAAGCTTTTCTTCCAGATCCAGAACCTACTGCTTGATAATTAACTCTAGGGCCTCCAGATTTAGCTAAGTCAAAAAACCACCTAGTATAAATCTTCGAAGGGAATGATGCACCAGCACCACTCAATCTTTTTGAAGCAATCGCAGATGGAGAAAGCATTAATGAAATTGCAGAAGATAAAATGAGAGTTTTTTTGAAAATACTCATTAGCCACTTAGATTGAAGACAATTTATTTATAGCATCAAACAAAAAGCGAAATACAAAGATTAAGAAATACATCAAAATATTTTGATATAATCAATAATTATTGATATATACGACCTGTTCGCTCTTTTTAAACGCTTATTACTTGCATAAAAAAGAGGGTTTTATCCCTCTATGTTCGATCGACTGTCAATCAATGATATTTTACAGCTCCTAAAGCACTAGGTCTTTGTTTAGCGATTATTTAGCGATTAATTGTATATCTAAGGATAATTTTGTATAACTTTGGCCTATTTTTAAGACTCGTAATTTTGTAGATATAGCAACTAACAAGCTATAGCCTGACTTGTTTATTTAACCCACTGTCTCAAATTGGAGGGCGGGTGCTTTGGGAGCACTAGGTCGCAGGTTCGTATCCTGTCGCCCCGACCATTTAAAAACCAATTCATACAAAAGATTTTTTTCGAGACTCTCTTTTCATTGCCAACTATAAGAAATATAAGAATTAGCAATTATATAGCGATTATTTGCTACACCTTGCATAACCTTGCCACCTCAATCGCTTTTAATCAAAACTATTTAGTAATGAAAAAAAGGTACTTCCTCTACTTGTTTTGGAGAATAATGACATATACCAAACTGCATACATTCCATTTGGTCATCACTTAATTTTCTTTCAAATGAAATCGCATAAATAAAAGAATTAAAAGCATTTTGGAACTTATGTTTAATAGGATTTCCGCAAGCCATAATTAACCTCCTTTGATCTAGTAGTTATTTAGTATCACTTACTTTTAAAATCAAGAGTCCAAATACTTAAGAAAAAAAACCAATTAATCTATTTTTTATATTTCACTTTTCTAATAAAGAGTATTTTTGCTCTAGGAAATTTAAATCATTGCATCTAATTTAGTTCCACTGATTGAGGTTTAACTTCATGAGTACTTACAAAACAAAATACTTCAAAAATACCAAGAAGATCGATAACACTCTTTGGTTAGACAAATTAATTAATCAACTCGAGAAAAAAACAAAAGGAGTTTAATTATGAATACTTTCAGGAATAAACAATTCAAAAACGAATTAGATCCTAAGTATGCGTTTTATGATTGTCTCCGTAGTTGCGAACTTAAAAGTTCTTCTGAAAAAACTTTAGAAGAATGTGTAGACAGTTGTGATTGGGAATCCTTGTCAGATGATTTAGATTCCCAAAAATAAGAATTTAAACTCTATTCAATATTGATTATTTCGTTATAGAGTTTTTTTATAAATTTAAGGAGGGTAATCTTATGACCAACCTTGCTATAGAGCTACTTGTATTAACTGTGGTTTTAATAAATTTCGGAGCAATTCTCACAGCTAATATTTATTCAAAATCATTAGAAGAAAATAAACGCAATAGATTATTTTGCGGAAAATCTTTGAGTAACCCTTATTGCATTATTTGATAAAAATTACTCCCTTGTAGCACTAGGTTTCAGCTCAGGAATTATTTAGCGATTATTTGCATATCTATGCCATGCATTGCTGAATATATGGAGGAGTTAGAGGGGAATAATTGCTTTAACTAACAAATAGAAATTAAAATAATTATTTTGTATCCATTAAATTCATCATCGAAGAGATTAAGTATTTAAGTATTTGAACTTCTTATTAAAAGTGTTTTCAAATTTTAATTTGTTAAGAAATTACAGTTGTAAATTTCAAGTTAATATATAATTTCAAAAAATTTAAATCTTAAAAAAGTGAAAAAAATAATCTTTCCACTCTTAGCTTTTATTGCATTACCCACATCTATTCAAGCAAATATTGATCCTAAAGTTGCTGAGATTTGCATGAAAGCCGCTGACTTTAAAGGTTGCGTTGAAAGTATGTCTGGTCCAACAAATAAAAATAGTTCTCCGGTAAGTTCTAAATATGATGAGGCCTTAATTTTCTTTGAAGCAGGTGACACGTCCTCTGCAATGAAAAAGATTAATTCTTTTATTAAAGATAATAATTCATCCAAAGAAGCTTATTTAGCTAGAGGAATCATTTATAGCTACGACTTGATGGAGAATGAAAAGGCCATGGAAGATTTTAATAAAGCTATCGAAATAGATGATCAATATGCCATAGCTTATGCTCTTAGAGCAGATCACTTGTACTGGGAATTAGGGAACGCCTCACAAGCAAAAAAAGATATTGAGAAAGCCTATAAATTATCTCCGCAAGATACCTATGTGAATCTCGCGAGAGGGAATATACTTCTTGATTATGCTTACGTATTAATAGATAAAAATAAAAATGATTTAGCTATTAGCAATGCAAAAAGTTCAATAACAAGTTTTGAAAAAGTAATTTCAGATAAAAACCCTGAAAAGAATTTAATAATAAAAAGATTGTTCCCCTTAGGTGTTACATATGAAGCTCACTCCTATCTAGGCGATGCAAATTTTGACATTTTATATATCGCTTACAAAAATAATGGTGACCGAAATGGTGCTAAGAAATATTTAAAAGATTCGATAAATCATTACACAAATGCAATCGCTATTGCTCCAAGCCAAGAAGAATCTGAAAAATACGAAATCGAAAGGGATTTTGATATGATCACACTTGCAGAACTTCATTTGTATAGAGGTAATGCCTACAGTTGGATAACAAAAGATTGGAAAAAAGCATGTAAAGATTGGAAAGTTTCCAGAAAGCTAGGAAACGAAGAAGCCGGCGTAAATGCAAGACAATGGAGATGCTAAATAAATTTTTCGAAGTGGACAAATAGTTGAAAAATATTGCTTGATTTTTCTAATTAAACTGGGCAGAACTAAGAAAGAATTCAGACATAGCCTGGAACCACTAGTTCTTGCAATATGTGCTTAAGTGCTTTAGGAGCACTAGGTCGCAGGTTCGAATCCTGTCGACCCGACTCTAATAATCAAAATCTAACTCTTAATCCTATTGTTCCATTTGAATAGTTTCCATTATTTATTATGACTGTTGAGTTATTAACAGTAGCAAAGGTAAGTTCTGGTATTACAATTGTTTGACCCTTGAAAAAAACTTCTACTTGATCGGATGTTTTATAACTTACACCATAACCAATCCCGTAAGAGGATCCCGAATCAGAAGCACCATCAAAGTCAACATTAGTAGCTCCTAAAGACGCTCCAATAAATGGACTCCATTGTTTGTCTTCTCTAAAATCGTAATAAACCGAACCCATAATAGAATCGATTGTCGAATCAGCTTTAACAGTGTATCCAAGCCATGAAGTCTTATCGGATTGTCCTCTAACCCAGGTCCCTTCGACACGAACTTTACCAAAATCATATCCATAGCCTAAATCCAGACCTAAGCCCGTTTCAAATTCAATATCGGAACTTACTCCTGATACATCAATATCTCCTATTTGACTACCACCGATACTTCCTGTTAAGTATGACCCTTTAGTTGAATATTCATTCGCATATATTGGAGCACTTAATAAAGATAATCCAGTGAAAGTAGCTGAAATTAACTTTTTTAATTTTTTCATAATCAAATTTAATTATTTTGCCAATACTTATACAATGGATTTACAAGAAATTATCTTACATGTCAGTATTTAAAGATAGAACAACTCGCTTTATACAATGTTAATAATAAATTGAACACAAAAAAAGTTACACCCAAAAGTTATATTCTCCAAAATATTTGGCATAACTTTAGAAGAAAGTTTGGTATTTGGTTATGCCAGACTTATGGCGCAACTATCAAGGGATTTCTGTCGATCCTTTTTTTGTCTAAATATTGAAGTGTTTGCATAATTTCCTAACTCTGTTAATTTTAGTGGACTTGAATAAGTTCAAATGCAAGATCAAAGAATTGAAAAGATAGCATCTGTTGCAGTAAACATAACTAAGGTGCTGGTAATAACTTATCTAGGCTTCGTAGAAGTATTTAAAATTGGCAAATTACTTAAAGAGAAGTTAGATGGTGAATTTGATATTTCTAGAAAATGGGCTTCACAAGCTTATTTGATTCTAAAAAAACGAGAAGCGGAACGAAAAGTAGCGGGAGTTTAAAAATTTTTGCTATAAATTAATTGAGGCCAAACCTCATCAGCACACTCTGCGTTTGCTGCAAGACATAGATTGATTCAATATAGTTGCGAGTCAATTTAATAACCCTTTCAGTAGTTGGAATTTCTGGGAGGGTTTCTTGTTTAATACCCAATTAATAATTAAATTTTTTATTTAATTTATTTATATTTAGCCCAATGAACAGCAACTATATAATTAGCAAAGACTATTAGTAAGAAACTATAGTAAGTTTAATCATTTTTAAATAGTGTTATTTGCTAAAAATAATAACCTTTAAATAAATAACTAGGATAGGTACTTTACCTAATATTTTTCGTTAGCTGTAGAAGGAATCAATTTATTATAAGTATTAATTAGCTTCTTCTTACCCAATCAGGAGACCCACTAAACCAATCAGCAATATCATCATTTTTAGGATCAAAATGACTTTCAGTTTCTAAACCATCAAGTCCAAGTGATTGGATCAGTCCATTTATTCCATCTGAATTTTGTTTCCCATATCTTCTTAAGCTGTTAGCTTTCTTTAACCATGTCCATATAGTTGAATTATGTTTTGCAAACTTTTCCACATAAATCCTTTCCTCCAATGAGACTGGCTCATCTATTGAAATCCTCTTAACGATATCCTTAATTTTTAAACGAGTCTTGTTTGTTAGAAACATAATCATAAAAGAAGTTAATGTTTTATAGAAGTTTTTTTTATGAATGTCTTGTCAATCTTTATTTCAAGAAAAAGTTTGTTTTAGGGTGTTTTCGTACGCAAAAATATTCATTTCAAAATACACAAACTTATTTGGTAATATCTGCTACTTAAGATGATTTGAATAACTTATGCACAATCAATAAATATATAAGGTTCTCTAAAAAATTTATTATTTTTTAAAGATTCAAGAAAATCAACTTTTCTTGGTTTACTTAACAGGCCTTACTTATAACAACTTTTATAAAAAGTGGACAAATATTGCTTGAATTATCAGGATAAATTTCGGACAAAAGATGCTTAGTTGAAAGGCGAAGTGTTATTAGTAGGAGCTATTAGAAGGATTTCAAAAACTATCCCAGTTAAGGCAATTGGTAAAACCCAAATACCAATAAATCTATGATCAAAAAATCTTAAATGATCTTCACCACTAAAAACACTTCGTAAAGAAGTAAATAAGGTTTCTGGTTGCTTATAAGATGGCCCATTTTTAGAAGGAGAATATGGCTTAACAAAGGCGGAAGAAGCAGAAAACTTTACAATTTTTCTTAAAAAATAAATAGGTAAAACCCATATAGCAACAAATCTTCCACCAAGCCACTGTCTTGCATTAGGCAGTGCATACTCTTTGATAGATTTATTCTCTGGCATTCCAGATTCTAAATTCTTATAAATTTTTTCTAATGTAGAATCATTACTTGATTTATTGATCATTTGTTTTTAAGAAAAAATTAACCTTAAAATAAAAATATTCCTAACTACTAAAATAACTAAAACGTAGTTAAGAATATTTTCGTTGGCTAGGTTCATAAAGACGGAATCTATACCGTTGCAGATTCGCCAAATATCTACATATTATTTATAAATAAAAAACTCTTTTTTAAAAAGTAAATAATATACATAAGAAGGAATAATATTTAATAATTTAGGGTTGAAATTAAAAATTTAATTTAATATTCATTGCTATTAAAAAATATTTAAACCTCATTTTCTAAGATTGCGAAAAAGAAAATGAGGTCAAAGGGAGGTTCTCATTACGAACCGCTTTATCAAAGCTAGCGGTTAGTAGATTGCCCTAATATCTACTTATATATTTATATAATGAGTTTCAAAAAACAGGAAGATTAATTTTATACAATTAAGTGTTTAATATTTATGTGATTATTGTTTATGAAAAGCTAATTAATGAGCTTACTATGGTCATTGAAAGATAAAAAAATGCATAAATAGAAACTGCAAAAAATAAATACTGTTCTATGGGAATCATGGCAAGGTATTAAATTAAGAGTAAGAAAAATTTGATTATTATTTTGTCTTTTTTACTTAATTAAATGATTTGATCATTAACTTATATTTAAAGAAAAACCCTAAATAACATTGATTCTAATCATTAGTAACATCAAGAAATGATTAATTGATTTACTTAAAGTATATTTTTTGAATTGCGATATTTAAGATATTTTTTTGATGTAAATTTTAGTTTATTAGAAAAAAATATGGAAACCTTTAGATTTTTACTTTTTGGTTTTGCAGGAGTTAGTGTAGTTTTTTGGGTAGCCATAATCGCTTTATGGCATGCATACATGTTTCCAAGATTCTTCAATGAGGATAAAGGTCTAAATTCAGTAATTAATGAAGAAATTAGTTATCCCAAAAAACCAATCTTAGGTAGTTTAGTTAAGAGCAATAATTTCAAAAATAGAGATAAATATTCAATGAAAAGTTTTGTTATTGCTGACTTTTCATCTGCAAGTAATAATTTCAAACTAAATAAACTCTACACAACAGTAATGATTGGAGTTACTTTTGCAAGCTTTATTTTTCTCACTTATGGATTAAGCAGTTCAATAACAACAGTAAGTTAAATGGAATCTATATATGTAATTGTTTTTATCACTTGCTTCGCTTATTTAATTTTTGACTCATTCAAAAATATAAATATTAAATAGATTGCTAATGTTTTTTGCCAGCTAATAAAATTTTTCTTCTTATATAAAAGAATACTAATGTAGTTGTTATCATTACGGGTGGATGAAATGATATTGAATTTAGATATTCGAAGTAATTAAATGATTCCAAAATTTTTGATCGTAATTTCCTAAAACTATATTTCATCTCTCAAATTTTTATTGATTTAAATAGATCAACATCTTGTATAAAATGCTATTTAAATTTTTCTCAACTATGATTTTGCGTACAAACTGCGCACAAATATTACTTTATTTGTCACGATAACCCTCTCAGAACCAAGCAAAAAATTTGATATAGATTGAAAACCTAGTGCGGCACTTTGCCTATTAAGTACTTTGGGAACACCAGGTCGAAGGTTCTAATCCTGTCGCCCCAAACAGTTATAGCAGCAAGTCTCAACTAAAACAAAATTTATCCTAAAAAGTGCCCAAGCATATTTCTAAATATCCCCTTAATAGAAAATAAAGTTATGAATTTTTTTTCAATTACAATCAGTAACTAAATTTAGTATTGATTGAAAAACCTAATTCAGGGCTTACCTGATTGGTTTCTCTAACAAAAAAAACTGGAATAATTTTTAATTTATCTGAAATATTTATCTCACTCCAACCCTCGTAACCAATTTTTTCCTCTGAATTATATGTACCAACTGCAATACCAATTTTTTTGTTCTGGAGACCTTGTTGTAATGCAAAAACCCAATTTTTTATTGTTTTACCTGAATCCATATCCTTGTATTCAATAGATGCACTTATTGAAGGAAAGTTCTTTGGTTTATAGAAAGTTGCAATACCATAAGCCTCAAAATCATTATTCAGATTAGTTGTGATGGTTCCCCCAAAAGTTTTCTTTATTAATCCAATTTGATTAATAAAGTGTATTGATTCATTGTCAATTTGAGAGCTATCTGAAGCAATTTTAAAAGAGGCATTTAATCCATTCTTTTTCCTATTAGATATCCCAATACCTGGACCAATTCCAGATGATGTTGTGAAATTACTTCCATCTAAAATTGCAATCCTTTCATTGTAAGCAGTAGATTTTCCTGCTAAACCATGGTAACCAAACATCTTAGGTCCAATTATTACTTCAAATTCATCATCCAACTGAAATCTATACAAAAGGGTTGAGATTTTAAGGTTATCCCCTTTTTTACTTTGTAAATCAAGCATCAAGGGGCTATCTAATGCATTCCCTGATTCAAAAACCGTCAATAAATTATCTGTTCCTTTGAAACTAGTATTTAATCTAATTTTATTCTCATACGTAAAGTGTAAAGACTCACTTGAAGTGGACTCCGATAGTGCTCCTAAAGTAAAAAATAAACTACCTTTAACATTTGTAGTGGGGAAATATTTTTTTTCTAATTTATCTTTCAAATTTATTTTTTCATCAACTTTTTTCGATGATCCGTAGGCATCTAAAAAGAAAAACTGAAAGACAAAAAAAATAAATACTGATAAATTCTTCTTTTTAATCACTGGTAAAATCCATAACGATAAAGGGGTTTGCAAAAGTCAATATTTACTAGCTTAAATAATGAAAAAATAATTAGCTTGATTTTTTGTTCAAGAAATTGAAAAGATTCCAAATTTAAATCAAAATGTGAAGATAACAGTGCCCAAAAAGTGCCCAAAGCTGTGAAAATAATTTTATTTTTTTTAATAATCTTTCTCTAAAACTATTGAAAAAGATTAAGTCTTTAAAAATCAATATAAATTGCGGGCGCTTTGAAAGCACTAGATCACAAGTTCGAATCCTGTCGCCCCGACCTCTTATGGCAGTAAGTCACAGCTAATACATAATTCGCGCAAAACCCACGCAAAGCACATTTTTATAGTCTGATGCCAAACAAAAATATTCTTTCTTCATTTATATATAATTTATAAATGGAAGAATTAATAGAATTTACTAAAGAGCTTTTGCATAATCAACCAAATACAGTGTTTGGTGTATGTGTAGTAACATTAGTTTTATTGGTAATTTATATAAAATTACTCGATATATATCAGTAGTATTTTTAATCTTTTGGGCTCTTTTAACAGAGAAAAAAATATTTATAATTTTAATTTCAAAAATTAATTAACTTGTGAATCCCATTTTCTGTTCTGCTGCCATTAATGAACCAACAAGCTTATGCTCTACAACTTTTTCATCGTCAGTCATAACTGGCTTGATGTCAAAATCTATATCAAACTTAACTTTCCAGGGAGCAAAGTGTTCAGTCATTTTTATGCTTGCTGAAGCTTGGACAATAATATAAACATTATTTGAATAAGAGGCATGATACCTTCCCAAAACCTTGAATCCTTCAAACTCATCATTCAAAGTTCCATCTTCAATAACCTTTAAAAAAAGATCGTACGCAGCACCCATTAGAGCAACATTTTTAAAAGTTGCAGTAACTAAATAAGTATTCATTTGATTAATAAATCTATAAATCTTTATAGGACATCGCATTTAAAATTGAGTTAAGAATCTTGAAATGAATACTTCTGCTGAAGGAATTATTTTAGATTAACTGTCAATCAATATCAAACTACATCATGTTTTGGCAATCAAAATTAGTTTTTTACTTTGCTGCCTTATGCAATAGTCCAACAGCTTCTTCTCTTCCAGTAGCTTGTAGCTCCTGAAGCTGTTCGATAAAAAGAAGCTCTTTTTATTATTCGAAACAGGAGAAGATTAAACCTCCCAATCTATCTCGTAATCGTCATTAATATCTTTTTCATAACCCCTTGCAAGTTCTCTTAGTAAGGTTTTTACTTCCATATCTGTAGCACCAGATTAAGCTTGGAACATGGTAAAAATTGTCTTAAGTTGGTCATAAGCTTGTTCTAGCAGTATTGTTTTTTGATCTGGATTTGCCATTTAATTAATCACAACAACTATCCTTTGTTAATGAAGCAGTCCAAGATGATTCCTCCATTGTTGATAAGTCAACTCTATGAGTTGCCATCCATTCAGCATTGGCTTCCACAAACTTTTGAACATTCCCTTCTGGAGCTTGATGAATTACAATTATTTTTTGAGGATCTTCCTTGCTTACTCCTCTGAAAAGTGGCTTTATATTAAATTCTGAATGCCTTTTATCTGCTTCTGTACTATCAAATATTGCAGTCCATTCATCGAAAGTGCTTTCAATTTTAAAAGTAAATACGGAGGTAACTGAACAAGACATAAAAAAGGAAGTAAGTTTATCCTTATTTTAGATCGACTGTCAATCAATATAAATTTTAATTCTCATCAACTACTTTTCCACCATATTCTCTTGCTATTACATCTAAACACCTAAGAATATCTTTGTTTTTTAATAGATCTGTTTGCTCTAAATAATTAAGAAGAGTTCTTATTTGTTCAATAGTATTTTCTTCTAATTCCTTCATTAATTTCTTTCTATTAACTCTATCTTATATCCATCAGGATCTTCTGCGAACGCTAAGAATATTTATCTTGTTGCATTAGTTTTTTTCTTTAGTCTTTCATATTCAACGTGTAGAACACCTAAACGCCAAGCATCTTTCAATCCTTTTACACCTCCCATGAGTAACTTTGCATCAGCAAGAGAATGTGACTTCATGTTCAAGAAATCTTTTTGCCAAGATTTATCATTCCATTTATTAGTCATTCAACCAGCTCAAGTTTATAAACTATATCTTTACAGTTATTCGCTTTATCCCATTCCCTAGCCCATTCAGTATCTAAAATCTCTGTAAATTCTTCCAAGCTTGAAACTGTATAAAAGGAATGAGACTTGTGATCATTGATTTTTACTAATTCATAATCAATTACAATTCCATCTCCTTGTTCTTTTACCCACTGCTTAACAGTCTCTTCATAATATTGAAAAGAGCAATCAAAGGTACAAATGATAAATAACTTTTCCATAAATAAAGAGTGTTTTATCCTTTCGATTTTAGATCTACCTTCAAATTAAATCTCACGAAAAACTCACGCAAAAAATAATTTTGCATAAATTTAATTTTATTAAAATAGCAAGCTTTCACTTCATTTTTAATAACTTGCAAAACTATTCCAATCATTAATAGCATCATTAGCAGCTTCAATATGTTCAGAAGCTTGATCATTCATTTCATCAACGAAATCCTCAATACACTGTTTAAAATTATCTACATCATATCGATCACTCTTATCCCATGGTTCTGAACAACTATGAGATGGAGAAAAATAATCTGCCCTAAGAGATGGTAATAAAAATAACCATAATAAAAGGAACAATAAATACTGTGGATATTTAAAGCTCATAAACAAAACATCTGAAGATATTACTTAAATCTAGCAAAATTCAATTCATCTAAAACTAAGCAAAAAATTAGATATAATTTTGCCCTAGATGACTAAGTAGTTCCTAGGCAATAGTCAGAAAAAGATAAAATATATTGTTTATGAAATACTTTTTTAACCTAATTACCCTTTTTAGTTTTTAAGATATAACAAAACCAAATTTTTATAAAAATGATTGAAAAAAAAGAAGACAATATTCGAAGCGAAAGCTATTACCCAGATAGTAATTATTATCTTGATCAGGACAATAATCCTAAAGAGACTCCACTTTCAGAAGATCAATTTTCTAATAAGACCAAATTTGAATGGCCAAATAGCTATTGGTTTATCGCAGAAAGAACAAATGGAAGGCTCGCAATGATAGGCTTCATGGCTGTCATTATTAATTACACCTTATTTGGATGGATAGCATATCCAATCCTTTAAATTGGTAATCCAAATTTTGACAAAAATGTTTTAGACAACTCTGGAACGCATTGGTTTCAATATTCTGTGTTTGTTTGAACTGCATTTGCTATTTATTTTGTTTGGGCATTTTTCAATGATGTTAATTTTCATCATTTCGCTGTAAAAATATTCAATTTCTGGAATTGCAAAGGATATAACCCTTTAAATTATTGTGTGATACGTTGGAAAGTAAACTTCTATCCTTAAAAATAACTCCTAAAAATACTGGTCTTTTTCCAACCTTCCTCTAGTAATCGTTTATATTCTTTCCTTGCTGCTTCGATAGTTTCAACTCTACTTCCTTTCATAACTGGTTTACTACTTTTCTTATAAACACATCCATAACTAATCATCATTGCATTAATAGATGGTGTAGGTCTGGAAACATCTTCAAATGGTTCAAAGACTTTAATTCTGCTTCTATTTTTATTTATAAGAGTAAATTTCTTCATTACTTGCCTTTAGATAAAAGATAATTTAGAAAAATACCTCCAGAAACTATTAAACCGCCCATAGCTATAAATCCAAGTAAATCAATTATTGATTTATCAGTATTTATTTTTAGAAAAGTTAAGATAAAAGTTATTAGAGGGAGTAATAATATTGTTTTTGGTATTAGTGCTTGATTCCATTTCTTTATATTAGTATCTTCTTCATTTAGTTCTCGATACATATTTTCTAACTTTTTTCTTTCTTCTTCCATTAAACAAGAAATAATCAAATAATTGCTTAAATATTAAAGATTAAGCTTCACCTTTGCGAGTTAATAGTCATTCAAATAATTCAAGTTTATAAAAAATAACATTAGAATTATTAGCCTTATCCCATTCAGTATCTAACATCTCTGTAAAGTCTTCCAAGCTTGAAACTCTATAAAAGGAATGAGACTTGTGATCATTGATTTTTACTAAATCATAATCAAGTAAAATTCCATCTCCTTGTTCTTTTACCCACTGTTAAACCGTCTCTTCATAATATTGAAAAGGGCAATAAAAGCAATAAAAATAGTGTTTTTCATCCCTAAATATGATCATAAAAATCTATCTATCAATAACACAAATATCAGAATTAAGTATTTTCTACGTTGTTTTAATTTTAAATACTGTTTTGAATAAGAGAAGCCATAGATATTCTTATGAAAACAACATTTCTGAATTTTATTTATTGGATATTAGTGAAGTCTGCAGAGAGTTACTATGGCGACTCAATGAAAACAGAAGTTCCATATACTCCTTATTTTTAATTTTCAGACACTATTATTTGAGTAAGTAGTTTTGGTTTCACTTATTCCCAAGCTTTCACTTATTCCCAAGCTTTCACTTTCATATCAGCAGTTCCTTGTGATCTTTGCATCCAAGAATATATCTACGCACCATTTTCATTTTTAAATATGCACGTATAAGTTGAAAAATTTCTATTTTAATTTCCTTTATAACCAAAGATTTCATTTAAAGTAAAAAAGTTTACTCAAGCAGTTTATTCCTAATATCTTCTTCTCTATTTGCATTTGAAACTATTTTTTTTTGTTCTTGATTTAATTCTTTTAAGGGTAGTTTAGATATTTTTAAATTACCGTTATTATCCATACTTACTTTACAATTAAAATTACATCCAGAGTCAAGTATTGGGAAATCACTTCTTTGATGTGCACCCCTACTCTCATTTCTTTGGAGTGCCGAAAAAATTGTCGCTTTTGCACTAAAAAGAGAAGATTGCAACTCAAAAATCAAAGCTAGATCTTCGCAATTATATTTATCGATTCTTACGTCAATATCAATAAGTTTATCTTTGATCGTTTCAATTTTTGATAATCCCTCTAAAAGTAATGTTTCGTTTTTAATCACACCGCAATATTTCCACATTATTGATCGCAATTCATTTTGCAGGGGCCTCACTAATTCATTTCCATTTTTAATAAATTTATTAATATTTTCATGAGCAATAGCGATGGCTTTATTTGATCTTAATTGGCGATCAATGTTTTTTGAATATTCTGAAGCTGCAATGCCCGCACGTCTACCAAAAATAATTATTTCTGCTAAAGAATTCCCCCCCAAACGATTTGCTCCATGAAGTCCTCCTGCTACCTCCCCAGCAGCAAAAAGACCCTTTACAGAAGTTGCCAAATTTTTTGGATTTACTAAGATTCCACCCATAGAATAATGGGCAGTCGGGGCAACCTCCATTGGTGATTTTGAAATATCAAGCATTTGTGCCTCAAGAAACTGTCTATAAATGCTTGGCAATTTTTCAACAATGAACTCCTTACTTTTATGGCTTATATCAAGAAAAACACCTCCATTTTCTGTTCCTCTGCCTTCTATTATTTCTGTATAATTAGCAATCGCCACTCTATCTCTTGTTGATAATTCCATCCTTTTCGGATCATACTTTTTCATGAATCTTTCTCCTTTGCTATTTATTAACTTTCCACCCTCACCTCTTACAGCTTCAGTAACCAAAGTGCCTTCAAAATCTTCAGGTAAAACCATCCCAGAAGGGTGGAATTGAACCATTTCCATATCTATTAGTTCACATCCTCCTTTTAGAGCCAAATAATAACCATCGCCTGTATTTTCATTTTTTCTAGATGAGCTTTTTTTCCATAATCTTGTATGCCCTCCTGTACATAAAACAACCGCATCTGCAAAATATACAGTCCTCTCTGAAGATGACATATTAAATGTCATTGCTCCAAAGCAAGTATTTTCTCGAATTAATAATTCAGTGACGTATTGATTATCATAAATAGGAATTTTTAACTCATCTGATTTTTTTAAAAGAGTTTTTAAAATTGACAATCCAGTATAATCTCCTGAATAACAAGTTCTACGATATTTATGGGCACCAAAAAATCTTTGATCTAGTTTGCCATTTTTCAACTTTGCAAAATTTGCTCCCCATTTATCTATTTCTTTTACTAGTGATGGGGATTCTTTAGCCATAATTTCAGCCTTTAAAGGATCCCCAATGCCATACCCCTCTAGATAAGTATCAATAAAATGTTGTTCCCATGAGTCTTCTTTATCTAAATTCCCTAAAGCAGCATTGATCCCTCCTGCTGCTAAGACCGTATGAGCGTCAGTCTTTGGTCTTTTTCCAAGAATACATACATCAAGACCAGATTTTTTTATTTCAATAGCAGATCTTAAACCAGCCCCTCCACAACCAATTACGAGAACATTTGTTATTTGAGTGAGGTGTTCTTTAAAAAGCAATGTTTTTAATTTAGTAATTTAATATTAACTCTTTAGTGTCAGGAAAAATAAGTACTTTGAATCTTTTAGATATGAATATAAGCATTGAATTCATGGACGTTTTTTTGAGTCTTATTTATTATCAAGAAAATACTGCCCGCGACGAAAGCATGCAAACAGCTGACGAGTCTAGTCATATTAAGTTAACTAATAAGTGAATTTTTAATTACTCAAATGTTTTTGAGGAGTTTTCTAGTAAATTATTTAATTCTAATAGTTCTGCTTTGGTAATCTCTCGATATTTGCCTGTTGGTAAGTCTAACTTAATATTCATAATTCTTACACGCTTTAATGATTGCACTCTGTAGCCCAAGGAATCGCACATTCTTCTAATCTGACGGTTAAGTCCTTGAGTAAGTATGATTTTAAATTTTTTTGGACCCAATTTTTGCACGAAACATTTCTTAGTAGTGGAGCCTAATATTTCAACTCCATTACTCATCCTTTGAATAAAGTCTCTACTAATAAAACGATTTACACTTACAATATATTCTTTTTCATGATTGTTTCTTGCCCTAAGTATTTTATTTACGATATCTCCATCATTAGTTAAAAAAATTAATCCCTCACTAAGTTTATCCAATCTCCCAATAGGGAAAATTCTTGTTGGATATTCGATGTAATCTATAATATTGTTGGGTTCAACTCTTGTATCAGTTGTGCAAACAATTCCAATAGGTTTATTAAAGGCTAAATAAATATTTTTTTGTTTCGTTGATTTTTTTACTATTTGGCCTTCAACTTCTACCTGATCACCCACCTCAACCTTAGCGCCCATTTCAGGAATTTCCCCATTTATGGTTACTTTCCCTTCTTTAATAAGTTTATCTGCTTCTCTTCTAGAACAGTAACTCACTTCACTTAAATATTTATTTATTCTTATAGCCATGTTGTCAAAGTTACCCTATTGTTTATCTTAAATTTATTTGCATTCAAAAAAAAAATAATTATATTTATTGAGCAGTTTTGGTTGTAAAAATTTCACTTAAAACAAACTCATTTGATCAGCTTTTTTATTCTTTAAATCTTCTACTAACCATCCATCGGGTTTCCAACTCATCATAATTGGAAACAAACCTTTTAGTTCATCAGCATCTTTTACTTGCTCTGTCCATTGCTCCTCATATCCATTAGGCACAATAACTGGCATGCGGTGATGTAAAGGTTTAACTAGTTCATTTGGTTCAGTTGTTAAAACGCAGCAACTCTCAAGTTCTGCCCCATCTGGTGATGCCCACTTACTCCAAATCCCTCCCAACCAAAAAGTTTCATAATTCGCTTTTCGAACAAGATATTTTTTTTCAAAAAAACCACTTGCAGGTATTAGGCACCTTTTATGTTTCCAACTTCCACTAAATAGTATTTTTTCTTCCACAGTTTCTGATCTTGCATTAAATGGTCTTGGTTTCTTTTCATCAAATGGGTCTTTCGCCCAAGGCGAAATAAAGCCCCATGTCATAAAAGTAGTTTTAATTCTTCCTTCGTTTTTTATTACAAGCACAGGATCATTAGGCCTTATTAGATTTTGAGTCTCATATTTAGAATCAAGTCCATTTGGATAGTCTTGTTTTAAAACCTTTGGCAACTTATCAAATTTAGTTTTCAGCTCAAATCTTCCGCACATTGATTTTTAAAATATTTTTAAAACTCACTTTTGAAAAGCAGCAAATTTTCCTTATTTTAGATCTACTTTCAGTTTTCTCAAGTAAAAAACAATTTTTTGATGGTAGAAAGTTTCTTATATAAATAATTAAAAGATAATTTAGATATTAGAAAGATTCCTCAAATTTAATTTGAATGTTTCAAACTTAAGTTATGACAGATCCAATTCTTTACTTATCTATGTTACTTGGACTTGGAGGAGTTTATGTATTAATCTCCTCTTTCAATGATGATGACGATGGTGATGATGATGGAGAAAAATATATTTATAATCTCGAACACACTAATTTAGCTAGATAATTTAATATGTTTATAAAGCAATATTTTTAAGAAAAAGATGCTTTTAAAAACTGGTTACTATTTAGAAAAAATAATATAGGATTAACGGAATTATTATTTCTTTCAAAATAATTTACAAAAACATTATATTCATTTTTAAATTTAATTGTTGGTCCTCTATCCGTATATTTTTGTGCCTTAAACCGTACATTTTTATTAGTCGGTTGATCAGCATGCTTAGTTAGAACTTAGTTGTTATAGAAATAAATAAAATGCCTTCAACACCGATCAAATCTTGTAATAAATATGTGTTGAGTTACAAAGATTCATCAAATAAGACACATGAAGTTGGCTTCTACGCACGCGATGCATACGATTGCCTAATGCTTGCGAGAGAATTCAACTCTTACGTACACAACAATCCAGGTTCTGTAATCAGAATCCAGCAAAAATTTTGAGGAAATTAATCATGAATTTTAAAAGACAACCATTCGCAATTCAAGATAAAATTGCAAGAGATCTTGATAATGCAAAAGATTATCCAACAAACGCAGATCTAATGAAAGCACAGAAAGTTCAACAAAATGAAGGAAATACAGTTCACCATCGTAGAGATTTAGACTCTCTCGGTTAGTCTACGAGGATGGCGATTTACTAATTTTTAAAAATTAAAGATCATGATGAATGCTATTTGCATCTCAATCATAAGAAAATATTTTCTTCCTCAAGTTTTTTTTTAAGCTCTATAGGCATATATACAATATCTTTCTTTATTGCATTAATGGCATCTCTATACTTTTCAGGTTCAGCTAAAAGCATTTTTATTAAATTGTATTGAATTTCAATTTCTTTAGAAGAAAATTTTCCCATAAAACAGCTACTCCCCTCTTATTTGTGAACAACAGCCAAACATTCAAAAGGTCAACTATTATTAAGATGCTGCTGCAATTTCTTTATGGACGGAAAGAAATTCCTTATCCGTTAAAACTGGTGTAACTTCAATTTCTACTCCAAAATTATCGACCCAGATACTACTCCATTTCCAAATGTTCTGATGGTTTGAAGATTCAACTATTGCCCAACCATTAGCTCCCTCAGGATTTACTACTCGATTAAGAACTTTAAACCCATCAAATTCATCACCTTCGCATCCTCCTTCTACAAAACCCGCAAAAGCTTCGGCCCCTTGCATATGACTCTCTTGATCTGGAAATTGCCAGTGCACTATGTAAGTTTGCATGAATAAAATTACTTTTTTTTAAATTATTAATTATCGAATTTAAAAATTAAATAAAAAGTCTTTAAACACTAATTAAAAACTCATAAACCCAAAGGCAAAAAAACAAAAAAAAAGACTCTTACGAGCCTAGGTGATGGGGACTCCTATAATGACAAATTAAACAGAAACAAACAACCCCATCAATAGGTAATTTTAAATACTTACAAACACCATATGTAGTGCTAAGATTTTAAAAAGGCTGGGTGATGGGGATTATCACGCTTTTTTATTGGGGCAAAGCTAACGCCCTTTTTTTTATGGAAAAATTTACTTTAATCAATAAAGCCAGATCGAGGATTAAAGTATTTGAAACTTTTGAAGATAGTTCTAAGAACTCTTCTATAATTAATGCAATTTTCATATCTTATGATTGTGTTTTTAAGCGATCATGTAAGCCAGTTATGAAAGGCTCTAGAGTTGAATCTATCGAAGAAGAAAGACATAAATATAAAAAACTATTAGAGGAAGGGTGGAAAAAAGCTACAGGTACAATATTTTTTTCTAAAAATGGTGATTAGGTACTTTACCTAAAATTTGACATTATTAAATATTAATTGCTAGATAAGCTTCGGAATTGGTAATTGATAATGAAAAAAGACATTTATTCAAATATTAAAGATTCAGATGCTTTGGAAAGCTTTTTTGAATGTATAACTTCTTGTAGCATAAATAGTGAGGGAGTAGATTGCACAACAGCATGTTACGTAAAACATTTAGAACCATACAATATCGATTATCCTTTAAAATTTTCTTAAGCAAAGCTTATTGATAATTGTTATATTCTATTGATGTTATTTCCTCCTCCTCAAGTTATTTTTGGTCTATTGCTTTTATCTATAGCAGTAGTTCTAATCTGGGATATTAGATACAATCCTTTTGGAGAAGACGAAGACGGAATTTAATCTTCAACTAGGAAGCTGATTTGTAGGTGGTGCGTGAAATTGTCTTTTCTTTCTTTTGAGTCTTTTGTAAGCAACTAAACAGCCTAATAGTAACAATGTAATAGCTATTGAGTTAATCATATCGGGTAGTTTTATATATATAAAAACAAATATGTTCTAAATATCAATGGCTAAAGTTATTTTTTCAAAAGTAGTTAATTATGGACTAAGTTTTAATATTTAGCTTTTTCATTAGGTACCTAAAACAACCAAGAGAAAATACTTATCTGACCAAAAGTCATTGCTATGCAATAAGAATCACTTTTTCTTATTTCTCATTTGATATTGCAGAACAGCTTTTAAATGTTGTACTTCTTTTTCTAAAGTCTCAATTCTTTTTTCTAGTTCTTCATTAGTTGCCATATTTTATAAAGATAAATTCATTCATATTTATACTATTAAAAAAAGACTTTTTACTCATAGTAAATGTTTAATAAGTAATAGAACCTATTGATGTACCTAATCTCTCTAGATAAATTATGCAGAGTATAAATTTAGGGGTAATTTATGAGTGGAGATTATGAGACACTAGAAATAAATCAACCTAAAATTAAATATCTTAAGAAAAGATCCGAAAATAATACAGAATGGTTAGATGAATTAATCAACCAAATTGAAGATATGAAAAACAATATATCCAAATCTGCTTAATGACAGAAAAAGAGTTGAAGGAATTAGAGAAATTTGTAAAAGAAAATGGATACAATGACGAGCTAAAAGATATATATTTAAGGGAAGTTATTGACAGAGATAAAGAATACGAATGAGATCTAATTTTCGACCAAACATTAGACTTGCTACAAACATTCTTTTAGTTATTGGTACTTTTGCAATTGCTTTAAAGATTACTCCAATAGCTAAGGTATATAAGGAAAAAAATTTATGTATTAAATATTTAAAACATCAAATAGATCGAGACAAACTTATCAAAAGACTAAAAATAGTTAAACAAGCAAACCCATCTAGTATTTGTGACTCTATCCTCAAAAGTTAAAAATGCGTATTATTCTTAGAAATTTTAAATTTTTTATTTTTTTATTTTTCCTATCTCTAAATTTCAATAATTATTCTCTTGCACATATGAGGGGTACATTTCTTTCTGAGGAGGAAGCTGAAAAAAGGGCTTTAGAAATTGGTTGCGAAGGAATACATAAGAATCAAGATAAATGGATGCCATGCAAAAACGAAAAAGAATTACATATCTATTTGAGGAAATAGATGGAAAAATTAAAAACAAATCAAAGAAAAATTCACAGAAAAATAACCGCAATTTCAGCAATCCCCTTACTAATTACTATTGTATCTGGGACTATTTATAGTATTCTTCAACCATTAGGAGTAGATGCTTTTTGGTTAATAAAATGGCATACGGGTAATTTTGGCATTATTAATTTGCAACCTTTTTACTCGATATTTCTTGGTATAGCTTCAATAATCTCAATAATATCTGGCGTTAAACTATTACAAAAAAAATCTTAGATATATTCTAAGCCAAGCAAAATCTAACTAATTAATACTATTTGCGCCCCCACTTACTAAGAAAATTATCGCTCCTATTGCCATTGTTGCTACACCCATGTAAGGGTATTTCTTAATTTTTGATTTAGTAATTGGAAGCCATGAAAGGTATCTATCAGATTTATTTAATTCATTTTTTTGTCTAGGTGGCAATCCTAATTCTTCTCTTCTTTTAGCTTCGCCCATAATCTTAAATTTGTTTATGTATCAATATTAAAAATTATGTTCTACACCTGCGAGTTAACTTTATTAAAAACAGAGATTCTTTATAGATAAACAAATTATTTTAAATTTATTTAGCCTTCTTTAAATATAGATTCTTTGTATTTGCCTGATCCGATGTAAATAACAAAATTAAAATAGTTCCAACTAGAAATGAAAAAATCATTGTCAAACCAACAACTTCAACCATTTCACTAGGCAGATAATTTAGAAACATTAATAAATAGATCTCTTATCTTAAACTTAGCAATTGTATTTTTTATGTAAAGTAAGTATTCCTCCTTAAATTTCGAAAAGAACTTTCAGAGACTTTTTAATCTTTATTTATTTTTATTTGCGGGATAAATCTAGTTCTAGCTGATCACAATTTTCTTACTTAGCTATTCCTATTTTCTTAAGCAATTTAAGGTAAGGCAAGGCCCAATTACCAAAGGTAAAAGAGATTGTCGTATTTTTTGTAGTTGGAAATAATGTTTTAGAACGTGTAGAGGCTAATTTAGAAAATATCTTAATAGTCTCTGCTTCTAGGTTATCCATATACAATTTTTTTTGAACACCTCGATCTCTCTTTTGGGGCAAATAATTTTCTATAAACCATAAAACTTGATCTAAATTTGATTTATTGGGTACAGTTTTAATTTGTTTATTTTTCTTTTTAAACATATTTATTTACCTCTTAATTACTGAATTAAATTTGCCATTTATATAATTTAAATCAATAGTAAAAGCATCAAAATTATTTTCTTTTTAATAATCGATAATCAAAAAAAAAATTAATAATTACGTTGTTTTTATAAAAAGAAAAAAAGAGAGGGATAAAACCCCCTCTTAATTGATCAGTTTCAAAAAAGAATTTAATTTTTTGAGTCTTTCAATTTCATTTCTTTTTGTGTTTTCCTGATTCTTTCTTCAAAGACGGATCTTCTGTATGGAGTAACTTCTCCACTTTTAGTTGCCAAAAGTTGAGCTTCATATAGCCTATTGGCTTTTTTGATTTTTTCTCTTATTTGTAAGAGGTTATTCATGGTCTTTTGCAGTTAATGAGAATCCCGTTCCCTAATCCCATTTCATGCGTCCAGAGATATAAACTTGGATGAACGTAAATGAACAATAACATCTTTAAAAAAATTCTGCGAGAGTAATTTTTACTAAATTTTTCTCAAAAAAATAAATATTGAATAGATAGTGTAAATAAGGTTTTAATATTTCCTAAATTAGGATAAGAAAATTGTTTGCGACCCATCATTATTATCCTGAATCACTATTTTTTTATTAGGGAAAATATCTGATAATATTCTTTTCAAATTTGAATTATCTGAATGAATTATATTACTCATATTTTTTGAATTAATTTTCCAATTTTCATCTACAAATAGTTCTTTATCATCGCCTTTTTCATTCTCCAGTGATGTCTTATTTAGAATCTTAAGTAACAGTTCTGAATCATAATCTTTAAATTCTTCAGGGCCCTCTTTAAAATTTTTAATCATTATTTAGAAATCTAATGTTTCTAAATCTTGCATAATAAATTTGAAGAATACAAGGTATTAATTACCTAAAAATTTCTCTTAAGATAAAAAATCCAGATGCAATTAAAATAATTTTCTTTAGAAAATTTAATTCCAAAATAGCTAAAGAATGATATTTAAAAAGATTAATTAATCATTTACACCATTTATTTACTTGTTAGTTTGCAATTAAGGGAATCAGAAAAAGATGCCAAGAGTAATTAACAAAAAAATTAGACTTTTAAGATGGTTAAACTCAGGCATGATACTACCATTTATCATTATGGCTGCATCATCATCAATCATTCTTTATGGTGTTTTATTTATCCTAATAAAATAGTTTTTTAATTTAAGCAGCTAAGTTTTCCTCAGATTTAGACATAATTATTGCAGCTTTTTTTAATAAACTAACTACTTCTTTTCTTCCAACTGCATTATCAGCTTGACGCATTATTTCATAATATTTTTTATTTATTTTCTTCATAAATAGTTTTAATTTAATCTAAAATTACAACACCATATCATGGTGTCAACTGTAAATAATTCTCATATATTATTTCTTTGATTATTTTTGCACAATAAAAATTGCTTATTCATTATCCTTCAAGTTTTTTAATTGATGATGCCAAAAATTCATAAATATCAAAATTAATAATCCTTTTAATTAAGCTATATGGAAGGATTTGAAAACATAAAATAAACCTCCTATTAGGATCAATATCGCAGCTCCATAAAAAAGAAAAGGGATAATTGGATATTTATACAATGTAGTCCTGACTTTTTGTTGTATGGCTTTTTTATCAAGTTGAGGTAACTTTATATCTTTAGTTTTTTCTCTAGGCGGAATACCTAAATTTTTTCTTCTCTTTGCCTCTCCCATAATTAATACTGAGGAATTCCCATACATTTTAAATAATTTTTATCAGCTAAATCTAAAATTTTATTCCATTCTTCATGAGATGTTTCCAAATTATTTTTAAAATCTTTTTCGAATTTAAGAATACATCTTTTTTCTATATTTTCTGGAGAATTATAGTTTCTTAAAAAAGTAAAACTCAAATACGATAATGATGAAAAAACTATAAGTACTTTAGCGATTCTAAAATTATTCATATCTTAGATCCTATTTCCTTATAAATAAATAAATTACTTTATGGTTCTATAATTAATTTAATCTATTTTAAAAAATTATCAAATGATAAATTCGGTAAATTTTAACCATTTGCCTATTCAGGATTTGGTTGTTTCAGGGTTAATAATCTTTATAATGTCGACGATTATTGCCAATATTTATGACCCATTATTGGGAATAACTTATGCATTTGGGAATATACTTACTCTTACTTTTTTGAGTTGGTTATACAAAGAGACTTGGAGTGATCCAAAGAAATAAATCAAATTCAAAAAAGATAAATAAAAAAACTACTTCTGTATTTTTAACTTTGAAGAATACTTTAAATTAACAATGTAAGTTGCAACAAGAGATAGTATCAAAAAAAATAATAAGCTCTCTAGAGTAGATTGAGGCATAACCATAATAAGTACCAAAAATAATACATTTCTACAAAAACGAATTCTGAAGAAAAATCAACCCTTTAATTATTTTTTATTTTGAAATTAATAAATCCCAATCCCAAAAAATGAATGTGCAATAAACAATAAACTAAATAATGTTAAGAAAATTAATCCTATCCAGCTTATTGTTTTTAGAAAAAATCCATATCTATTTTTAATTGGTACTAATTTGCTATTTATAGTATCCATTGCCATCCATGCAAATAACGGTGCAGTTAGAAAACTTCCAGTCATTGCAGCAAATACAAAATCTTTTACTCCTATACCTCCTGACCTTGCAATCAGCAAAGCTATTAATGATGCAAAGATATGTACAATCATCCAAATTTGAAATCTATTGCGCTCTGCTTTGGAATCCAGGTGTCCAAAATCAGTGCCTCTCAATAAACCTTGAATAGCAGAAATACTTCTTGGATATGCATCTAGACAAGTAATTGTAGTACTAAACATTGCAGCAAATGCTGCAGGTATTATGATCCATTTAGCCCAATTGCCGATGGATTTAGTGTAAAGGAGTATTAACTTTTGAGCAAAGGAGACTCCACTTCCGGAAAGCATTCCATCGCCAGTACCATACATTGTTATTGCGCCAAGAGTAAGGAAGAAAATAGCCGTAACAACAGTTATTAAGTAACCGAGATTAAAATCAAATTCTGCTTCACTGATATTTGGCTTATAATTTGAATCTTTCGCTCGAGAAAACATCCATAAAGAAGGCCAAACACATAACTCTACTGGGCAAGGCATCCATCCCATTAAAGGGATCAAAAAAGCTAAATTTGTTAACTTCCATGGACTGATTTCTGGTTCAAAAAAACTCATATTTAAGGGCTCATTTATTGACCCTTTGAACAAAAGCGATAAAACTGCAAATAATGTTAATAAAGTTAGTAGAGATACTAAAAATTTTGAAATTCTATCAAGGGCTTTATATTTACCAAGAATTAATATCATTCCAGAAACAATCAGGATTCCTATCGACAAATCCATGGCTGGAAAACTTGAGAAAAAGGGAATATTAGTTAAAAGGACACCAGAGACAAAACTTACAGCAGCTATTGTGAAAGTACCTGTAATTAGACTAACTATTAGAAATAAAGGAAGATATAAAGAATTCCTCTCTTTAAAACCTTCTAATAATGATTTACCAGTAGAGGCTGTAAATCTAGTCCCAACCAACAAGAATGGATATTTCAAAAGATTAGTAAGAAGGATTAGGCCAACTAATGAAAATCCAAACTTCGCACCAGCAGTAGTGGATGATAATAAATGAGAACCCCCAATTGCCGCTCCAGCTAGGACAATTCCTGGACCTAAACTTTTTTGTATTCCTTTTGTTAAATTCATGTTTTAATCTAATGATTTAATTTACTTTTTGAGCTCTTCTAAATTTATTTTTTAATACTCTTTTTTTAACCCAAAAACACATAATGAATCAAAAATAAAAAGTATAATTAGGAATCCTATTCGAAGTTTCATAAGATATCTCCTTCAAATATGCTTTTATAAGATATTTATTTTGTATTCAACCTCTTTTCTCCATAAAATCCTCAAAAACCTATCTAAAACATCTAATTCTTTTTTTTTAACCTTTTTTAGATTTTTATTATTTTGTTTTTGCATAAATTATTGCTTAAGTATTTCAAATTTAAACTAAGCTAAAAAAAACACAATAAGTAATACTTCTTAAAATTTTTTGTATTTTTTTTTTAATTTGATATGTATTTTTCTGCCCTTCTTAATGCTTTTATTGCTCCTCTGTAATCATGATTTTTTAATTTTTCCTTACTTTTACGTTCCAACATTTGTACTATTTCATTTCTCTTTATTTCATCAATTTTAAGCTTATGATCAAATATAAGATCGAATTTTGAAGAGTACAAACTAGATAATTCTTCTCTATATTTTTCAATAATTTTTTCATCACAAGATTTAGATTTCAATATCTCATTAGCTTTAATTTTGTCTTCTAAAGCTCCTTTAAAATTTCCAATTTTAAATTTCTTTTCACTTGATCGGGTTAGCTTAATAATATTTCCCAATATCAATCGCCCAGAATCTTCCATTTTTATTTTTTTCTAAATTCAAGATAATCTTATCAGCATAAATAAAAAACAACTTAATTTTTTTAATACTTAAATAATTAACCAATAACAAGTCCTTTTTCAAGAAGTAAATCA
The DNA here is from genome assembly GCF_017696075.1 of Prochlorococcus marinus XMU1411. Taxonomy (NCBI): domain Bacteria; kingdom Bacillati; phylum Cyanobacteriota; class Cyanophyceae; order Synechococcales; family Prochlorococcaceae; genus Prochlorococcus; species Prochlorococcus marinus. The sequence goes on from NZ_JAAORI010000004.1 coordinate 41,313, forward strand.
AAAACCTCCACACTTTTCGTTTTCCCAAATTGGGGGGGCTTATGTAAATCTAATAATTGAGCAAGGCACATAATCCAATAAGTATCTTTTTTTAAATTTAGCCCTTCGCAAACATGGGAGGGGGCCGATTTAAAACAGCCAAAATTTGTAGATATATTAATATTCATGATTTGAGTTTCAAGTTCTAGATTTAAGAGTTCTATTTCTTGCTCAGAAAGAGATGACCCAAGAGAATATGATTCAATTAAAAGTTGGTAATTCATAAAAAGAATTATTTTTTTAAGAAATCCAGCGAGTGATTTTTGTCCCCGCGTAAATATGTCCTGAAGCTTCAACTATAGGTTTTGTTTCAGGATTCATAAAAATATCATATAAAACATTTTCTGGTCCTTGAAAAATTACAGTTGCCCTTTGAGGATCATCTAATGATTTACCAATATAAAATGTTTTAACTCCCATTTCTTTAAACATCGTCTGCTGTTCTTTTGCATTCATATGTGATTCATACTCCTCATAGGTATTACTTAGTTGAAAATCTAAAATAGTCGTTTCAATAGTCATAAGAATAATTAAACTTTTTTAAGTCTAAATCTTTATAAAAAAATTAATCTAAAAAAATTAGTTTTTATTAAGCAAAGTGTTAACTAATTTTCATTTATGAGTTATAAATCAACTATAAAAAACGATTTTGATTTTGGACTCAAAAATTTCTCAGAGAGAACAATGGACTAGTAAGCTAGGATTCATTCTCGCAGCTGCTGGTAGTGCAGTAGGTCTAGGCAACCTTTGGGGTTTTGCTTACAGAGCATCTCAGGGTGGAGGTGCGGCGTTTGTACTTTTATATATATTGATCGTTTTAATTGTATGTCTTCCTGTATTTGTTGCTGAAATGGCTCTAGGGAGAAACGCTATGGCAAGCACATTGCTTGCTCCTGTAAAGCTGGCAGGGAAGAATTGGTATCCATTAGGAATTCTTTTCTTCATAGCTCCTTTAGGAATAGCATCATATTATTCAGTGATAATGGGATGGACTGCAGATACCTTGTTCCATTCTTTATTTTTTGGATTACCAAAGAATTTAACTGAAGCAGAAACCTTCTTTGGCTCGATTAGTAGTGGCAGCAGTGTTTTGTTGGGCCACCTATTAAGTCTTGTACTTACAGCAATAATAGTTTCATCAGGTATAAAAAAAGGTATAGAAAAGGTTACTAGATATTTTATGCCAATCCTTTTCATAATTATTGTGATTCTTGCTATTTGGGCCACTTCACTTTCAGGTGCATGGGAAGGATATAAAACATTTCTACTTAAGTTTGACTTTAATGAATTGAGAAATCCTCAAACAATAAGAAACGCTTTTACACAAGCATTCTTTTCATTAAGCTTGGGGATTGGAATTATGGTTACCTACGCATCCTATTTAAATAAAAAAAGTAATCTTCCAAAACTAAGTGTAGGAGTTGCATCATTAGATACTTTGGTTGGACTAATGGCTGGATTTATAACTTTCCCAATAGTTTTAACATTCGGTTTAAGTGACGCTATTTCTGAATCCACTGTTGGTGCTTTATTTATCTCAATTCCAACAGGTTTAGGTTCATATGGTGCGGCAGGAAGAATTGTAGCTGTTGCATTTTTTGCACTAGCTTATATCGCAGCCATAACTTCATCTGTTTCATTATTGGAGGTTCCAGTTTCCTCTTTAATGGATAAATTCGGCTTTAAAAGAGAAAAATCGGTTTGGTTGATAACTCTATTCTTGTTTTTAGCAGGCATTCCTTCTGCATTAAATTTAAATATTCTTGGAACTGTTGATTCGATTTTTGGTGGCGTATTACTGATCTTTGGTGGATTCTTGGTTACTTTCTTTATGGGATGGGTAGTCCCTGGAAAATTTAATGAAGAACTTAGTGATTCAAAAGTTGGAATCAAAACGACGCGTTATTTGAAATTCATGACAAGATGGATTGCACCCCCAATTATTGGTTTTGGACTATTTATTAGTGTGTTTGATTTGCTGAAAGGCTGGGTTAGTTAAACAATATTTTACTGCGGAACCTTTTTTTAAGTAAATATTAAATTTTAACTTCTATTAAATCTCAAAAATAACGACAGAAAACATCCCTGAAAAAAAATATATAAGATATATCTAGATGTTGAATTTAAAGAAATTACAACGCAATCAACAATAGATTAAAAATTTAATGTCAACCAAGTCCAATTCATTAAAAGAAAAGCTTACGGAAAATTTTTCTGAATTTTCTCAATTATCCGACTATTCTTTTATGAATTCTCTTAAAGCAGATCCTCAATCAACAAAAGATGGAAATGATCATAAGCCGCGTTCAGTATATTCAGGTCATTACGTACCAGTTGTTCCAACTGCTATTCCAGAACCAGAATATATTTCCCATAGCAACAAACTTTTTAAAGAACTAAGGCTAAGCTCAAATCTTACTAAAGACCAGAATTTTTGTCGTTTTTTCTCAGGTGATATTTCTGTTGCTAATTATCCAATGAGTCCTGTTGGTTGGGCAACAGGTTATGCATTATCTATTTACGGGACTGAATATACCCAACAATGTCCCTTTGGCACTGGTAATGGTTATGGCGATGGCAGAGCAATTTCTGTTTTTGAAGGTTTATTCAATGGGAAAAGAATGGAAATGCAACTTAAAGGAGGAGGTCCAACTCCCTACTGTCGTGGAGCAGATGGTAGAGCTGTCTTAAGATCTAGCGTACGAGAATTTCTTGCACAGGAATTAATGGATGCATTAGGAATCCCTACCTCAAGATCTTTAACACTTTATGTCTCACGTTCAGAAATAGTTAGAAGACCGTGGTACTCCAAAGGGTCTAGGTATTTTGAACCTGACATCATGATTGATAATCAAGCGGCAATTACTACGAGAGTTGCTCCATCTTTTTTACGTGTAGGCCAGATTGAACTTTTTGCAAGACGAGTTCGTAATAATGCACATGATGAGGCCCTCAATGAACTAAAGATGATAGTTAAACATCTTATTGATAGAAATTATAAAGATGAAATTGATTATGAGATTTCAATTGAAAGTAAGGTAATAAAACTGGCATCTTTATACAGATCAAGACTGATATCACTTATAGCCAACTGGATGCGAGTCGGTTATTGCCAGGGTAACTTCAATAGTGATAATTGTGCTGCTGGAGGTTATACCTTGGATTATGGCCCCTTTGGATTCTGTGAATTATTTGATCCAAGATTTCAACCATGGACAGGTGGAGGTGAACATTTCTCATTTTTCAACCAACCTTCTGCTGCGGCAATCAACTTTAAAACATTCTGTTCCTCTCTTAGTCCGTTACTTTCAGGAAACAAACAAGATCAAGAAAAGTTAGATCAAATCGAAAAGGATTTTTCAGAATTAATGAACAAAGAGTTGAAGAAAATGTGGGCAAACAAACTTGGTTTAGAACATTACAACGAAACTCTAATAAATGAATTTTTTAATCTCATGGTCATTTCAAAAGCAGACTATACAATTTTGTTCCGTAAACTCTCTGAAATACCTGATAACTTATATTCTTTAAAAGACAGTTTCTATTTTCCAATTGATTATGAGCTCAATAATAGATGGGAAGTATGGCTTAAAAACTGGCAATCAATCTTGAAGAAAGAGGGAAATATTAAAGCGAAATCAGCCTCAATGAAATCCCTTAATCCAGTCTATACTTGGCGCGAATGGATGGTCGTTCCCGCATATGAAGAAGCTGAAAAAGGAAATTACAAAAAAATAAAAGAGTTACAGGATGTCTTTAGCCATCCATATATAGAACAACCCTCAGAAATAGATCAAAAATATAATCGACTAAAGCCAAGCCAATATTTTAATTATGGAGGCGTATCTCACTACAGCTGTTCCTCATAAAAGTTTAGTCCTCATCCAGATTGAATAACTTTGAGAAAAATCTTATTTATTAATGGCCGTAGGAATTCCAACTACTGATACAACTCCCACATGAAGTATAGCCGGCTTCTTCCCAACATTTTTCACATAGTGGGGTCCCCCATTATTACTCTCTATAAATGCATCACCCGCTTTAAAGAAATTAATTTCTTCACCCCTCACATGCTTTAATCTTCCTCTGGTGACATGAATCAACATTGGGGAAGGATGAGTATGAATTGGAGTTTTCAAGCCAACCGGAATTTTTACTTTTAAGAGTCTTAATTCAGGCTTACCCTCGAGATAATTAAAATTTTTACCACTAAGCCCTTTTGAACTTTGAATAAGGGGTATAACTTCAATCTTTTCTTCAGCAAAAGAAGTTTCTGGTAAAGCTAAAGTCCCAATAAAAAGAAAGCAAAATGGAATAATTTTTTTTAATTTCATTAGATATTTGATTTTCACTAATAATAGGTATTTTGCAAAAAAAATAACTAATTTATTTTTTATATAACTTTTCTAATTGCTTGATTTCCTCTCTTAAATCCTTACCTCTATTATTTAATTTATTATTCTTAATAACTATTGGGATAATCCACCAAGCTTGAATACCTAAAAAGATAAATAGTAGGATCAATAATTCAAAAGTACCAGGCTGCATTTGATAAATAACCCTTATTTGTTAATAACATTATTCTAAAAGTTATTAAACATTCATGAGATATTCAATATTTCTAGGCTGCCTCTAATTCAATGTTAAGTTCAATTCCCTTTGAAATAATTGCTTGTTTAAATTCAATAAGTTTGGAAATTATTCTTTGCTTCTCAGGATCAGTTTTATGGATATCATCTACAACTTCCTGCATTGCAAGTGTTACTTTTTGTAGTTTGATTTCTAGATCTTCCCTGTAATTCATAAGCTTAAAGAAATTATCTTATTTATTAAAAAACAAAATAATTATTAGTAAATAAGTACTTAACCTTAAAAGGATTGACAGCAAAACAAGGAGGATATATTTTATAGTACAAATATACTAATAATCAACCAGTCAATTAAAGGTAAAGTATGGAGCCTAAGTACTCATTTGGTTGTAGCACGAGCAAACCCAACGGATGCCTACTAAATCCCGAAGGCAGCAGAATTATCTTTTTCGAAGAATGCAAAAATTCTCCTATAACTAATTCAAAAATTCATGCTCATCTTTTCTATACAAATCACCTTGGCGAACCTGGAGGGTACAAATCCTCTGAAAAACTCAACATAGACTCAGCCTGGGAAAAGTGGAACGAACTTCACCAAAAAGGGTGGACAGAAGTATCGCACAATTACGGATAAGGGATCCGGACAAGAAAAAGCCTTTATGTTTTTATAAGCTTAAGAGTTTCCTAAAATATGGAATTCGGTGTCAAAAATAAATAATCAATATTTATTGACATTTGTATATGAGAAAACATTAAATTGTCTAAAATCTTATAAAAGTAAATAAATAAAAATTAATATGCAATATTATTTAAATGATAAAAAATTAAATAAGATTGAAAAGCAAAAGGCGGAGAAAGATGGTCTGAAAATTTTTGAAGAATTAGATGATTATGCTCTTAAAGGCTGGGAAGAGATGGATGAAGTAGATTTGCAAATGCGCTTAAAGTGGTATGGCCTTTTTTGGAGACCAAAAACTCCTGGAAGATTTATGATGAGGCTTAGAGTTCCCAATGGAATTTTAAACTCTAATCAGTTGAGAGTAATCGCTTCAATAGTTGCTAGATACGGAGAAGACGGTTCTGCAGATATAACAACTAGGCAAAATATTCAATTAAGGGGGGTTTTGATAAATGATCTACCAGATATTATTAAAAGACTTAGAGAGGTTGATATCACATCCGTTCAGTCTGGAATGGATAATCCAAGAAATGTTACTGGCAATCCACTAGCGGGAATTGATCCTGAAGAAATTATTGATACAAGAAAATATACTTCTGAATTAGAAGATTACTTAACAAATTCTGGTAATGGTAACCCCGAATTCTCCAATTTACCGAGGAAGTGGAATACTGCAGTTGCTGGAGCAAAAGATAATTTTCTTCTACATAATGATCTTATCTTTCATCCTGTTTTTAAAAATGGAATATTAGGCTTTGGTGTTTGGGTTGGAGGAATTTTATCAGCAACTTTAAATGCTTATGCTATACCTCTAGATGTCTGGGTAGAAGAAAAAGATATATGTAAAATAACTGGAATTATTACTTCCCTTTGGCGAGATAATGGAGATAGATTTCTAAGAAATAAAGGAAGATTTAGATATTATTTAAACTCTATAGGTATTGAAAAATTTAGAGAACTTGTAGAAGAAAAATTTGGAACTTTGTCGAACGATCCAGGCTCAATTTTCAATGAAAAACAAAGAAGTTTATTTGGGATTAATAAACAAAAACAAAACAATCTTTACTTTGCTGGATTACATATTCCTGTAGGAAGATTATGTGTAGAAGATATACAAGAAATTGCAAGATTAAGTGAAAAATATGGCCAAAGTGAAGTAAGACTAACCGAAGATCAAAATCTAATTATTGTTGGCCTGAAAGATAGCATTTTAGAAGAATTTGGTAATGAAGAAATTATTAATAAATTCAAATTAAATCCATCCCATTTTTCAGCGAGTACCGTTTCATGTACAGGGAGTAGTTATTGTAGCTTTGCTCTTGCAAATACCAAAGATATAGCAAGGAATATTTCTGAAAAATTAGATCGAGAACTTGAATTATCAGAGGAGGTTAAAATCCATTGGACAGGATGTCCAAATAATTGTGGGCAAGCTCATATGGGTGGTATTGGCATGACCGGCACAAAGGTAAAAAAAGAGGGAGGTGGAACTGAGGATGGATATAATGTCAGTATTGGAGGCAGACAAGATCACCTGCAAACTTTAGGTGAAACCGAATTTAAAAAAGTTAGTAAACATGAAATTTATAATTTAATCAAAGAAATTTTAATCAACAAATTTAATGCAAAGTTAAAAACCTAAAAACATATTAATGAGCAAAAGTGAATCTGAAATATTAGAAGTTTTAAATGGATTAGGTTCAAAAAAATTAGATCTTGATATTCTATTTTCCTACTATTCATTGGAATTATCTTTTGAGATTCGTAAAGTTATTGCGGAAAAGATAGGTATGCAAGAAAGGAAAGGATATTTTTTACTTGAAAAGATGATAAAAAAATTTGGCCTTAAAGTTGAATTAATTGAGGCCCTTAAATTAACAAATGAAAAAAATGCAAAAGATCTTTTACTAAAAAATCTTTATCAAAATAATAAGTTAAATATTCATATAATTAATGCTTTAGAGCCCTGGGGAGGAGAAATTGAACTTCAATTAATAAGAGAAATATTCGATATTTGCGAAATAGATTTTTGGATTGCAGGCCTTAATATTCTCCATTTCAAAGCTCATCAATTAACTGATGAAAAATTATTATATTTTATTGATCAAATAAAAATTTACGATAATTTCAAAATCAACTACAAGATAATCTCTATCTTAAAAAGAAGAGAAAGCGAAATAGTTTGTAAATTGCTCTATAAATATTCTTTAAATAAAGAATTAGAAATCGCTAAATATGCAATTTTTTCTTTAGGGAGTATTTGGAATGATAATAGTTTTGAACAATTATCAAAATTAGAAAATGAAATAAAAGATCCTTCTCTACTTAAATGCATAAAAAATCAAAAAGTAATCTCAAATCAATTTCTAATAAATAAATAAACTAGAAAATTATTGTTTTAGCTTATCAATGAGATTTATTAAATTACAAGGTTTTGTATTTTCATTAAGTTGATAAGAAATTATATCTTGCCAACCTGTCATCACAGCATCCTTAGATCCAGGCAAAACGAATAAAAACTTACCATTTGCAGACCCCGCAATACACCTACTTTGTAAAGTACTTGTTCCTATCTTTTTAAATGATAAAAATCTAAAAGTTTCCCCAAAACCATCAATCTCTTTATCTAATAAAGGTCTAACAGCTTCAGGAGTAACGTCCCTAGCTGTAATTCCTGTACCACCTGTTGTAATAATCACATCAACATTTGGATCTGAGATCCAATCGCTTATATATTTTCTAATTAAATAAATATCATCTTTGCAAATTATCTTATTAAAGATATTGTGTCCTGATTTCTCAGCCTCTTGAAGTAGATAATTTCCACTCTCATCATTTTTTGTGTTACGAGTATCAGAAACAGTAAGCAAAGCTATAGAAACCACTTAAAATTAAACCATTAGTTACTAGATCACTATAGATGGAAAGTGAAAAATCTAACAAAATTAAGGTGGTTTTATTATCTAGTATCGCTGAAGATCTAGGATGGAATGAAAAATTTCTTACAATTGAAGGCTCTCAAATGAAGGTTTTTTCTGTATGGAAATTAATTAATTCTAATTTACCTAAAGATAATATTATCGTTTCTATTAATCAAGAAATTACAGATATGGATGCGAAGATTAATCCAGATGATGAGGTGGCATTTATGCCAATGTTTACCGGTGGATAATTTAAGAATACAATTTAAAATCCTAGAAGAAACTTTTAATCCTTATAAAGAATTCGAACTTTGGGAGAAGGTCAATAAGAATTCAGCAAACTCTCTTTTTATTGGAAGAGTAAGGCCTTTTGATCAATTTGGAAATGATTTAAAGAAACTAGAAATTGTTCATTATAAAGGAATGACCGAAAATTATATTAAAAGATATTTAATGAAAATTTCTGAAAAACAGGATGATTTATGTATTTTTCTCTTACACAGGATAGGTTTCATTTACCCTAATGAACCTATTATTTTAATAGCAGTAAGTGCAAATCATAGAGGCATTGCAAATAAATATCTCCAAGAAATACTTGAATTTACAAAATACAAAGTTCCTTTTTGGAAAAAAGAATGGACTTTCAAAGGATCCTCATGGGTAAAAAAGAATACTGAATTAGGCTTTGAATTATAAAAAATTATTTTTTAAAAGTTGTGCCCATAATAAATTTCCTTTTTGACAAAAATCAATTTCAGAAGGTATTTCTATTAATAAATCTGAATTAGATATTGAACTAATCTTTGATGAGGATTGTTCTTCAGAAATATCTGCAATTAATTCACCTTCTTCATTAACGATAAGTTTTCCTCTAAGCAATTCAGGTCTCCCTTTTCTTCTTTTCAAATCAGAATTCAGCTTAACCTTAATCCTAAGAGGGAATTCAATATTAGTAATTCCTTCAAGTTTCTGAAGTGCGGGCCAAACAAGTTGGATAAAAGTAATAGCTGCTGAAACGGGATTCCCAGGTAATCCAAAATAAGGAATTTTTTTGTTTATCAATCCAAAAGCAAAGGGTTTTCCTGGCTTTAAAAATAGTTTCCAAAATTTAATCTCTCCTATCTCGTTAATAATATCTTTTAAAAAATCTTTTTTACCCACTGATATCCCGCCAACTGAAATAACCACATCATTAAATTCAGAAATATTTCTAAGAGAATTTTTTATATTTTGATAATTATCTTTTTCTATATGAATTTCATTAATTTCAAATCCAAGATTTTTTGCAATTGATTTTATCAAAATACTATTACTTTCCCATATTTCTCCTTTCTTTCTTACAGTTCCTGATTTGATAAGTTCATCTCCAGTAATTAGTAAACCTAATTTAGAAGTTTTACTAACTTTTATAGTTTTTATCCCACAACTTGCTAATTTACTTAAAATCCCAGGTGTAATCTTTACCCCCTTCTTAATTAATATTTCACCTTTAAATACTTGATCATTTTTTTCTCTAATCCAAGAGTTATTAGATGATGTTTCTTTTTTAATAATATACTCATTTCCTTTTAATAATTCTAAAGAAACTTGTTCTTGAGGAATCACAGAAAAACAATTATCTGGCACAAATGAACCTGTGCTAATAGTTACAGCTTCACCTTTTTTAAGAAGATCATTAAATGGCTTTCCGGGAAAAGACTCTCCGACAATTTTCCATTTATTCCCTTTAGTTGATTCTCCTAACGCATATCCATCCATAACTGATGATCTATAACCTGGCATATCTTCCTCAGATAAGATTTCCTCCATAGAAACTTTTCCAAGTGCTTCGTCTAAATTTATCTCTTCCTTATGTAAAATTTCATTATTCACCATTAAAGTATCCATCTCTTCTAAGATTTTTTTAATAGCATCGTTTAAATAAAGACCCTGATTATTGATATCAATTCCCATTATTGTGAGTACTTAACTTCTTTTTAATATTCCATTTTTACCACCTTTTTTTTCTAAAAGGCGAATATTATCAATAGTCATAAAAGGATCTAAAGCTTTGAGCATGTCATATAGAGTGAGAAGACCAATTGAAACTGATGTAAGAGCCTCCATCTCAACACCTGTTTTAGAATGAGATTTGCAAAAAGCAATAATTTTAATTGCTTTCATTGATTCACAAATTTCAAAATCAATTGTGATTTTATTCAATGATAAATTATGACAGAGAGGAATAAGTTCTGAGGTTTTTTTTGCACCATTTATTGCAGAAAATCTAGCCGCTGCAAAAATATCACCTTTTTTAATTTTTTCATTTTTTATTTTTTCTAATATTTCTTTGTTTAAATTAATATATCCTTCTGCTAAAGCCTCTCTTCTAGTTTCTACTTTATCTGAAATATCAACTATGTTCATTTCTCCCCTTTCATTAATATGAGTTAAAGATTTATCCATTTCCATTTAGCAATTTATTCAATAATACAAAAAATAAAATTTTTAATAAAGCTAATATCAATTTTTTATACTTAGCATTAATTTATTAATAAAATATCAATTTAATTTTGGTTAATAGTCAATCAAATCATTATTTTAATTTCGAGGATGATTTTATTAAAGACTTAAGATGCATTCCTCTATGTGTTAGAAGGAAACTTGATTTAATTGGAATAAAATTAAAACTTACTCATTGGCAAGATTTTAATTTAATTGAAAAAAATAAGATAGTAGATTGGCCAGATTCAAAAAAAGATCTCATTGATTTAAAAACTTTTTTAAAAGAAATTACATCTAATTCAAAATATGGAGAAGCAAAAGAAATAGAAATTTCAATTAATCAACCTTGGCAAAATAAAAATAAAGTTCCTGACCAAGTTTTAAAATCGGCACTAGCAAGGGGAATTAATATTTCAGTTGAAAAATGGAGAAATTTAAACGAATTAGATAGATTTGCTTTTTGCAAATTAGTTAGACCAAGCCATGAACACAACAATTTGGATAAAGCATTTGATGAGATTCTGAAATAAGATTATTGACTAGTTTGGAACAATTATTACTGAGCATGCTTTTAATTCCGGTTGTTTTGATATCGGGCATGACTTTTCATGCATCAAAGAGTTTACTTCACACATATTTTTTTGACTAAAACCCCAATGCATTGGTAAAAAAACTGTACCTGCTTTAATTTTGTCAGTAATCTGAACTTTTGCTTGAACTTCCCCTCTTTTGGATTTAATTTTTACTATTTCATCATTTTTGATTTTTAAAGATAAAGCATCTTTAGAATTAATTTCCAATAACGGTTCTGGATTCTTTTTTGTAAGTTTTGGAACTTTAGAAGTTCTTGTCATTGTATGCCATTGACTTAGATATCTTCCAATTGTCAAAATTAGTGGGTACTCATCTGAAGGAGGTTCAGCCAACCCAATAGGATCATCAATACAAAAATTTGCTTTGCCAGTCTCAGTTGGGAAATAACCATCTTCATATAATCTTTTTGAAGATGTACTAGGTAAGCTGCCTTTAGGATAAGGCCATTGTTGAGGACCATGATTTTTTAATAATTGATATGATAATCCGCTCATATCGCATAATCTTTTTGTGGTAGTTTTTAAAAATTCATCATAAACTTCCGATGAAGATTCATATTCAAATTGTTTGAAATAACCTATCTTCTGTCCTAATTCAGCAAATATTTGCCAATCTGGTTTTGAATTTTTATTCGATTCTCTGAAAGATGGGCAAAGTGTTACTCTTCTTTCTGAATTTGTCATAACACCATCTTTTTCGCTCCATTGAGCTGCGGGCAATACTAGATGAGCATATTTAATTGATTCACTTTGTTCATAAGATTCGTTGAGGATAATCAAAGGACATTTTAAAAGTGCTTTTTTTACAAAGTTTAAATTAGGCATGCTAACCAAAGGGTTAGTAGCTGCAATCCACCAAATTTTCACAGATCCTTTTTTTATAGCTTCTATTTGTTCAAATGCAGATAGACCCTGTTTTGCAGATATCTTTCCCTCAGGGAACCCCCATATTTTTTCAATTTCATTCCTATCTATTTTATTTTTTACAAATCTATATCCTGGAAGGAGGTGCGATAGTCCTCCTGCTTCTCTCCCACCCATAGCGTTTGGTTGGCCAGTTAAGGAAAAAGGACCAGAACCTTCTTTGCCTATTTGGCCGGTCATTAAATGAAGATTTATTAGCCCATTTACTGCTGCTGTACCCTCTTGCCTTTGATTCAAACCCATCGACCAAAGACTTAGAACATTTTTACTTTCTCCCCATAATTTTGCAATATCAATAATTGTTTTCTCGGATATATTGCAAATTTCACTTATTTTTTTTAAATCCCATTTTTGTATATGTTTTACAAAATCAAAAAAGCTTTCGGTCGACTTATCAATGAAATTTTGATCAGTTAATTGATTCTTATAAAGATAATTCGCAATCCCAATAAATAAAAATAGATCTGTTCCAGAAGAAATTTGTAAATAAAAATCTGCTATGGATGAAGTTTCAGTTTCTCTTGGGTCAATTACTATTACTTTTAAATTATCATTTACGTTTCTTTTACGTTTTTTAATTCGATCAAAAAGAACGGGATGACATTCTGCAGTATTTGTCCCTATTAATAAAATTAAAGAGCAATGATCAATATCTTCATAACAACAAGGTGGGCCATCAGAGCCAAAACTTCTGTTATATCCAGCTACTGCTGAGCTCATACATAGTCTTGAATTAGCATCAAAATTATTTGTGCCTATTGCTCCCTTGAGAAGCTTTTGGGCTACGTAATAATCTTCAGTATGAAATTGACCTGAGCCATACATAGCTATTGAATCAGGTCCATAATTTTTTATAGAACTCAAAATATTCTCTTTCAGAATTTCGTATGATTCGTCCCAGGAAATTTCTTTAAATTCTTCATTTAAATTTTCCCTGTAAAGTGGTTCTTTTAATCTCCCATCTTTTAAGGTCTCACATACTGTTGCTCCTTTTACGCACAATTTACCTTGAGTTGAAGGACTATCCCTATCTCCACTGACTAACCATTTATCATCAGAAACCGAACTTTTAGGCTTCATTTTTAAACCACAGCCAACACCGCAATATGGGCATTGACTTTTAGTAAAATTCATAAAATTTCTTTTATAAATATCTCAATAGTTGTTGGTTAAACGTAATTTTCAGCTTTTTCGCCTTCATAAGCATCCGCGAATGATCCTTGAGGTTCCTTTAAAAAGAAATAACAGAAGAATCCAACTATTAATCCTGCTATACCTAAGACTTGGAAGAAGGCACTATTTGAAGCAGCAATTATTTCTGGAGAAGGATCTTTACCTCCACCCATCCATAAAGGTAAAAGGCTATAAATATTTAGATAAGTTACTGCACCAACATTTCCATAAGCCCCAACCAACCCAGCTATTTGTCCTGTTACTCTTTTTTTAACTAAGGGAACTAAAGCAAAAGTTGAACCTTCTCCTGATTGAACAAAAAATGAACAAAGCATAGTTAAAAATACAGCCATAAGAATTCCTGCTGATCCTGTGAAAGTTCCAGGTTTTATTAAAGACATCAATAGATATCCAAACCCTAATCCCATAGTTAGGAATCCCATTGTGTTTTTTCTATTGCCTGTTCTGTCAGATATCAATCCTCCGGCAGGTCTAGCTATTAAATTCACAAATGCATAACATGATGCAAGAATTCCGGCTACAGCTTTAGGTAAATCAAATGTAAATTCAAAGAAACTAGGAAGCATTGAAACTACTGCCAATTCTGATCCAAAATTTACAATGTAAGTTAATTCCAAAATAGCTACTTGTTTGAATTCATATCTATCTTCTTTAGGGTAAATTTTAGTTCCATTTAATAATTCAATATTCGTTCTTATAATTCCCCAAGTTTGGAAAATAAACCACGCTAAAACTGCGATTAAGGCTATTGGATAAGTAGATGAAGTAAGGAAACCTACTTTTTGAAGTCTCCAACATAGGACTGAAAGAATTGCTGCGAATGGGACATTCATCCCAATTAAACCCCAAAAATCTCTTATACTCGTTACTTCTAAACCAGCTGTTTTTGCAGGCCTTTGATAAGGTTTTCCTGGAGGTGTATCAGTCACACTAAAGAAATAAATAATTCCATAAACGAAAGAAATAATTCCTGTAAGAGCAATAGCTCCCCTCCAATTAAGTACAGCTCCAGTTGGCAACTCAAACCCTCCTGAAAAAGACAAAAATCCAGCTACGGCAACAAGAGAAAGGGCAGAAAAAGCAGATCCAAAATTTCCCCATCCTCCATATATTCCCTCAGCCAAACCAATTTCTTTGGGAGGGAACCACTCAGATACCATTCTTATTCCGATAACAAAACCTGCTCCTACTATTGACAAAAGCAATCTCGCAATAACAAGTTGATTGAAGTCTTGAGCACTAGCAAATAATAAACATGGGACGACAGAAAATATCAAGATTGTTGAGTAAGTTTTTCTTGGGCCAAATTTATCCAATAACATTCCAATCAAAACTCTTGCAGGGATAGTCAAAGCAACATTACATATTGCTACCGTTCTAATTTGAGCAACAGATAAACCTAAATCGGCTTTAACAGTAGTTGCAAGAGGTGCGAGGTTAAACCAAACAACAAAAGTAAGGAAAAAGGCAAACCAGGTGAGGTGAAGAGTTCTATATCTGCCATTTAAAGACCAAACATCACTTAACATAAAATTTTTTCGAGATTAATTTTTAAGCAATTTATATTTCGATCAATGCATTGATTTGTATTATTTAATACGAAATCTGGTTTTTAAGAAATACAACTTTTTTAAAAGACTAGAATGAATAGTCAGCACTAATAAAATCAAAATTGGGAGAAATTAGTAATCTGATTATTGGTATTATCCGATACATAAAATACTCGTGGGAAAATATTACCTAAGTTATGGAAATAAAACATAAAAAATTTAAAGCATTCATTTTGTCTGGTGGCAAGAGTTCAAGGATGGGATCTGATAAAGCACTAATTAAACATCATGAAGGAGGCAATTGGCTGACTCACAAAATAAAAATATTAAATAACCTGAATTTAGAGACTTTTGTAATATCAAATTATACTTCTCATTCAAAGGAGGTTGATAAAAGGAATAATGTTGAGTTTATTTCAGATGCCCAACCCTTTGATGGACCCTTAACTTGTATAGAACAAATTTTTTCATCTTTTAAAAAAACTACTAAAAATATCTTAATTATCCCAGTCGATATGCCTAATTTGAATACAAAATTAATTTATTCACTTTTTAAATCATGGGAAGAAAACCAAAATTTTGCGGTAATATCCCATGATGGAATTCTTGCACAACCATTATTCGGAATTTATCCCATCAATGAAGAAAATCATTTTAAATTAAAAAAAAAGTTATCCTCTGGGAAGAAAAATTTTCTCGGATGGGTTGATCAAATTCCCCATAAATATTTCTATGCAAACAATGGAGATTTGATTAATATAAATTCCAAGAGAGAATTCTTAAATATGAATAATGGGATTTAAGCAATTGGAGGATAATAGAAAAAGAAAGTTAAAAGTTTTAAGGTTATCTCTTAAACAAAATTGCAATTTTTCGTGTATCTACTGTAAGCCTGAGAACTATAGTTTGGATGTTTTAAATATTGAACAATTTAAAAAGTTAATTTTAGTCAGTTGTCGATTAGGGGTAAATTCTTTAAGAATCACTGGAGGAGAACCTTTATTGAGTCCTCAATTAGATGAACTTCTTTATGAAATTAAATCGCAAAGATTAGAAGAATCAAATCCAGTAGCTAATTTACAGGATATTTCTCTAACCACAAATGGATATTTGCTCTCTAAGAAAAAAGCTAATGAGCTTTTTAAAAATGGTTTAGACCGCATAACAGTCAGTTTAGATGCGATTGATCCTGATATTTTTTCAAACATGATTGGAGAGGAAAATAAAATTATTGGCAAAGAAAAATTATTTACTGTCCTTGAAGGAATAGATCATGCAATTAATGCTGGATTTAATCCAAAGGCGGGAAAATTAAAAATAAATGCAGTTATAAAAAAAGAGATTAATGATAATCAAATTTTTGAATTAGTTGATTTTGCAAAAAAAAGGTCTATAGAAATTCGTTTCATTGAATATATGGACGTAGGGATATCTAATAATTGGCAACCGTCAGATGTTTTTTTCTCCGAAAGAATTATTAGGCTATTAAAGAAGAAACATCGATTAAAAGAATACGGAAGAAAGGAGGGTCAAACTGCTAATAGATGGTACATGAGTGATTCAAATAGTTTTGTAAGTACAATCTCTTCAATAAGTAATCCTTTTTGTTCAGATTGTAATAGATTGAGGATAACTAGCGATGGTTATGCTTATACATGTCTTTTTTCTAATGAAGGTATAAATCTAAACCCATGGTTGTCTCTACCAATTAATCTCCATGAATTGGAAAATAAAATCAAGAGCATTTGGGAAGCTAGAGAAGATAATTATAGTGAAGATCGATTTAAAGTATTAGAGAAAATAACTGACAAAAATCAAAAAATTCATCCATCAATGTCATATCTTGGGGGATAAAAAATTATTTAGTATAAATAACAACATCATATATTCTTAATTCGAGGGAAATTAATTTCAAATTTATATACTTGGATGCGTTTAGCGATCTTACTTGGTTTTATTTTTGGGGTAACTCACGGAACTGTTGTTTCCGAAAGTTATTCTGCAAACAATTATCAAAATAATCAATTATTTTTTACTCAAAAAAATTCAAATATATTTTCTTCACTTTAAAATTTAATTTCTTATTTTTTAATAAGTTTTTGTATTGCCATTAACATCTTGTAAATTAAATTGTACTTATAGTTAAAATGTAGCGTAGACTACATAAACGTTCATCTCGTTTTACGAG
Source organism: Prochlorococcus marinus XMU1411 (assembly GCF_017696075.1). Lineage (NCBI taxonomy): Bacteria > Bacillati > Cyanobacteriota > Cyanophyceae > Synechococcales > Prochlorococcaceae > Prochlorococcus > Prochlorococcus marinus. Next base: position 58,474 of record NZ_JAAORI010000004.1, read on the forward strand.
CCGCATTAAGATTGAAGCCAAGGAACGGGGACTTCAGTCAAAAATGAAATTTAGTCACATAACTATTATGTCTAATAACGTATCTACCTCAGTAAGTAGTAACAATATTACTGCTGTATTTGCAGGCTTTCTTGGAGCATTTATTGTTGGTTCTCTTGGAGTCCAACTTGTAAGAACCCAAAAGCCCTCTTTTCAATCTCAACCATTAAAAGTTCAACCAGTTATCGCTCATCAATCAACTTTATGGGCAGCTTTAGGAGAACAAGATACTCCTATTGTTAAAAATAAAGTTTCTAATTCAAAAACTACAGGGATTGTCCCTGTTATAGGTTCTGAAGCAACTCTTTGGGCTCCTCTAGGTTTAGGTAATTAGTAAATTAGGTCTTTTAATAAACCGAAGGGGGGTTTAACCCCCTTTTTTTTATTAATTGCATTAAAAAGAAAATTGAAATTTTTAATCCAATTTATGGATAACTATAAATTAAATCAGGGTTTGAAAACAATGTAATCGTAGATACAAACAGCTTTTTTATTAATTGATTATAAATTAAAAATACGAGTTAACCCGTTCCAATTTGTTGACTCTGAGGTTTTAACCGTTGATTCCTTATCTACTTCTAGTTGTTACTCGCTAGTTGAAAGATTCAAAAACGGTACTTAAATACTTTAAATCATGGAAAAAAAAATCGCAAAGAAATACGCTGATCTTATAGTCCAGGCTAATAATTCAACTGGCAGAAAAGAATCTTTGTCATTAATTAAACAAGCAACAAAATTAAAAACCAAACTTGATCAATACGAAATGATGTAGTTTCTTAATTATCGATAGGAGTTTCAAAATGAGGTAGAAACTAGCTCCTTTTTTTTTATCTTGCTATACAAATACTAAGAGATGATTTAACTTCTCTGCTTCAATAAAATATCGTGGAATTAACTGAGCTAATTAAGGATTACGTCGCTACAGAATTATTATCAAGTATTGAAATTGACTTTCTAGAAGGAGAATTATGGGAAACTACTCAACATATTGCAGAAATAAATACAGTTATCAAAGCTCCAAAAAATATATGTAAGAAATTAGGACTAGATGAAAATTCTTGTTGGCAATTATGTTGTGCAGCCGTTCTTGACTCCTCAAGACCATTAAAGAATGGACAAAATAGAGTAGATGATTTTAAAAGATTAATTAATCGATATGAAATTAACTACATATAAACCAAAAGACTCAATGATACGTTTACTTATTGCATCAATTCTTTTTTTTATTCCACTAGGAGGTTTTGCTGATGAAAAGCAAAGAGAAATTGAGAATGAAGCTTTAAATCTTGTTATTAAAAAATATGGAAAAGGCTTAGAAAATAGTTTAAAAGGAACGGGAGTAACTCCCAGTTATCGAAGTTGGTATGAAAATGATTGTTTTGTAAGTATTGCAGCAGGTACTTACCAAGAAGATACTTGGTCGGCAATGAAGTGGTTTAGTGTTAATGTCTGTTCTGAATCAGCTGAAATAATGGAAAGTGAATGAAGGCAATAAGACGCCTATTAGTTTTGCAGCATTTAGAAATAGAGGGGCCAGGTCTTTTTGAACAATTTGCTAAAGAAAGAAATTTAAAAATCGAAATTATTCGTTTAGATAATAAAAATGCTCTGCCGCAAACAAAAAAAGGTGACTTGATTTTAATTATGGGTGGACCAATGGGAGTTAAAGATATTGGTAGCGAAAGATATCCCTGGCTCAAGTTAGAAAGAGATTTTATAAAAAAAGAATTAGAAAATGAAAGACCTATAATCGGTATTTGCTTAGGGGCTCAGTTGCTTGCGAGTGCTGCTGGAGGAGATGTAGAAATTCTTAAATATGGATCACCTCCAAAAGCATTGCCAGAAATTGGATGGTCTCAGATTTTTATAGACAAATCGAATAAAGACTTTAAAGCACTGTTTGAAGAACCTTTTCATGTACTGCATTGGCATGGAGATAGGATTTTATTACCTAATAAAGCAGTACTCATTGCTAGTAGTGCACGCTGTAAGGAACAGTTTTTTAGGATTGGTAATTTTGCTTACGGATTACAATTCCATATAGAGACAACGGGAGGAATGATAAATAAGTGGATTAAAGAAGATAAAGAATTTGTCTTTAAAGGATTGGGCTCAAATGGTCAGGAAATTTTAAAAGAAGAGAATAAAAAATATATTGATAAAACTTTTTTCAAAAGAAAGCTTTTAATAAATAAATTATTTGAATTATTAGATAATCAAAAAGGGAATAATAATCCAGCAAAAAAGGGCTTGATAAAGCCCTGAAAAGATTTAAAAAGGATTTTTACTAGAAAATACCTGGAAGAATTTGACCAGTAAAATAATAAGCTCCCACAAGAGCAAACATTCCAAGCATCGCTGCTTTACCATTAAGCTTTTCAGCTTTTTCGGTCATGATTTTTTTTGCGAATTCCATAATAAAGTGAAATAAATTATATCTAAAAACTAATTATTCAAATTTCACAATGATGTAGTATTATCTACCAAATTGATATCTTTCTAAAGATTTAAAAGTAAATACTTAAACAACCAATTTAACTCTTAATATTTTTCGAGCCAATCTGTTAATCATAGAAAGCTTAAAAAAATAACTATTTAAATATGCATTTCACGAATATGTTACATTTATGTAGCAAATATCTTGAAAATAACTTAATTTCTGCTTATTACTTTACATTTGTTAATAGTAATGTTACATTATTTAACAATTACATAACTTCAATGGCTAATTCAAACGTTACTACTGAATCAGGCGGCAGACAGAATATGTTTCCTACTGAGACACGTCCTTACATAGATGAGTCTGTTTCTTACGACAGCTACCCACAAAATGCGGAAAAAGTTAATGGTCGTTGGGCAATGATCGGCCTTGTTGCGTTAGTAGGTGCTTACGTTTCAACCGGACAAATTATTCCAGGCATTTTTTAATGAGTCCACTTTCAGGTTTCTTAGCCGTAATTGTATTCTTTACAGCCATCCTCGTTGCTTATCTAACCAAGCAATTTCAAAAAGAAAATTTAAACTATTCATCTTTTAATCAAATGAAAAACACAAACACAAAAGTCAAGACAATCGAAAAAGAAAAAGTTGTTGCTGAAACTCTTAACGGCAGATTCGCAATGCTTGGACTAATTGCTGCTGTTGGAGCATATCTAACAACAGGTCAAATAATTCCTGGTTTCGTTTAAAACTAACTATTTTATAAACCTACAACTCAGTAAAAATGGAAAATTCAAAATCAACTTATTGGCAAAACGCCGAGAGAACTAATGGAAGAATGGCAATGATGGGCTTATTTGCATTAGTTGTAAATTATGGCTTATTCGGATGGATAATACCAGGAATTTTTTAAAATGAATTTAGGATTACTTTTTCTTAAAGTAAATACTTTGGGAGTTATAACTCTTTCTGAACTTGATTGGATAACAAACCATCAATCTGAATTTTCAAGATTAGATATGGCTTTAGTTATTAAAATCGGCCGTCTTATGGATTCTGGAGTAGTGGAAATCGATAATAGATTACCTGTCTAATTTTAAAAATTGATCGTCATGAGTGTTTGTCAATAGGGATACTGACAGGCACTTTTTTTATGAGAAAAAATATAAAAAAAAAGAGATTGTTTCTTAGCTAAAAACAATCTCTCAATTACCTAATTCTTACATGAAAATTTCAAGTAAGCTCACAGATTTTAACTGATTTTTTTTTATAGTAAATACGCAAAAATACTTTTGTTATTTATCTTTTTAAACCACCTCTTTTTATCCATAGGAACCATGTAACCCAGATAGGAGGAAGGAATCTGATTAAAAAAGAAATTTTATATATATAAAATGGGGCATTTTCACTTTGAAAAAAATTCATCAAAAAGGAAGATATAGTTACCCAAAGTAAAATTATTAATATATTTGCTCCCAACAAAGCGAACTTATTTTGTTTGAATATTTTTGGCATAAGGTAGATTTATTCGTATTCTTAATTTTAAATAATCTCCGTCTATAAATTAATAATCTTCAAAAAAACTTTAAATTTAAAATCCATATCCAAATAAAAAAAGTACTAAATTTTAATCCCTCTCCAAATAACAATCCAAAAGCGATAGGAGGAGAAAGTATTAAAAAAAGAATAGAGAATAAACTAAATAACGCAAATGAGCCTCTTAGAAAAAAATTCTTTCTTTTTGTTCTTCTTAGATTTTTTAAAGTATTCCACTCCCATTTGATAAACCTATAGAACTTTTCTGATAATAAAAATAAATACTTCATTAATATTATTAATTTCTATCGACTTTTCTTATTTATAAAATTAATTTCACCAGTTAGCAATAAACCTTATCCCCTTCTTCCGAAATATAGTAAATTTTATTTTCTGAACTTACGAAGAAAGTTAATCCCTTATATTGTGATCTTTTAAATTTATCTAATCTAAGTTTGTGTAAATCCCAATTCTCAGTACTTATGTCAGGATTAAATTCTTGTTCTTTTAAGAAAGGAATATAAGTTGGACTAGATTTTGTCTTTTTGGATAGCCTTTTAATTCGTTTTGAATAAAAAAATAATAAAAATAAAAGTACAAAAAAAAGAATTAATAATATATTTTTCATTGTCAATTTTTCTAATTTGAAAAAACTTTATTTTGGAGAATCAAGAACTTTTTACAATAAATTTCTTAGTAAGTAAAAAATCCTATTTTTATATTCTTGTATTTTTGAATACTTATCAAGGGTTTACCTAAATCAGATTATAAAATGAGTCGCACTTTCAACATGACTCAAAATTCCATGAATACTCCTTATGCAAAAAGAGTAGCTGAAAAATTTAGAGAGGCTCAAAACTATTTAAAAACAAATGGTTTTAGTAGATCAACTAAACATTTACTGGAAGATATTGAAAATTCTGTTGAAAAATAATGCCAATACCCCCTCACTTACCACAATTACAATATGGCTACGATGATGGCTTTACAACCATTGTTTTTGGGTTAATAGGAAGTTGCTTAGGATGTATCTTGATTTTGTTAATTTCATTTTTTGAATTTAAATTCAAAAAGCAAAATAGTAAGCCTTAAGAGATTTACTAAACATTAAATAAGAACTCCATTACATCACCTTCATTAACAATATATTCCTTACCTTCACTTCTTAAAAGACCTTTGTTTTTTGCATTGGCAATTGAACCTGAATCAATTAAATTTTGATACGAAATAGTCTGAGCTCTTATGAATCCTTTTTCAAAATCAGTATGAATAACTCCTGCTGCCTGTGGCGCAGTCATCCCATCTTTTATGGTCCATGCTTTTGTCTCCTTTTCTCCGGTAGTGAAATAAGTTTTTAATCCCAATAATTTATATGTTGATCTAATTAAAGAACTTAATCCCCCTTCTTCTACTCCTAAACCAATAAGGTAGTCTTTTTTATCTTCTGGTTCTAACTCTATTAATTCAGATTCTACTTGCGCTGATATTTTTATACATTCTGTATTTTCATTGCTTGCAAAACTCTGAACTTTTGATGAGAAATCATTACCTTCAGCTAAATCATTTTCATTCAAATTTGTTGCGTAAATAATTGGTTTAGCAGTAAGGAAGCCTAGTTGCTTAATTATTAAATTTTCTTCTTCACTCAAAGATATTGATCTAACTGAAAGTCCTTTTTGTAGCTCTTCTTCAATCTTTTCTAGTAAATTATCTTCTTTTGCTGCCTCTTTGCTAGTTCTAACCTGTTTTTTAATTCTTTCTCTTCTTTTTTGGAGTTGGGATAAATCAGCTAAATTCAATTCCAGATTAATAATCTCAATGTCATCCAAGGGATCTACCTTACCTGAAACATGAATTACATCACTATCTTCAAAGCATCTCACAACATGAACTATTGCATCAACCTCCCTAATATTTGATAAAAATTTATTTCCCAAACCCTCACCTTTACTGGCTCCTTTTACTAGTCCTGCAATATCTACAAATTCAATTTTTGTTGGGATAATATTTTGGCTAGAACTTAAATCACCTAACTCTTGTAACCTTTGATCTGGGACAGAAACTATACCTTTATTAGGTTCTATAGTACAAAAGGGAAAATTAGCCGCTTGAGCTTTAGCATTTTCTACAAGTGCATTAAATAAAGTTGATTTCCCAACATTTGGTAATCCAATAATACCGGCTTTTAACATTTGAAAAAATTTATGGAAAAATTATTCAGAAAACATCTTCTAGTAATATAGTATTTACTTAACCAATCTTGGATAAGTTAATTATAATCGACTTGATTATTTATTTAGTTCCAAAATATTCTCAATTACTTTTTTCAAAAGAAATGCTTGATTTAATAAAAAAAAATATAAATCTAAGAAGTGGAATTATATTACTTTCTTTAACTATATTTTTCGTTTTCATAACCAATTCCTTCAAGAAAAATAAATCAAAAGACATTTCTGATTTTGTAGTTCAAGTTGAAAAAGGAATCCTCTCAGATTCAATTAATACAAGTGGTGAAGTAAAAGCAATAAGGACAAGCAATATTGGGCCTCGGAAGCAAGGTGTAATTAAAGAAATCAAAGTAGATGAGGGCGATCTTGTAAAAAAAGATCAGGTTTTAGCTTCTCTCGATGATGAAGACTTTATATATAAAATTGAAGAACTTAAATTAAATGTAGAAAAACAAAAATCTGAGTTTTTAAGAAGGGAATATTTATATCAAGAAGGTGCGGTGAGTAAAGAAGATTATGAAAATTATAAAAATAACTACAACATTAGTAGCGCCAAACTTAATGATGCAAAAGCTGAAAAAAGTTTCTATCTAATAAAAGCTCCTTATGGAGGAAAGATAACTGCAAAATATGCGGAGATAGGATCTTATGTCACACCAAGTACAAACTTAAGTTCAGACCCTAAAACCAAAAACTTCATTTTTGAATTATCAGAGGGCCTAGAAATCGTTGCCAAAGTTCCCGAGAGTGACATTGGCAGAATAAAAATAGGTCAAGAAGCCTCAGTAAGAATTGAGGCTTATCCCTCAAAAAAATATAGTGCCATAGTTAAAAAAATAGCCACAAGAGCTGTAAAAGATAATAATGTAACCTCATTCGAAGTAACTTTAAATTTTAAAGATATTTCTGAAGAAATCAAAATTGGAATGACTGCAGATCTTGAATTTAGAGTCGAAGGTAATGAAGAAAAAATCCTAGTTCCAACAGTTTCTATTGTCACAGAAAAAGGTGAAAAAGGAATTTTGAAAGTTGATAAAAACAATTCTCCCAAATTTGAAAAAATCGAAATTGGTATTAGTAGTGGAAATAAAACTTCAGTAATTGATGGATTAGAACCTGGAGAGCAAATCTTTATTGATATTCCACCTTGGGCTAAGAAGAGAAAATGAGTTTAAAATCTGAAAACTCTAAAAAACCAATTTTACTTTTAGTCGATGGACATTCACTTGCTTTTAGAAGCTTCTATGCATTTAGCAAAGGGATTGATGGAGGGTTAACAACTAAAGAAGGATTCCCAACAAGTGTTACTTATGGATTTCTAAAAAGTCTTCTGGATAATTGCAAAAATATTAGTCCTGAGGGTGTTTGTATTACGTTTGATACCGAAAAACCAACTTTCAGACATGAATTAGATCCAAATTATAAGGCCAATAGAGATGTAGCACCAGATGTTTTTTTTCAGGATATTGAACAACTAGAAATCATATTAGAAGAAAGCCTTAATTTACCAATTTTTAAATCTCCAGGATACGAAGCAGATGATCTCCTAGGCACAATTGCAAATGATGCTTCTTCTAAAGGATGGTGCGTGAATATTCTTTCTGGAGATAGGGACTTATTTCAATTAGTAGATGATCAAAAAGATATTTATGTACTTTATATGGGTGGTGGCCCATATGCGAAAAGTGGTAATCCAACTCTTATGAATGAAAATGGAGTAAAAGAAAAATTAGGAGTTGCGCCAGAAAGAGTTGTTGATCTTAAAGCTCTAACTGGTGATAGTTCTGATAATATTCCTGGTATTAAAGGGGTAGGTCCAAAAACTGCAATTAATCTACTAAAAGAAAACGATACACTTGATGGAATTTATCAGGCTTTGGACAAGATTCAGCAGAATAATGATAAAAAATATAAAGGATTCATCAAAGGTTCGGTTATAGAAAAGCTCAGAAACGATAAGCATAATGCTTTTCTTTCCAGGGATTTAGCAAAAATAAATACTGAAGTGCCTTTGATATTAAGTGATGGTTATGAATTAAAAAATATAAATCAAGAACTCCTCTCAGAGTCACTGCAAAAACTTGAATTATCAACACTACTCCGGCAAATTGATATTTTCAATTCAACTTTTAGTAAAGGTGGTTTTGACAAAAATAATGTGGCTAAAGAGGAGGAGAAAGATCCAAAGGTCTCTAGTAAAAGTGAATTACAAAATTATGAAGATAAAATTCCTAAAATCAAAGTAACTGTTGTAAATGATTTTGAATTACTTGATAAATTAATTCAAAGATTAGAAAAGACCAATGAGATAGTTTCTTTAGATACAGAGACTAATAGTTTAAATCCAATCGATGCGGAACTTGTTGGGATAGGGCTATGTCTTGGAGAAGAAACTGATGATTTATTTTATATACCTCTTGGTCATCAAACAAAAAAAGAGCCCCAAAATCAATTATCGATTGAAGATGTTTTCTCAAAACTAAGAACTTGGATAGAAGATCCAAAAAAAGAAAAGGCACTCCAAAATTCTAAATTTGACAGGCAAATATTTTTTAATCATGGACTTGATCTTAAAGGCGTAACCTTTGACACCTTATTAGCAGACTATCTTCTAAATAATCAGGAGAAGCATGGGTTAAGTGAAATTAGTTTTAGATTATTTGGATTTAAACCTCCCTCATTTAAGGAAACAGTTGGAAAAAATAAAGACTTTTCATTTGTTGATATTGATGAAGCTAGTATTTACTGCGGTTATGATGTATTTCTAACTTTTAAGATTGTCAAAATTTTTAAAGAAAGTTTTTCAAAGGAAAAAGATGAATTAATCAAATTGTTCGAAGAAATCGAGCTGCCCTTAGAGCCAGTATTGTCTCAAATGGAAATGAATGGAATAACCATTGACATCCCTTATTTAGATAAACTCTCAAAAGAACTAAAAAGTACCTTAGAAGATATTGAAAGTAAAGTTTATGAATTAGCAGAGGAGACTTTTAATCTATCTTCACCAAAACAACTTGGTGAGATCTTGTTTGAAAAATTAAATTTGGATAAGAAAAAATCACGGAAAACAAAAACAGGATGGAGTACAGATGCAGTAGTTCTTGAAAGATTAGTCGACGAACATGAAATAATCCAACATTTAATAAAACACAGAACTCTTAGCAAATTACTTAGCACCTATATTGATGCTCTTCCAAATCTTATAAACGAAAAGACAGGAAGAGTTCATACAAACTTTAATCAAGCTGCTACAGCGACTGGGAGACTAAGTAGTAGCAATCCTAATCTTCAAAATATCCCAGTTAGGACTGAATTTAGTAGGAGAATCAGAAAAGCATTCTTGCCTGAAAAAAATTGGAAACTTTTATCAGCTGATTATTCTCAGATCGAATTAAGAATACTTGCTCACCTAGCGGATGAAGAAATACTAATTAATGCGTTTCATAAAAATGATGACATTCATTCTTTAACTGCAAGATTAATTTTCGAGAAAGAAGAAATATCATCCGAAGAAAGGAGAGTTGGGAAAACAATAAATTTCGGAGTTATCTATGGTATGGGTATAAAAAAGTTTGCTCGTTCAACAGGAGTAAGTACTCCAGAGGCAAAAGAATTCCTAATAAAATACAAAGAAAGATATTCAAAAATTTTCAAATTTCTCGAACTCCAAGAAAGGCTAGCCTTATCAAAAGGATATGTAAAAACAATTTTTGGTCGAAAAAGAGAATTTAAGTTTGATAAAAATGGACTTGGAAGATTAATAGGGAAAGATCCTTACGAAATTGACCTGCAATCTGCAAGAAGGGCTGGCATGGAAGCACAGTCATTAAGAGCCGCAGCTAATGCACCAATTCAGGGTTCAAGTGCAGACATTATTAAAATTGCAATGGTTCAACTAAATAAAAAATTCATAGAAATGAATGTTCCAGCAAAAATGCTTTTACAAGTACATGATGAATTATTGTTTGAAGTTGAACCAGATTCTTTGGAAATTACGACGAAATTAGTAAAGAAGACTATGGAAGATTGTGTAAAATTAAATGTGCCTCTTTTAGTTGATATTGGGATTGGAGACAATTGGATGGAGACAAAATAAACCTTATGAAATACTTATTTTAAGATGATCAAATTTTTTAATACTTTAAGCAAAAAAGTTGAGGTATTTAAGCCTATTGATGATGTAGTAAAAATTTATTGTTGTGGGGTAACTGTTTATGATTTATGTCATCTCGGTCATGCCAGAAGTTATATCGCTTGGGATGTTTTGAGAAGATTTTTAATTTACAGTGATTTCAAAGTTAAGTATGTTCAAAATTTTACAGATATTGATGACAAGATCTTAAAAAGAGCAAAAGAAGAAAGCAGTTCAATGAAGGAAGTATCTGAAAAGAATATCATTGAATTTCATAAAGATATGGATTCTTTAGGGATAATGCGTCCGGATAGCATGCCAAGAGCAACGAATCATATATGCAATATCTGCTCCTTCATAACAATCCTTGAGGACAAAGGTTATGCATACTCTAGGGATGGAGACGTTTATTATTCTGTTTTCAAAAATAAAAATTATGGAAAGCTAAGTAATCAAAACTTACAAGAACAAAATATCAATCAGCAAGGAAGAATGGTTAATAAGGAAAATAATAAAAAACTTAATCCTCAAGATTTTGCGCTATGGAAAAAAGCCAAAGATGATGAACCATTTTTTGATTCGCCATGGGGTAAAGGTAGGCCAGGATGGCATATTGAATGTTCGGCGATGGTTAAAGATGAATTAGGAGATACTATCGATATACATTTAGGTGGTTCTGATTTGATTTTTCCACATCATGAGAATGAAATCGCCCAATCAGAAGCAGCCAATGGCAAAAAGCTAGCGAACTATTGGTTACACAATGGGATGGTCAATGTAAATGGACAAAAGATGAGTAAATCCCTTAAAAATTTTAAAACTATCAGAGAGCTAATTAAGTCAGGTATAAGCCCTATGACTTTGCGATATTTTGTTATGACTGTGAATTATAGAAAACCACTTGATTTTACTGAAGAAGCTTTAAGGAGTGCTTCAGAAGCTTGGAAAAATATTAATGTAGCCCTTTCTTTTATGGATCTTACAAAAGGTGTTTTTAGATCTATTGATAAAGATGAATCTATCGAAGTCGAATATAAAGAGAAAATAATTTTTGAATTATCTCAAAAAACGCTTAAATTTTCTGAGGCTCTGGGAAATGACCTCAATACAGCAGGTGCTATTGCAATTATTTACGATTTAGCGAAACCATTAAAAAATTTTTTAAACCAATTTCAAAGGGTTGAAGGTTTTAAAATAGACCTAAATCAAAAATTCTTTCTACTTGAAAATTTTAAAACTCTTGCAAAGTTGACTGAGGTACTTGGTCTTAAAAAAGAAGTTTTAGTAAAAGAAAATAAAATAACAGAAGAAGAAATATCATCTCTTATTAATGAAAGATTGAAAGCAAAAATGGAAAAGAATTATGCGAAGGCCGATGAAATAAGAAATTTTTTAAAAGAAAAAGGTATTGAACTTATTGATCAATCAAAGGAAATAACAACATGGATAAGGGTCTAAATTTTAAGAAAAAAACCAATTTGAAATTTTTTGTTTTTTAAATACACCTTTAAATGGGAAGATATTAGAAATATAAGAGAAAATTGAAATACATTACTGTGCTCGGTTCTACTGGTTCAATAGGGACTCAAACTCTCGAAATAGCTAGTGAGCAGCCTGATAAGTTTAAAGCCGTAGCTCTTTCTGCAGGAAGAAATATTAATTTATTAACTCAACAAGTTAAAACACATAAACCAGAGGTAGTTGCAATTGAGGATGAAAGTCTTATAGAAGATTTAAAAGATAATATTAATAACTTAGATTTGGATGATGCTCCCTTGGTTTTAGGTGGAAAGCAGGGGATTAACGCAGTTGCAGCATGGGATAAGGCAGATACTGTGGTAACAGGGATAGTAGGCTGTGCAGGCTTAATTCCAACAATGTCAGCAATTAATGCGGGGAAAAATATTGCACTTGCTAACAAAGAAACTTTAATTGCGGCAGGACCAATTGTTATTCCTGCATTAAAGAAAAATAATAGTAGGCTATTACCTGCTGATTCAGAACACTCTGCTATCTTTCAATGTTTACAAGGATTACCTAATTATGAAAATGCAGATTTCTCAACAGGAGTGATGCCTAAAGGTTTAAAAGCCATACACTTAACAGCTTCTGGTGGTGCTTTCAGAGATTGGGCCGTTGAGGATTTAAAGCATGTCACAGTGGAAGATGCGACTTCACATCCTAATTGGGATATGGGTAAAAAAATAACTGTAGATTCTGCAACTCTTATGAATAAAGGATTAGAAGTTATAGAAGCTCATTATTTATTTGGGACCTCTTACGAAAATATCGAAATAGTTATCCACCCTCAAAGTATTATTCATTCAATGATTGAGATGGAAGATTCTTCAGTATTAGCTCAATTAGGTTGGCCAGATATGAAGCTACCCATTTTATATGCGATGAGTTGGCCTGAAAGATTTAAAACAAATTGGAAAAGATTAAACCTAAGTGAAATTGGAAAATTAACTTTTAAAGAGCCAGACAAGTTTAAATATCCATGCATGGGACTTGCCTATGCTGCAGGAAAATCTTCTGGGACTATGCCTGCAGTTTTAAATGCTGCTAATGAAATGGCTGTTGAACAATTCCTCAAAGAAAAAATTTCTTTTCAAGAAATTCCAACATTTATAAGTAAAGCTTGTGAATCACATATGGAGAATTTGAATTTGAGTCCCGAATTGGAGGATATTCTTGAGGTAGACAATTGGGCCAGACTTTTTGTTAAGCAAGAAATTAAAAAAGGGAAAAAATACGTAAGTATTGGATAAAAGTGAATATTAAAAAGCACCTTCTACTATGTGCAACTCCCACAAAACAGAAATGCTTTAAAGGCAATGAAGGTCAAAAAGCATGGGAATGTCTGAAAAAGACTTTAAAAAAATTTGAGAATGATCCCTCTACAAAAAACGTTCATATATTAAGATCAAAAGCTGACTGTTTAAGAGTATGTAAGAACGGCCCAATTCTTCTTGTCTGGCCTGATGGTATTTGGTATGAAAAAGTTTCTCCAGAAAAAATTTCTGAAATTTTTACCTCCCATATTATTAACGGTAAGCCAATAGAAAAATGGATTTTTAAAAAAACTCCATTTTTAAATAGTCCTAGATACTAATAAACCAGTTCTTTACAACTTCGTCTGACCAGCAGCCATTAATCGAATGAAAACCATTATGACCTCCTTTTTCGGTTATAAAAATAGTGAATTTATCAATAGATTCTTTTCTTAAATTAAAAGTATCCTTATATGGAACCCAGGGATCATCCTTGGCATGAATAAAAAGCATTGGAGGTAATTTTTTTATTGAGTTTTGGATTCTAAATATTGGAGAAGCTTTAATATAATAATCCTCTAAAGAATTAAATCCCCAACTAGGAGCTGTAAATTTCTGATCAAATTCTCTTATACTTTTTAAATTTCTAATTTTTATTCTTAATTTCTCGTTATCAAGGAGTTTGCCTTCATCATTAAATCCCTCCCATAACTGATTTTTTAAGCGGTGAAGTAACCATTTTTGGTATATAGAATTTCTAGATTTTTCGATACAGAGACTGCATGAAGATAAATCTAAAGGGGTACTCACGCAGGCAAGGCCATCTAAAAGTTTTTCTCCTTTGTCTTCATCGTAATCTAAGCAGGCATTTAAAAGAATTGTTCCGCCTAAAGATAATCCAACTCCGTAAATTGGAAGATTATTCATCTTAATGAGATCTTTAAACTCTAAATTAATGAATTTTTTAAAATAATTAATTGCTGAAATAACATCACTGGAGCATCTAGCACAATAATTTCCTTTAGCTAAATATCTCGCAGATCCAGATCCTCTTAGATTTAATTTAAGAACTCCAAAACCATTATTTGCTAATTTCCTAGAGATTCTTCTTAAACCAAACCGTTTAGTTGAGCCCCCTAAACCATGTGTAACGATTACAAAACCCCTAAGTGAGTCTAAGTTTTCAGGTAATTCTAAAAAACCTAGAAGATAATCACCTTCAAATTTTTTAGAAAGAATTTTATTAATCGGAAAGAATATTTTTTTATTTTTTTTTGATTTACCAAAATCAATAACAAAAGTATCTCTTAAAGTTTGTAAGTCGCCACCTATCCAAGGTAAAACTTCTCGAAATGGCTTATTTTTTAAGTAATCTGAAAAACCAAAAGATATACTATTATTTCTCTCCAACCCCAAGATCCTTTAATTCTCCAATCAAATCATTCAGTACCTTTTTTGCATCACCAAAGACCATTGAAGTATTTGGCAAATCAAATAAATCATTTTTTATTCCGGAGTAACCTGCACTCATACCACGTTTAATTACAAATACCGTTCTTGCTTCCTGCACGTCAAGAACTGGCATGCCATATAAAGGAGAAGAGCTATCATTTTTAGCTTGAGGATTAACCACATCATTTGCTCCTAAAACTAAAACAACATCCGTTGCTGGAAAATCAGGATTTACAACGTCCATCTCTTTAAGTTGTTCGTAAGGAACATCTGCTTCTGCTAAAAGTACATTCATATGTCCAGGCATCCTCCCTGCTACAGGATGAATTGCGTAAACCACTTCAATACCATTTTGCTCTAGTTTTTTTGTCACTTCCCTTAAAGTATGTTGAGCTTGAGCTACTGCCAGACCATAACCAGGAACAATAATTACCTTATTGGCTGCCTCTAAAGTCAATGCGCATTCTTCAACACTGCAAGAAGTTATATTTGTATATTCTCCTGAACCAGAAGAGGCTGTACTTTGTGCCGATAAAGATCCTCCAAAAAGAACTGAGACCAATGATCTATTCATACCCTTGCACATTACTTGAGTAAGTATTAGACCTGCCGCTCCAACCATTGCGCCTGCTACTATCAAAAGCTGACTATCTACAACGAAACCTGCTGCTGCTGCTGCAATCCCTGAATAGCTATTTAATAAAGATATAACGACTGGCATATCAGCTCCACCAATTGGCAAAGTAACTCCAATACCTAATAAAGAAGAAACTATAACTAAAAGCCAAATAGAACTTGCATTGCCGTTTATCAAATCAAAAAAGGCTATCAAGGAAGCAACTGCAAATACAATATTTACAAAATGTCTAACTTTGCTCTGAGTCCAACCTGGAGTTGACAACCAACCCTGTAACTTTGCCATTGCCACAATTGAACCTGTGAAAGTTATTGCACCAACAAATATAGAAACAGATATTGAAACTTCGTTAATGAGTGACTTAAAAAAATCAAGATTTTCTACACTATTAGAAATAGGGAAAATAGCTACTCCTAAGGCCACCAAAAGTGATGACATTCCTCCACAACCATTAAACAATGCAACTGTTTCGGGCATGGAGGTCATCGGTACTTTTTTTGCAAGTATTGCTCCGAACAAACTACCTATGATTGATCCAATTATTATCCAAATCCAAGACTGAGTAGCAATTCCAGAAGTACCTAAATAATAAGAAAGTAATCCTACTACTGATAGCGACATTGCAAATGCAGCTAATCTATTGGCATCCCTTGCCGATTTTACTTTTGACAATCCTTTTATGCCCAAAGCCAGTAAAAGTACTGCTAGAAGGTCAATAACGAATTTAATGATTACAGGTAGATTCATTTTAAAAATTACTTCTTATTTGATGGTTTACGACTAAACATTGCAAGCATTCGATCAGTTACAAAGAAACCACCCACAACATTGAAAAGAGCAAATCCAAGAGAAACTGAGCCGATAATTAAAAGTGGAACATTTCCTTCTGCTTTAACAATTAAAGTCAATGCTGCCAGCATTGTTATTCCGGAAATTGCATTCGCTCCACTCATTAAAGGAGTATGAAGAGTAGGAGGAACTTTTCCTATTAACTCGAGGCCTAGCAAACTACCAAGTAAGAGGACCCAAAGAAGACTTATAAAAGACATAATTTTAAAACCTCAATTTTCAAAAACTTTATTTTGAAGGACAACTCCTTCATCGCTTAATAAGCATCCAGAAATAAGCTCATCCTCTTTATCTAATTTAATTACACCATCTTTTATAAATGGTGTAATCAAAGATGTTAAGTTCTTAGCATAAAGTGAACTTGCATCATAAGGAACTGATGAGGGTAATTCACCAGCCCCTATAAGTTTCACTCCATCTTTGATAATAGTCTCATTTGATTGAGTTCCTTCGCAGTTACCTCCTTGAGTAACTGCTAAATCAATCACTACTGCACCAGACCTCATTTTTTTAATCATTGGAGCATCTATTAAAACAGGAGCTTTTTTACCTAGAACTTGCGCAGTACAAATAGCAACATCAGCTTCAGATAAATATTTAGTTAAAGTAGCTTTCTGTTTTGATAGGAATTCAGGAGTTACAGCCTTTGCATAACCCCCTGCTTCGCCTGGTTTTTCGTCAACTTCAGGGAGTTCTATAAATCTTGCTCCTAGAGACTCTACTTGTTCTTTAACAGCAGGCCTTATATCGGATACAAAAACTATTGCACCAAGCCTTTTTGCAGTAGCAACTGCTTGCAATCCTGCGACTCCTCCACCAAGAACAACTACTTTGGCGGGTTGAACAGTTCCTGCTGCAGTCATTAGCATGGGAAAATATCTATCTAATTCACTTGCAGCCAAAAGGACCGCTTTATAACCAGCAATATTAGCTTGAGAAGACAGAACATCAGAAGACTGAGCTCTACTAATCCTCGGAAGCAACTCTAGTGATAAAGCTGAAATCTTATTACTATTTATAATCTTGAGAAGCTCCTTATTACCATATGGGTTAAGAAGACCGAGAAGAACAGCGCCTTTCTTTAATTTAGTTAAATTATCCTCAGATGGAGTCTGAACACAAAATATTAAGTCTGCTTCACCCCAAATATTTTGATCTATTTTACTTATTATTGTTCCGCCCGATTCTTCATATGATAAGTCACTGAATCCTGATAATTTTCCTGCTGATTTTTCAATATAAACATCACAGCCTAGGCTTTTTAATTTCTTTACAGCTTCTGGTGTAGCTGAAACTCTCCTTTCACCAGAGCTTGTTTCGGAAGGAATAAGTATCTTTGTCAATTTATTTATTTTTTTAACATACTAAATATAAATTGAAGAAAGTCAAAAGTCTTGGATTTTTGTTAAAAATATATTTTCTTTTTTCTAAAAAATAGCTATCTAGAATATATAGGTACTAAATAATCCAATGAGTATAAAAGCAATCGAATGTCCTGATGGGGTATGTCACAGCCATCATGGTGGTCATGCTGTTCCAAGGCAAGCCATGCAGAAAAATCTAGAAAAGCATGGTAAAGACTGGTGCGAAAAATTAGCAGAGAGAATTTATGAAATGTCAGTTGATACTTATTCACAGACAGTCATGCCAAGTCTCCACTCTGCAGGTTGGCAAAGAAGACATTTAGATTGGGAATTTAAGTTGGCAGAAAATGATTCTGAACCTGATGAAGCCCTTGTTGAAGGAATTATTAATGCCACAGAAAGTTTTTTAAGGAGTAGTGAGGTGCATAGATTATTTATTCAGGAATTAGTTCAGGGCACATTTGAGGAGGCAAATGACAAAAAAATAATTTCTAAAGCAATAAAATCTATCATTGAAGAAGAAATTGTTATTTCACTAAGAGAAAAGAAAGAAACTCTTTTAAAGAAAATATCCGCAAAATTAATATTAGAAGAAAAAGTAAGCGAGGAACTTGCAATAAATTCAGCCAAAGAGGGTTTTGAAGAAGTTGAAAGGTTACTTGCAAATCATAGCGAGGCAGTTTAGCTCTATTTCTTTATATTTTCTTTATAATTAGCGCAAAAATCGGCTCAAATATAAATTAAAGATTAAATTATTGTTTGGAAGTACAAAGTTGTAACTTATTAGACAATACAACAGTTATCTGATGTGTTTACCTATATACAATATTTAAGTTTAGATGGACAATTTCATTAGAAAAAGGATCGACATTGCGACCTGTTGGGCTACCAACAGAATTTCTGCAATGGATACCTTAGAAAGATATGAAGACAGTTATGCAATCGCAGAAGAATTTAGAGAGTGGATATTACATATTGGAGAAAAGAACGAAAATTTAAAAGATTCTGTTTTAAACTTTCCAAAGGAATTAAAAAAATTATTAGACCAAAAAATTAACGATTAAATAATAAATCGATCGAGTGAAATCCGCCCTACATTAATTGGGTTTCTTTATTATTATTAAAAGTGAATTTAGCTAATAAATGGAAAATAAAGAAAAAAAATCTAACGTAGAAAATGTTGTAATTATTGGTTCAGGACCTGCAGGTTATACAGCTGCAATATATGCAGCAAGAGCAAATCTTCAACCTTTGCTTGTAACAGGATTTAATTCTGGTGGAATTCCTGGTGGGCAATTAATGACTACAACATTTGTTGAGAATTTTCCAGGTTTCCCTGATGGAGTACTAGGTCCTGAATTGATGGATCTAATGAAAGCTCAAGCAGAAAGATGGGGTACTAATTTATACGAAAGTGATGTTGTTTCAATAAATACTGATTCACATCCCTTTGAATTAAAAACTTTAGAAGGAACTATAAAAGCTAACTCAATCATTATTGCAACTGGAGCAAGTGCAAATAGATTAGGCGTTATAAATGAAGATAAATTCTGGAGTAAAGGAATAAGTGCTTGTGCAATTTGTGATGGAGCAACTCCACAATTCAGAGATGAAGAATTAGCTGTTATAGGAGGGGGCGACTCTGCATGTGAAGAAGCAGCATATCTCACAAAGTATGGCAGCAAAGTGCATTTGATTGTTAGATCAGAAAAATTAAGGGCAAGCGCAGCAATGGTTGATAGAGTAAAAGCTAATCCAAAGATAGAAATCCATTGGAACACAAAAGTTGATAAAGCTGATGGTTCTGAATGGCTTGAGAAAATAGAAACTATTGACTCTCAAGAAGGCAAAGGGGAAATCAATATAAAGGGTCTTTTTTATGCAATAGGACATACACCTAATACAAAGTTCCTTGGCAACAAAATTGATTTAGATAATAAAGGATATATTGCTTGCAAATCAGGAAGACCAGAAACATCTATTGAAGGTATTTTTGCAGCAGGTGATGTTGTTGATTCTGAGTGGAGACAAGGAGTTACCGCTGCAGGAACTGGATGCATGGCAGCATTAGCTACCGAAAGATGGCTAGCCGAGAAAAACTTAGCAAAAACTATCGTCCGAGAAACACCAGAACCAGAAAAAAAACTTAATTCATCAGATTTTAACGAAGAAGAAGTTAATGAAGATACTTTCGATTCAAACTCTGAATGGCAAAAAGGCAGTTATGCATTAAGGAAACTTTATCACGAGAGTAAAAAACCTATCTTAGTAATTTTTAGTTCACCTAGCTGCGGCCCATGTCATGTTTTGAAACCTCAATTAAAAAGGGTAATTAAAGAACTTGATGGTGCAGTGCTGGGCGTTGAAATAGATATTGATAAAGATCAAGATATTGCAAAACAAGCTGGTATTAATGGCACACCAACAGTTCAACTCTTTAAAGAAAAATTACTAAAAAAGCAATGGCAAGGTGTTAAACAAAGAAGTGAGTTTAAAGAAGCTATAAAAAATATTATCTAAAGTAATTGTTTACTTATTATTCCTCTTAGGATTATTTTTATTAGTGGTAGGTCTGGGACCACCACCTGCATTTCTCTCTCGATAGGTTATCCTCCCTCGAGAAAGATCATAGGGACTTATCTCAACTAACACTTTGTCGCCAGCTAATAATTTAATTCTAAATTTAGTTAATTTACCTGCAGCTCTGCATAAACATTGATGGCCTTCAGGTTGCTCTAAGGTAACCAAATAAAATCCATTTCCCTGCTCTTTTTCGATTACCCCTGAAGTTTCAATCATTAATTAATTTTTTTCTAAATTAATATTATCAGAAAAAGATTAGCCAAAATTGATTTTAAAAAATAACATAAGTAAAAATATGTAATTTGATTTAAATTGAAAACTTAATTTCGTTAATTATTTGAAGTTGACCATAGTAAAAATTAGCTTTCGCAATTTTTTGAGAATCTTCTAATTCATCAAAAAATACAAAGCCAAGGCTTTCCCATAATGAAGATCCGCAAACATTATTTAATTCATTTTTTGCTTCTCTTGCAAAATTATCTAGTTTTCTTTCAAGATTTTTAGACTTCGAAACAGACATAAATAAATAAATAATTATAGTACAAATATACTATAAAATTCTAAAATTGCAATATTAAAAAGGTAATCTCTTTTTTTCTTCAATATTTAAATCAGCTTCCATTTCCCTTAATCTCTTAAGTATTTGTTGATAGTACTCTTTGATATAGCTCTCAAGGGACGTCATATCTTCTTTTTTTAGATCCAATATTTCGTAGGTTTTGCTCATGTCAGCATCTAATGATTCTCCACTACTTGTTACTTCAGCGAAAGCCAATCTTTCAGCAACATTTAAAGAGTCTTGGAAAAAAGAAACTAATTTCTGAGTGACACTAATCAGAAAAGGGGAAACTCTAAAAATTTTAGCCTTCTTTTCACTAAATTTTTCACATAGGGAAATAACTTCGTTTGAATCCCATGCTTTGGGACCAACCAATGGTAATGTTGTTCTATGGGTTTTTGGATTATTAACTGCTGAGACAATAATTTTTGCCATGTCTTGAGTATTCATATATGCGATTTTAGTTGGAGTTCCACTCATCCATACTGCTTGGCTATCTAAAATAGGGATAGCAAATTGACCTATAACGCCTTGCATGAAAGCTGCACATTTGAAGATTGTATAATTTAGAGCAGATTTCTCAAGAAGTTTTTCAGTACAGTATTTAATGTCCATTAATGGAACATTTCTAAATTTTTCTGTTAGGAGGATTGAAAGGAATATGACTCTTTTCACATTTAAAGATTCACAAGCATTAAATAAATTAAGTTTTCCATCCCAATCTATTTCATAAATACTTTTAGGATCATCTGGTTTACTAGTAGCAGCATCAATAACAACTTCAATATCTTGTAATGCATATTCTATATCAGAAGAATTCAACAAATTACCTTTTGTTAATTCACAACCCCACTCTTGTAGAAAGGAAGCTTTTCTTGGGTTTCTAACAAAGCATCTAACCTCGTGTCCCTCTTCTATAGCTTGCTTAGCTATTTGCCTCCCAAGTGTCCCTGTTGCTCCTACTAAAAGAATCTTCATATTTTAAGATTTGCTTGACCTGTAGACAATAACTCAATTTGTGATGTGTTCGCGAGAATCAATCTCCCTGAAACTTTAATAATAATGCGCCACCAACCAATCCTATTGGTATAAGTATCCAAAAAACTGCCGCAATACTAAAAATTTCTTTAGCCATAGTAAAATTTAATCATTATTATAATTTACATTCAATATACATTTATTTGTTAAAAAAGTAGATAATGCAAATATCTTGAAAATTTTGAATATATGAATAGTAATTTTAAAGAAAAAAATATTAATTTTCCTAATTATTGGAATTGGAACGGTATTAAAGTTTGTTGGAGTGTTTCAGGCGAAAACAATGAAATTCCAATTATCTTTCTCCATGGATTTGGCGCCAGTCGAAAGCATTGGAGAAAAAATTTAGAATATTTCGCGAAAAGGAATTGTGCCTCATATTCTTTAGATTTAATAGGATTTGGAGATTCAGATCAACCTGGGATAAGACAAATTGGAAAATTAAATAATGAGATTTGGTGTAATCAAGTGAAAGACTTCATTACGCAGGTGATAAGACCAAAGAATTCTGGGAAAGTAATTCTAATTGGAAATTCCCTTGGATCATTAGTGGCTTTAACATGTGCTGTTTCATTAGAGGATCAGATTGCAACGGTAATAGCATCGCCTTTGCCAGATCAAATCCAAGAATATAAAAAGTCGGTAACAAAAAAATCATTATTTAAAAAATTTCAAGATAGATTAATAACAATATTTTTTATTTTTTTCCCTTTGGAGATTATTTTATTTTTAATAACCAAATTAGGGGTAATAAAATTGGGACTAAATTCTGCCTATTTCAAAAAAGACAACATAGATCATGAACTTATAGATTTGGTGACAAAACCAGTTTTAAGGCGAACTGCAGCTAGATCATTAAGAGCGATGTGTATTGGAATGTCTTCAAGAGATGAAAAATTTCAGGCTTCCTACCTTTTGGGAAAACTTAGCGCCTCAAAAAAAGTTCCTTTTTTATTAATTTGGGGAGAAAAAGATAATTTCATACCTTTGTTTGTTGGTAAAAAGATTGCAAATTTCCATAGATGGGTAAAATTAAAAATAGTATCCAATTCAGGGCATTGTATCCATGATGAAGATCCTTCAGTATTCAATAGAATCTCTTATGAATGGATAAGAAATTTAAAAACTTTTTAAAAATATGAAACATACATTATCAGTCCTTGTAGAAGACGAATCTGGAGCTTTGAGTAGAATCTCAGGTCTCTTCGCTAGAAGGGGATTCAACATAGATAGCCTTGCAGTAGGACCCGCTGAATCTAAAGGGATTTCAAGGTTAACAATGGTAGTAGAGGGTGATGATGAAACTCTTCAACAAATGACTAAGCAACTTAATAAGTTATTTAATGTTCTGGGAGTTGTAGATTTTACTAATCTCGCGGCTGTAGAGAGGGAATTGATGTTACTAAAAGTTTCCTCGAAAGAAGATACCAGGAGTAATATCCTTGATATAGTGCAGATTTTCCGTGCAAAAGTTGTTGATGTATCAGACATAGCATTAACTCTTGAAGTAGTTGGAGATCCTGGGAAGTTAGTTGCTCTAGAGAAATTACTCGAGCCATACGGCATCCTTGAAATAGCGAGGACTGGTAAGGTAGCTCTTAAACGCTCTTCAGGAGTTAATACAGAAATGTTGAAAATAAACAAATATTCTCTAGAAATTTAATTAGATATCTGAACTGCCTTGATATAGTCTTCTTTATTTATTTTTTTGAGTACATCTAATCCTTTAATAATCTTTCCAAAAATCGAATATCTTCCATCGAGTTCTGGGATCTTACTAGTTACAAAAAAAAATTCAGTAGATGAAGACTTATTCTTACCACTCTTAACCATAGCGATTGAACCACTCTCAAAAGTATTAACTAAATTTTCAGTTTCACTAGGATTTTTTATTTGATAATTATATCTTGGTTTTATTTCTTCTTTGAATTTTATTTCTAAAGGTATTGACGGACTTGTCTTATGCAAGTTTTGTTTTGGTTCGATATAAAGTTTATTTTCTGGTTTAACACCACTTTGTATAAACCTTATTTGGGCAAAATTGATTATTTTATAAAATTTTTGATTTACGTAAATATTATTTTCTATGTTTTCTATAAAGTTAGATACTGTTACTGGGTTATCTTTACCAAATAATTTAACCTCAAAATCACCTTTTGTAGTTTTGAAATACACCACTTTATTACTATTAATACAAGTAAATTTAAGTTTTTGGCAGTAATAATTTGAATCAATCTTATTTTTATAACCACAAGCTTGCACCAAAATCAAAACTTGTATAAAAGAAAATGTTTTTAAAAAATATTTCTTTTTTATTTTAAGCCCTCCAAATTAACATCCAAAAATTTAGCCAGACGAGCTCCTTCTTCTTCAACTTGCAGCAGTGGCTTAAGTTCACCTGCTCCGCTTAGAGGGAGAGGTTTTTTCCTACCTTTTAAAACCAAAGCAATTCTTCTTCTAGGGTTAAAACCCTCACTAATATCTAACTTAACCGATTTAATTTCATCGAAATTTAATTTAACTTCAATATCTTTAAACAATCCTTTTCTTTTTATTTCTACAGATTTTGATGATTTATCAAAATAATTACTCCCTGAACCAAAATTTATGTAAACCAAATACCACAAGTAAAAATTTAATAGATTGGCTATTACTCCGTATGCTCCCATTATGATTCCTTGAGGGATAAACAATAAAGTTGAAGGATTCCCTAAAGGTAATAAATCCCTTCCTGTGTAGCTAGATAAAGAGGCCAAAAGAAAACCAATACCTCCTATAGTTAGCATCCCTCCAATAATATAATTTGAAATTTTTCTTGATCCACCAATTTTTTGTTCGATTTTATCGAAAGGCGTGAGGTCTGAATTCATTTTTATCTTTTTTTAGAGCCTAATTCAGATAATTTAACAAACTAAGGGAGTATTCATACCTAATTTTTAATAAAAAAGTCAGGAAAGCTTTACAAGGCATTTCAGATATACAAATATTTCCCCACATTACTCTCAATCTTTGTTACAGTCACTGCGTATCCCGAAGCTAAAAACGATTTCTCATGACGATCGCAGTTGGTAGCGCCCCACAAAGAGGATGGTTTGATATCCTCGATGATTGGTTGAAGCGCGACCGCTTTGTATTTATTGGTTGGTCCGGACTACTTCTACTTCCTTGTGCATACCTTGCTATAGGAGGTTGGTTCGTCGGAACAACATTTGTTACCTCTTGGTACACACACGGAGTTGCAAGCTCATACCTTGAAGGTTGTAACTTTTTAACAGCAGCTGTAAGCACCCCTGGTGATGCCATGGGACACAGTCTTCTATTTTTATGGGGTCCTGAAGCCCAAGGTAGTTTCGTAAGATGGCTACAACTTGGTGGTCTTTGGAACTTCGTTGCATTACATGGAGTATTTGGCCTAATTGGTTTTATGCTTCGTCAGTTTGAAATTGCTGGCCTTGTTGGAATTAGACCATACAACGCATTAGCTTTCTCAGCAGTAATCGCAGTATTCACAAGTATTTTCCTTATTTATCCTTTAGGACAGCATAGTTGGTTCTTCGCACCTTCATTCGGTGTTGCAGCAATCTTCCGTTACATCCTGTTCATTCAAGGTTTTCACAATATCACTTTAAATCCATTCCACATGATGGGAGTTGCTGGAATTCTTGGTGGTGCTCTACTTTGCGCTATCCATGGAGCTACAGTACAAAATACTTTGTATGAAGATACAAGTATTTACACAGATGGTAAGGTTCAAAGTTCAACATTTAGAGCTTTTGACCCAACTCAAGAAGAAGAAACTTATTCAATGATTACAGCGAATAGATTCTGGAGTCAAATCTTCGGTATTGCTTTCTCAAACAAGCGTTTCTTACATTTCTTGATGTTATTTGTACCTGTTATGGGTATGTGGACATCTTCAATTGGTATTGTAGGCTTAGCACTAAACTTAAGAGCTTATGATTTCGTAAGCCAAGAAATCCGTGCAGCAGAAGATCCAGAATTTGAAACTTTCTATACAAAAAATATACTTTTGAACGAAGGTATGCGAGCATGGATGTCTTCTGTGGATCAACCACACGAAAACTTTGTATTCCCTGAGGAGGTTCTTCCACGTGGAAACGCCCTTTAATAATCTATTAAGAGCTCCAAACCAAAGTATTGAGGAAACTGGTTATGCCTGGTATGTAGGCAACGCTAGATTAATCAATTTATCTGGACGTTTATTAGGAGCTCACATTGCTCACTCTGGACTAATAGTCTTTTGGGCGGGAGCAATGATGCTCTTTGAGGTTAATCATTTCACTTTTGATAAACCAATGTGGGAGCAAGGTTTAATCTGTATGCCACACGTTGCAATGTTTGGTTATGGAATAGGCCCTGGTGGTGAAGTTACTGATATCATGCCTTTCTTCCAAGCAGGTGTGGTTCACTTGATAGCTTCCGCTGTTCTTGGTTTTGGTGGTATTTACCATTCATTAGCAGGTCCAGAAAAACTTGAAGAAGATTTTCCATTTTTCTCCACAGATTGGAGAGATAAAAATCAAATGACAAACATCCTTGGATATCATTTGATTGTTCTAGGTGTAGGTGCTCTAGCATGGTCAGTAAACTGGTGTTTTATTGGCGGTGCATATGACACTTGGGCACCTGGTGGTGGTGAAGTTAGACTTGTAAACCCTACTTTAGACCCAAGAGTTATTCTTGGTTATCTATTCAGATCTCCATGGGGAGGAGCTGGTTCAATAATCGGTGTTAACTCCATTGAAGATATTGTTGGTGGACATGTTTACGTGGGTATTACTGCAATTATTGGAGGAATATTCCATATCTTTACCAAACCTTTTGGATGGGCAAGAAGAGCATTCATCTGGAATGGTGAAGGACTATTAAGTTATGCTCTTGGTGGAATTTGTGTAGCAAGTTTTATTGCTTCAACATTCATCTGGTTTAACAACACTGCTTACCCTTCAGAGTTTTATGGTCCAACAAATGCTGAAGCTTCACAGGCCCAAAGTTTTACTTTCCTAGTGAGAGATCAAAGAATTGGAGCTAACGTAGGTTCAACAATGGGACCAACAGGTCTAGGTAAGTATCTCATGAGATCTCCTACTGGTGAAATTATATTTGGTGGTGAAACAATGAGATTTTGGGATTTCAGAGGTCCATGGTTAGAGCCTTTAAGGGGGCCTAACGGATTGAGCCTTGAGAAAATCCAGAATGATATTCAGCCTTGGCAGGTAAGAAGAGCTGCTGAATATATGACTCATGCTCCTAACGCTTCTATCAACTCCGTTGGTGGAATCATTACAGAGCCTAATGCTGTTAACTTCGTTAACTTAAGACAATGGTTAGCTGCTGCTCAATTCTTCCTAGGATGGTTTACATTCATCGGTCACCTTTGGCATGCTGGACGTGCTAGAGCAGCCGCTGCTGGTTTCGAAAAAGGAATCGACAGAAAGAGTGAACCAGCTCTAGAAATGCCTGATTTAGATTAACTTCTATCTCAAATAAAAAAGCCCTATCTTTTGATAGGGTTTTTTTTTGGTCGATTTTATTATCTATATAAATTTTCCCTGAGCCATGGCAGGCTTAAACCCATTACATTACTAAAACAACCCTCTATTTTTTCTATATATTTACCGCCTATACCTTCCAAGGCGAAACCTCCGGCGCAATATAAAGGTTCATTTGTATCTACATAACTCTTGATTTCCCAATCTTCCAACTTAGAAAAATAAACTCTTGAACTTACTGTTTTTTTTATTATTTCAGCGATTTTAAAAATTTTGGAAGTTGAATCAAAATTCCCAATTATTAGAGTATGACCAGTATGTAAAAATCCAAATTCTCCAGACATTTTTTTCCATCTAATAAATGCCTCCTCTTTATTAGATGGTTTTCCATAAGCTTCTCCTTTAAATTCAAAAATTGAATCGCACCCAAGTATTTCCACTGGACCATAATTAAATTCTTCGGGAAATGATATGTTTTGAATATTTTCAGATAAATTATTAGCCTTTTGAAAAGATAATTCCAAAGCTAAATTAAATATATTCTTTTCTTGAATAGTAGTTTCATCAAAGTCACTTGATTTTTGGATAAATTCAATTTGACAATTTTCTAGTAATTTCTTTCTAGATTGAGAAGCAGAGGCTAGAATTAACACAAATTTTTTTCCAAATTATAAATCAATTTACTAATTAATAAATTTCAAAATTAATATAAATTACTAATGGATTTAGAAGCAAAATTATATGAAATAAAGAAACCAATAATGGTCCTAGGCACTTCCAGTGGAGCAGGGAAATCTTTAACAGTTACTGCTATTTGCAGGATTCTTAAAAATTTAGGAGAAGAACCAATCCCTTTTAAAGGACAAAATATGAGCAACAACGCTTGGGTTGATTGGGAAGGTGGAGAGATGGCATATTCACAAGCTCTTCAAGCTTTTGCTTGTGGTGTTAATCCATCTGCTGAGATGAATCCCATTTTATTAAAACCACAGGGAAATTCAACAAGCGAGGTCATTCACCTTGGTAAAAGTATAGGAATAACAACCGCCAAAAATTACTACCAAGATTGGTTTATTCCTGGCTGGGAAGTAATTAAAAAAAGTCTAAATTCTATTTATAAAAAAAAACCAAATTGCCGTTTAATTATCGAAGGAGCTGGAAGTCCAGTAGAGATGAATTTGATTCATAGAGACCTCACAAATTTAAGAGTTGCTAAGTATTTAAATGCAAATTGCATTTTGGTTACTGATATTGAAAGGGGAGGAGTATTTGCACAAATAATCGGAACCCTTGAATTAATGAAACCTGAAGAAAAAAAACTTATTAAGGGAATAATTATAAATAGATTCAGAGGAGACCTTTCATTATTTGAAGAAGGGAAAAAATGGATAGAAGATAAAACTCAAATACCAGTCATCGGAATTGTCCCATGGTTAAATGATTCATTCCCCCCAGAAGATTCTTTAGATTTACTAGAAAAAAAATCACGTTTCACAAATCCTGATATCAAAGTTGGAATAATAAAATTACCATCCATAAGTAACTTCTCAGATTTTGATCCATTAGAAAATGAAGAATCAATATTAATTGAATGGATTAGGGAATCGCAAAACTTGAGAAATTATGACTTTATTATTCTGCCTGGGAGTAAACAAACTATTAAAGATCAGATTTTTCTTGAAAATTCTGGTTTAGCTCAAGATATAAGGGAATATTCCAATAACAAAGGAAATATTATTGGAATTTGTGGAGGTTTACAAATGTTAGGAACAACACTCGAAGATCCTTATCTTAAAGAGGGTTCCAAAAATCATTCTGAACAAAAAATTAAAGGAATTGGATTACTACCATTAAAAACAACTTTCTTTGAAAAAAAATTAACACGTCAAATTAACTCTGAATCTGTATGGCCATGCAAATCAAAAATTAATGGATTTGAAATTCATAATGGTCAAACCGAATTGAATAACATGCAAAGTGCCTTAAAAATTAACCCTATTTTTAAGGACTTAGATCTAGGTTGGTACAAAGAAAATAATGGGGGAGGGACTATTGCAGGAACATATATACATGGGATTTTTGAAAATGATAGCTGGAGAGATCAATATATTAATTTAATAAGAAAGAGTAAAAATTTACCAATATTAAGTAAAAAATCAATATCTTATAAAATAAAGAGAGAATCTATTATTAATAATCTTGCTAACGAATTCGATAAACATTTAAATCTTAAACAATTTTTAAGTTGAAAGGAAAAAAAATAAAAATTATTTGGCCAAATAACAATGAAACATTTGTTTCAGAGGGAGATGATTGGTTCTCATCTGCTGAAAAAGCAGGTTTAGAAATCCCAACTGGCTGTCTCACTGGAAGTTGTGGAGCCTGTGAAATAGATGTAAATGGTGAAACAGTGAGGGCTTGTATAAGTGATATTAAAATTAAAAAAAAATGTACGTTAAAGGTTTCTCTAACTACAGATCCATTCTGGGAAAAATAACTTTTTTCTAAACATTACCAATTATTAGAAAAAGAAAAATATAGTAGAAAAGTGACCCTAAAAACGTGTTTAAGAATATTATCTTTTTCCTGATTTTTGAAGAGGCAATAATATAGCTTCCTAAAACATGGGGTAAGATTGGGAAAGATCTTATTATTAAAATAAAGAAAGATCTGAAAGTAACATTTTTAAAATATTTATACATATTATTGTTTTCTGGCTTTTTCAAAAACAACATATTTTTAGAAAATCTGAATTTAATTTTTCTCAAGATAAGAACTTGAATTACACTTAAGATAGTTAATACGGGAGAAAAAAATAAAACATAATTAAACCCAAAAAGCTTTATTAATATAAAATCAAAAATAATTGATAGAGGAAGACCTAAAAATATAGAAATGATATTCAATAATATCAAAAGTTTATATTGCATATTATTAACTAACGACTCAATATCATAGGTATATTTAAAAATAAGCGCCAAAAAATAAACTGCTAAGTAAGTAAAAAATATTTTAAAGATTACTGATTTGAAATCCAAATTTTTTCTGTACATACTAAATCAAATATTTGAAATATCTTCAAAAAAATGATTTATAAATCATTTTTTAAGTTAATACCCGACAAAATATAGATAATTAAGATAGCATCTTTTACCCATTTTTAGAACATACATAAGAATTAGAGAGTTAGTTACTTATTAAGTAAATAGCTCATTTAATATTAATAACGGAGAGGGTGTCAGTTGAGATGGATACATGGGACACGCTCAGAAACTTGCTGACACTGGTATTCTCGTAAATAAGTAAAATTCCACCAACACTTTTCTAATTTGGGTTCATAGCATCAATTATCTTTTTCATAACTGCATCAAAACACTTCTTTTTAGAACCTTTTGGCGCTTGTAACCATTTTTGTTGGCAATTTAAATATTCCTTTTTTAAAGAATCTTCCCATTTACCCCTTGTGATGAAAGCATGAATTGATGGAGTAATTGGAACAACATTTTCTTCGTCATAGATAAGTTCTGGATACTCTGCACGAGGTAGAAGGTGATGCAGTTCAGTAGGAATTGAATTTGTATAGAGACATTTAGTTGTATTAATATTTGGGAACTTCTTTTTAAATTTGCTTGAACTCCATCTTTCAGAATCTTCTAAATTATTATCGTTAAGACCAAGATCGTTGATAAATTTATTTGCTAATAATTTCTCCCAACTTTTAACTCCACCTTTTCTCTTTTGAATATTTGCACCCAAACCAAATCTTCCCCAGTCTCTTCTATCTAATAGATCATTATCATTATGTCTAACAATAAAAATCTTTTTTGCTAAGTCAATATCATCTTTAGATGAATCATTAGTTAAATTTTTTAGATGTTTTAACCAAATAATTTCCATCATAATTAAAACCTCTTGATCACTAAGATCAGATTGTTTAGTTTGAAAAAACATTTGAGGCAAAATTGATTTAGATTCGCACCATTCTTTGCCAGGAAAAATGTGAAAACATATAAAAGAAAATTGTGTATAACCTCTCTGCAACCAAGCATCATATTTATATCCAGTTTGACGAAGATAGTTTGCATTAACAAATGATGACAAGGCATCATCTCTAGGGATTCTTTGAGATATTAATTTAGGAACTACGTCTATTGAATCTAATTGAATATTAAATTGATTAGTTATTCTAAATTTCCAAACCGCTTCCAAAATTCTTCTCGCTTTATTTTTACTCATTCCAGACTTTGAAATTTTCCAATCTGATCTATTCAAATCTAATCTCACGCTACTTTTTTTCTCCCAATTAGATAAATCGTATTCATCAAAATCGGGAAATCTTTCTTTTAAGAATCTTGGGGGTGCCCAAGGATTTTGGATTAGGAAATCTTTCCAATCCATAATTATTGGAGAAATTAAGTTTTAGTATCTTTTTATTTTACATTTAATTAATTAAATAGAATTGAACCCAATCCACCAACATTCTAAAAATTCCACCAACATTTCCACCAACATTTTCTTTAAAAAAGGTCTGACATTGTCTGAATTCACCTGACATTATCAGACACCGTTTTTAAGAATAAAATACAATAATTGTTGTTATAACATGTCTTTACAAAGATTTTGAATCTAAGAGAACACCTCTGACACCGTCAGACACTAAAAAAATCCGGAGAGGGTGGGATTCGAACCCACGAATAGTTTCCTATTAAACGATTTCGAATCGTTCGCTTTCGACCACTCAGCCACCTCTCCGCCTGTTTATAAGTATGCACAGAATCACAGAGAAAATTATTTTTTATCAAATTATCTTAATTTTCAATCCCACCCAGCATCTCTCATTAGTTTTATAGCAAGAGAATTATTTACCCCAAGGTCATCAACAGTAACCTTGTCAGGAGTAAATTCACCAAAGTTTTTTACGATAGGATTTTGATTGACTTCTTTTAATGGATGCTCAAAAGTAGGAGCTGCTAAGCCTTTACTCCCACTTGGAGATGCTAAATATTCAAGTAGCTTGATAGCGTTTGCTTTATTTTCTGCATATTTTGCTACCCCACCAGCACTTATATTTACATGTGCGGGATTTGGGGTTATAACAGAAGTTCGTTTGGAATATAAAACATCTCTTCTTCCATTAACACCAGCCAACATTCTCGCGACATAATAATGATTAACAATTCCTACTCCACATTTTTTTTGGGAAACTGCTCTAATAATTGCGATATCGCCAGGAAAGAAAGGTTGGGAAACATTTGCAATCATTCCGCTTAACCAAGCTTTAGTTTTTGATTCACCTTTGTTAACTAATTGATTAGCTACTAAAGATTGATTATATGGACTTTTTCTATTTCTTAAGCACACTTTTCCTTTAAAGGATGGATCAGCTAAATCTGTATAATCTTTAATCTTGCTAACATCTACAACTTTTGGATTAGCTACCATAACTCTTACTCTTCTTGTTAATGCATACCATTCCTTATTTTTATCCTTTAGCCCCATTGGGACATCATTTTCTAATGATTTTGATTCTACACTTTGAAGTAATCCAGCTTTAGCCGCATTAGTAATTCTTGCAGCATCTACAAGTAATATTAAATCTGCTTGAGAATTCTTCCCCTCTCTTTTTAATCTTTCAATTAGTGATATTCCTGCCGCTTCGATAAGCCTAACTTTAATTCCTGTTTCTTCTGAAAACTTTTTGTAGACACTCCTATCAGTGTTGTAATGTCTACCTGAATAAACTCTGACTTCTTTTTCCGATGAATTGGCAGGTATATTAACGTTGAATAAAAACGTACATGTTAGTACTGAGTAAATTAGTTTTTTAAAATTTTGCACTTTTCCAAAATAGTATATATGGTTACTTTATATACAACTCCATAACACGGCCTCTGAAAGAGAATTTCTATACATCATTGTGTATCATTTTTTATATCAAAAATGAATTATTTAACTCATCAACTATTGAATTCTGCAGATTTAGAATTTCTTAGAAAAAATTTAGGCAAAAAGGGATTATTTTGGGAAGATGGTAAGCAAACTGCAGGGAAGCATGCCGCTAAGGTAAAAAATAATTTGCAACTAAGAAGAGATTCAGATTTATCGATAAAGCTTTCTGGATCGATTACAAAAAAGATCCTCAGTAATCAACTAATCAAAAGTTTCGCTTTACCCAAAAAGGTTCATGGAACAATCTTCTCAAAATCTACATCTGGTATGAAATATGGGCGTCATATAGATAATGCTTATATGTCCTCTGGGAGAGCAGATTTATCATTCACTATTTTTTTAAGCTCGACAGATAACTATGAAGGCGGAGCATTATCAATTGAAAACCTCAACTCTGAAAAAAATTTCAAATTAGAGGCTGGAGAAATAATAATTTATCCAAGTACATATTTACATTCAGTAGAGGAAGTTCATAATGGAGAAAGATTAGTATTTATTGGTTGGATTGAAAGCTATGTAAAAAGCATTGAAGAAAGAGAATATTTATTTGACCTAGATGCTGCTGCAAGATCATTACTAGCTAAATATGGGAGATCAAATGAGGTGGATCTTATCTTTAAATCATATTCAAACCTTTTAAGAAGATTAGGGAGTTGATTTGAATCATTTTATACATCAAAAAGAAAAAATATTTTTTGATAATTAAAATGATTATTATTAGTAAAATTTCATGAAAAAGAGAAGCTCAATAGCATTATTCCTTGCTGCTACAAGTGCACTAGCAATAACATCAACTGAAGAATTTTCCTTAAAAGCAGGAGAAAATGAATTAGGTGGATTAAAGGAGTGGAATACCGATATGCCATTAGAAGCTGATTTTATTCTCGATGAGGAAGCACAAAAATTAGCTGATGAAGCGGCAGCCTCCAGTACGTGTATACCTATTGGAGAAGGTGAAAATTGTTGGTAATAAATTTATAAATTCTATGCAATAAAAAAAGGCCTCTTGCTGAGGCCTTTTTTTATTTATAAATTCTATTTTTAGAATTTAAATGTTGTTGTTACAACTGCACCGAAGAGATCCTCATCTGTATTTTCATACACATCAGTACCTCCAAAAATTGCTGGTGTAACTTCAATTGAGTCATTAGGTCTGAATGAGTAATAAAACTCCCATATGAAAGGATCAACCTCCGTAAGGGTATTTCCAGCTGTTGCTGAAGTTGCCTTCATTGGTTGTCCAACAGCCAGTCCAACTTTATCTTCTGGTTGGAACATATCAGCCCAATTAAGACCAACAAAATAGCCACTACCTTCAGCAACTCCATTGGAATGAGTTAAACCAAAGTCGATAATGTCATAACCAACAGAAATTGAAGGGGTAGCTGTACCTGCTTCCTCTGGTCTCCACCAAGCTCTCAAAGCTACTGAATCAGATTTTGCTGCACTTGCACCAGTTGTACTTGCACCATTTGCAAGATCCTTAGTTGAGTAATATGACCAAGAATTCCATCCTCTTTGCTTAGAGAAGGTAGCTGAAACATGATAATTATCAGTTGTATAAGCAGTTTGAAGGTTTATTTTAGTCTGGTCTCCCTTTGTGAATAAACCTGTTGCAGTTTTAGCCTGTTTGGAGTTGAAGGTTAAACTAGAAGCAAAACCATTATCGGCTTTATATGTTAAGCCGGCACCAGTCGAAGTACTAGCTCCAAAAGCTGACGAATGACTACCTAACTTAAATGCTTTTAAAGCACCAGGCTTATAAACAGATGGTGCTGCTGCAAGCATGTAGTAGTTTTCAATTTTTGGACCTACTGTTGCAGTAAACTTTTCACCAAGAGGGAAGGTGTACCACATTTTGTCAACAGATAGGGTATCGGTATAGCTTGTTCCTTCTATATGGTACAAAGGCTTTTGGATCCAATCTGCCCATCCAGCACCTGTTTTGAGTCTTACATATAAATTATCGTCACCTGTGAAACTTGTATTTAAGTTCATCTGGTAGACATAAGGAGTAGTAATTGCCTCTCCTAAACCGAGAGTATCATTACCGTCAATTGCACCAATAGCAAAAACTGCTTTACCATCTAAGGTGGTTGTATCTGAGAAGCTACCCGCTTCTAATCCTTGCAGTGCTTCAAAACTATTGATGTCTGCTTTGTCTTCATTAATACTGTTAATGAATGTTTTGTTATCAAATCTTGCGGTTTTTGAATCGCTACGGGAATAGCTATTAATTTCCTCAAGATTCACATATTCGGAAGCCTGAACAGTCATTGGAGCTAATAAGCTCATAGATGCTCCTGCTACCAACATTTGTTGGAAGAGTTTCATTTTGCCTCACACTAAAATTACCCAACAGAATTGGGTAACTATACTGTATCGTTAGCGTCCAAAAATGAAAGAAATAAAAGTATCAAAAGCATGTATCTTTTGATACTTAAAGTCTTTTTTTGTAAGTAAATTTTTTTTTAGTATTTTTTATTAAGGGGGAATTCCAGCAATTCTCTTTCCTCCATCCAAGACAATGCAACTTCTCTCGCTAATTTTCGAATCTTTTCAATATATTGCGCACGGTCTGTAACTGAAATTACTCCCCTTGCATCAAGCAAATTAAAGGTATGACTACATTTTAGAACAAAATCTAAAGCAGGATAAGTTAATTTTTTATTTATTAAGGTATTTGCCTCATCTTGGTAAATTTCAAATAATTTCCTGAGATTATCAGGACTTGATTCATTAAAGTTAAATGCGCATTGACTTTTTTCAAATTGAAGCCAAATGTCCCTATATTTCAAATCTTTGTTCCAATTTAAGTCCCAGATACTTTCCTTATCCTGCAAAAACATTGCAATCCTCTCTAATCCATAAGTTATTTCAATTGGGATTGGATTACAGTCTATCCCCCCGCATTGTTGGAAATAAGTAAATTGTGTAACTTCCATTCCATCTAACCAAACTTCCCAACCTACACCCCAAGCTCCAAGTGTTGGCGATTCCCAATTATCTTCCACAAATCTTATATCATGATTTCTAGGATTAATTCCAAGAGATTCTAGTGATGTTAAATATTTTTCTTGTATACCATCTGGTGAAGGTTTAATTATTACTTGATATTGAAAGTAATGTTGGGCCCTATTTGGATTGTCACCAAAACGCCCATCAGTTGGTCTTCTACATGGCTCTACATATGCTACACTCCAATGCTCTGGTCCAATAGCCCTTAAAAAGGTATGTGGATTCATTGTTCCAGCACCCTTTTCTGTGTCATATGGTTGCATTATTAAGCATCCTTCTTCTGACCAAAAATTATTTAAATTTTTAACTATATCCTGAAAAAACATTAAATTATATTAGTGAAAAAAACTAGATCAATACCATAAGACATAATAACAAAACTTTAAAGTAAAAAATATTTTGAAATCCAATTTCTCAAAAATATCATCAGATAAAAAGCTGTCATTAAATAAGATCCTTGATAAAAAAAATAAATGAGAAATTAATTATGTAAAAAAATCTAATGGCAATGGACCAAAAGTATTAAATTCTTTAGCACCTTCGTCATACTGACATGTTATTAAAATTCCTTCTCCAAGACCATTTTCAGATCTAACAAAAACATTACCAGTTTTTTGATTAGCTTTTAAAAAAACTCCTCCATAAGCATGAAGGGGACCAAGATTCTCAAATTTAATTGAGGAATATTTCTTAGAAATTGTTTGTAATGCTTCAATAGCTTTATTGTCACTAGGAGCCATTATTCCTATCGTTATCCAATCGGCATTAAAAATATTTGCTTCTAATTCCTCTAAAAGTTTTTTTGCTTGCCCATCACTTAATTGAGGTGCAGTTCTAAAATTATTTAAATCAAATAATTTATTTATTTCCATTAGCTTTATACCTAAAAAAATTCTTAACCAAAGGTCCTTCCATTCCAAGCCCATAATGAAGCTGGCACATCTTCAAAAGAAATATAAATCCTATCTATTGGGACCCCCATTTTCTGATATACAAAATCGGATATGGGCTTTGTCATTTCTGAAGGATTTAGAGAACCTATTGATTTAATTTCTAAAAAGCAAGAAGGTGATTCATCATCAAAATACATTTGGCAATTATCATCTATTTTTGCCATAACAAATCTTCTTGATTTGTTAGTTAAAGATGAAATTAGAATTGAAATTTCTTCAAGTAATTTACTTTTATCATTTACTTTTGCTGAAGTCGAAACATTAATATAAGGCATCTCTATGCAGCAAGATAATCTTTCTTAGAATCATTTTTTAGATAAACGGTTTTATTTTTTAAATTTTTTTTTGATGAAAGATATGCCATATCATATGTACTTATTCCGTTTTTATAGGGATTAAAAAGAGCATTTTTAGACCTATTTTTTTTGCTCCTTTTGAACTCAATCATCATTATTAAACCATTAATTAATAATTTAACTTTTTTTGAATATATGTCTAGTTTTTTTGAATATTTTTAATATGATTAAATGAAAATAAATTCTTAATACGCAATTAGAATTTCAATTTACTAGATTTGCTATATAGTTCGTAAATCAGTTGTTTTGGAAGTTTTAAATAATTATCAAAGAAAAAAACTTGATGAGAGTAATGATGAAGAATTTTATTCTGATCCAAAATTTGTTTATCATCTAGATGCGAATTTCAGGCAAGCTCTATCAGATTTATATGAAAAAGAAATTGATAATTATTCCACTGTCCTTGATTTAATGTCCAGTTGGGATAGTTATTTACCTAAAAGGAAAAAATATAAAAAAGTTATTGGACATGGTTTAAACAAACAAGAACTTGAAAAAAATAAAATTTTTGATTCTTATTGGATACAAAATTTTAATTTAAATCAACAAATTCCGTTAGATAAAGAAAGCATTGATTATTGCTTGATGGTGGCCGCTTGGCAATATTTACAATATCCAGAGAATTTAACCAAAGAAATTGCAAGAATATTAAGTAGACAGGGCAAGTTTATTATTGCTTTTTCAAACAGAGCATTTTGGCATAAAGCTCCTAACGTATGGACTTCATCTACTGAAGAAGATAGGGTCAAATACGTAAGAAAAGTATTAATCTCAAATGGATTTAATGAACCCAAAATTATCAAAAAGTTTAGTGAACCAGCACTTAATATTTTTAATTTTTTAAATAAAGACCCATTTTATTGTTTAATCGCGACCAAAGAGTAAAGTGTTAAATTGCATTGCACTAATCAACAACTCTATGAAAAAGTTATCAACTATTTTTTATAGCCATAGTTGTAAATTGTTACTAATATTGGGTAGTTGAATTTAATCATATGGGTTCTAAAAGAGAAAAATATCCTGAAAAATGTCCTTGGGATCTTGGACCTAATCAACATTTAGCCAAAGAAGAGAACTGGACTTTAAGATTAGGTGAAGCAAATGTATGCTTTAGCAAAAATAAATTAGATAATAATTATTTTCATGTAATTAGTAATGAAAATGAAGAACAAATACTAGCTTTTAGAGCAAGACTTCTTTACCAAAAACTTCTTGATAAAGGGTTTAGGCTGGTTGAATAAAAAAATTCTAATTTAATAAACATAGATCCTCGAAAACAAACTTTTGTATTTCTTCTTCTTGATTTTGGTTTAAATATTTAATTTTCCTCGATTTTAATATCCAATAATCGTCTTTTCCTACATTTACGAATTCATCCTCGTATTCCAATTTTTCGGAATTTGTCTCAAGTGTATCTGGATTAATTTGTTGACTACTATATTTTTTACTAAGGAAACCGATTCCTGTATCAAAGAATTCTTCAACAAAAATTTCAATTATAATTCCATGAATTTTTCTATAGACCATATTAATACAGTTATTTTTAACTCTATATTTATCACCTTTATTCTTACCTGAAACACTCATTTCAAAACCACTTTCAGAATTTTTGAGTAAATTAAAATTATTTTCTGAGTGTACTGTTTCGAATTCTCTTTTTACCCTATGTATACATACTTCAAATAACTGAGAAGCAATACTTTTAACAATATTCTCATCTTCTATATTTTGAATATTTGGTTTAAAGTCTTTACCTAATGAGAAGTTACCTTGTTGAGTATTATTATTAGTCAAAAAAATACATTTACCTTGGTAACCATTAAAATCATTCTTCCAGGTGTACCGATTTTCATAAGCCTTTCTAAAAATCTCCTTACAGTTAATTTCTTTTAGATTATCCATTAATTTTTTAAATTAGTGAAGTAATTATACAAAAAAAACCCCCCCTGTTAGAGGAGAGGTTTTTTATTAGATTAAACTAATTTTGAGTAATTTTTGTATTTTCAATATTGTCAAAAGCTTGACCAATTTTCTTAAAGTCAAATCCCATTGCTCTTAGTGCGTGCCAAAGATGACCTTGTAAGAAAAAGAAACCCAAATAAAAATGAGTATTAGCAAGCCAAGCTCTTGAGCTATATGCCCCTGAACCTAAATCTACCGTATCAGTAAAATAAGGTGCGAATTCAAATTGAAGCTTTAAGGGCTCTCCATATAAATCAACTGGATATATAGTTGTGTTTGAAGCACACCAAAAAGCCGCAACGAAAGCCATATAAGATACACCAACTACTGAGTATGACAAAATAGCCTCAGCACCAAGTAATCCTTTTCCTTTAAATTCTGTATATTCTCCAAATTGTTTAGTACAAATATGGAAAACTCCTCCAATTATTTCGAGGAAAGCTAAGAAAGCATGTCCTCCCATGACATCTTCCAGACTATCTATTTTTAAAAAATCAAATTGATGATTCCAGATAGCGGCAATATCTAAATTGTAAATAACTTGTCTTGTAGATCCTATTG
Source organism: Prochlorococcus marinus XMU1411 (assembly GCF_017696075.1). NCBI lineage: Bacteria > Bacillati > Cyanobacteriota > Cyanophyceae > Synechococcales > Prochlorococcaceae > Prochlorococcus > Prochlorococcus marinus. Next base: position 98,416 of record NZ_JAAORI010000004.1, read on the forward strand.
CTGGGTCGTAAATTCCATGAATACGAGCCCATTCAACAAACATTATTGCTCCAAGTCCAAGAAAAATTAGATGATGACCAAGAATAAAAGTTAATTTATCTGGATCATCCCATTCAAAATCAAATTTTTGTGGCTTACTATTTTCTGGATAGTCTCCAAGATCGCCTGCAAATTTATTGGAGTGTAGTAATCCCCCAGCACCCAGCACTGCTGAGAATATTAGATGTAATGTGCAAATTACAACAATTCCATATGGTTCTGTAATAACACCATTTTCAATACCGCCAATTCCTATACCCGCTAGATGAGGTAAAACAATTGCTTTTTGTGCACCCATTGGAATACTGGAGTCATAACGAGCCAATTCGAATAATCCAAAAGCTCCTGCCCAGAACATCATTAGACCTGCATGGGCAGCATGAGCAGCTATGAATTTACCTGAACGGCCAACAACACCAGAATTCCCTGCATACCAGTCATAGGTGACATCAGATTTTCCGTAAGTTTGTAACACTTGATTTAAGTAAACAGCAAATTGAGCATATTGCTAATCACTATTGTTTTTTAAATGTTCTTCACACATTTAATTACTTATGTAAAAAAAACATATCGTGAAAGAACAAATGTTACAAATTTAGGCGGTAATATCTGTAAAAGATTGATTATGCCAATGAAGGGATTTCGCCTTTAAGCTGAGAAGCCCATGTTTCTAAACGTGAATCAGTCAAATCAGATTCACTGTCCTCATCAAGAGGTAATCCACAAAAGCTTTCTCCAATAACACTTTTAGACTCATCAAATGTATAAGAAGATTTATCTACGTAACCGACCATTTCCGCTCCTGCTTTCGTGAAGTAGCTGTGAAGTTCTTCCATTGCATCACAATAGTTTTCTGTATAGGTAGAAGAATCTCCTAAACCAAAAATTGCAACTTTTTTTCCTGATAAACTTAGTTCTCCAATATCCTCTAAGATTGAATCCCATGCAGTTCCAGATCTTTCTTCATCAGCGCCAGTATTCCAAGTAGGTATCCCACAGATAATTCCATCAAGACCTTCAAATTCCGAAAGATCATCCACATCAGATACATCTTTAGGAGCCTCTGCTGAAGAGATAAAGTTGTGAAGACGATCAGCCACGTCTTCAGTTTTTCCAGTTGTAGTTGCGTAATAAATTCCTACAGTCATAACTTCAAAATGTTTACATTAAGATAATAAAATCTAAAAACGTTAAATTAATTTCTTTAAAAACTTTTTCACGTAAAATTTTATACTAATCAAGGTAAAAAAATTTTTTTTGAGAATAATTTATAAATCATTTAAAACATCGTGACTGACAAATTTCAAAATAACATCAAAAAACTTGTTGAAGAATTCAACTTTAATGGGCAGAAAAAATTCAAATTAATTATTTTATTTGGTTTGTTAGGAGATTTTGATAGCTTTGAATATGCAATAAATTTGAAAAGTTTTATCGATAAAAATTTAGATAAAAATTTAGATATTTTTGCAATTGCTATTGGAAACCAAAATGGAAAAGAAAAATTCTGTAAATTTACTGGCTTTCGTAAAGAAAATCTAATAGTTGTTTCTAATAACAAAATTCATAACAATCTTGAAGTTTCAAGAGGATTAAATATAGGTTTAGGAGGATGGATAAATATGCTTTTGATGCTATCAGGAATAAATTCTTTTAAAACAATAAAAGAAGTTTTTAGAGGTTACACCGGCGACCGAAAAGCAAAGCAAATCTATTCAGAATTTGACAAAATTGACGTTTTAAAATTTCTAAAATTTTCAGGTAGCTCTTTTAAACAGGTTTTCGGAGATGGTTATTTGAGACCATTTGAATTAGCAACATTTAGATTAAACAATATGAATGAAATAATCCAAAATTGGAGTGATTATATTCTTAATGAAGAATATCTTCCCCAAAGAGGAGCTTCCTTTTTATTAAATGATCAAAATCAAGTTATTTATAAGTTTTTTTCAAGTGATGTTCTTGGATATTCATCAAACATGAGAGATCCTTTAGGATTTTTATCTGATTCAATTAAAGAATAATTTTTTAAAAATATTATTATGAATGTAGATATATTTGGATATTTTGCAGCGATTTTAACAACAGCGGCATTTCTACCTCAATTGATAAAAACTTTAAAAACAAAAAAGGCAGATGATGTTTCTTTGACAACATTAATAATGTTTATTATCGGTGTTTTGTCTTGGATTATATACGGTTATAAAATTTCGTCATTACCAATATTGATAGCAAATTTTATTACCTTGATCTTAAATCTATTGATACTAATATCCAAAGTATATTTTTCAAAAACCTAAAACAAGTAAAAAAAATTTATAAGTAATAAATTTATGATTTATTTAAATCTTGTTTAAAATAGAAAAAAATTTGCTGATCTTGAAAACTTCAAAATGCTGGGTTTGGTTTAAAGGTAGCCTTAATAATGGTGGGTATTGGAAAGAAGGTTTTACTTGTACTTTTGATGAGAAACCAGGAGTTTTAATAGAAAGTCCTGCTTACGTAGCCTGTAGGGTCCCTACTTGGAGAGTTTTGACTAAAGAACCAGAAAATTTATATAAATCTCCTCTAATTCCTGACAAAGCAATCTGGAAGATAATTTAAATTCTAAAAAAAACAAAAAACTTTTTGACTGCACTTCGGCAAGTTAATATTGCTTACATAAATATTTAATTAATGCCATCTACTCTCTTTTCATAAATATTATCCCTTTCTTATTCTTTGGTTTTCTTCTCGGGAAAAATAATCCAAAGATTTCAAAATATATTGCAAGACCTCTAATAAGATTTGGCATTCCATTAAGTGTAATGGGTCTCCTATTAAAGGAAGGAATAGATATAAACCTAATTAAAAGTGCATTTTTAGCATTTTCCGCAATTGGATTTTTAATATCTTTAATAAATATTATCCCAATATTTAAAAAGAGGCTTCCAAATTACACATTGCAGCTGGCTGGCCTAATAGGTAATACATCATTTCTTGGAATACCGATTGCGCTAGCTATTCTACCCTCAACAACTATAAATTTCACTATTGGATTTGATTTAGGAACAACACTTTTCGCTTGGATATTTGGACCTTTTTTTCTCCAGGGAAAATCTAACAGCAATAATACCCCAAACATCAAAGGGCTATTAAATGCATTGATAAATAGTCCTGCATTGAGAGGGATTATTGGTGTACTTCTTGCATATCTTTTCCAAGCAGATGAAATCTTAGGCGATTATCTTTGGATTCCTTCAAGAATAGTTATTGCTTTAGCAATAGTAATTGTGGGAACAAGACTTGGAATAATCACAAATCAAAAGGGAAGGATTTTAGATCTAAATGAAGAAATTAAATTTTCAATTTTATTAAAATTATTTATTCTTCCTTTTATTATTTTTTTTATATCCATCTCTTTAAATTTTAATTTCTATCAATCATCAGCATTAATTATTCAGGCAGGAACCCCAACAGCAATATCCACAATACTAATGGCAGAGGCTTATGGTGTAAAACAACAAATCGCTTCAAAAATTCTTTTTACTACAACTTTAATTTCAATAATTACAATTCCTCTATTTAAATTGTTTATGAATTTATTTATTTAAGCAATTTCGCAAGAGTTCACTCTTCAAAGGCATGATTAATGAATATTGTAAAGATTATATCCTGATAACTAAATAATGTCTTAAGATTTAGGTTATGAAGTCAGCAAACCCTGAAAATGAATATATCCCTTTAGACCTTAGGATTTCTGTAAGGAGAGATACCTTAAGACTTATCTCAGAGATGGCTCAAGATATGGGAATAAGCATTAATGAAGTTTTTAGTTTTTTAGCCGAAGATTCTGTCATTGATCTCGAATTGATGGAAGATTTGAATAATATCGATATACCTAGCAAGTGCAGCCTTGATGATCTAAAAAACGCTCTTCTTAAAAAAAGACTTTGTTAAAATTTTTCAACTTTTCTATTTTTCCAGTCAGATTTATAACCACTATTCACTAGAAATTTTGAATACTTATTTAAATCGCTTTTTTGAATTCGCCATAAATTATAAATCCCAAATTTGCCTAATTTTTGATGATTAATTTTTGACCATTGCTTCCCGCGGGAGGAGTATTCATCTATTACGACCAATAGAGTTTTGTATTCAAAATCGGGTTGATCCTCATAATTTTTTCTCCTATCAGTATTTAGCCTGTCTGACAGATTAATTAATCCAACTTCAGTGTTTGGTTCATAAAAAACTATTTGCCTAGAATAATAATGTAATGATGGTTTTCTTATCCCGATCATTGCTAAAGTTTCCCTCCCCTCTCGAATATCTAAAATTAATTTTGAGATATGCCTTAAGGGTAATTGTCTTGAAGTATCTGCTAATTTTCTAATTGGGAACATCAAAAAAGATTGTCCAATTAAAAGTAAAATTTGAAGATAAAGAAGGATATATTTGGATTTTAAAGAAAATAAAATTAATGAAAGAATTGTAAATGAAGAAAAGAATAATTTGGCTTTGAAAATTATCCCAGAGCTTATTAGTTCAGACGCAAGATTAGGCATTTCAGGATCATTAATTGAACTTAACCAATTATTTGAGAAAAAGAATGCCATTGAAACACCAAACAAAATTAAAATATTAAAAAACCATAAATATAGATAACTTTTACTGGAATTTTTTAAGTTTATAAAGCTATTACTAATTAAGATTGCCGCTGCTGGAATTGCTGGCAGCCAATAGCTTGGTAGTTTTGTAGCAGAAAGGCTAAAGAAAATTAAAACCGATGTTAACCAACATAGAGAATAGGTATTAAGGGTCTCAGTGACATTGCAACTTTCTTTTGAACTTTTCAATAAATTCTTAATAGCTTTGAATATCCCGTGATACAAAAAAGGAGTGAATGGTAACGAAGCCAATATCATTATGTAAAGAAAAAACCAGAATGGTTCTGCATGATTATTTACAACTGAGGTATATCTTTGAAAATTATGGTAACCAAAAAAATTGTCCCAAAAAGGCTTTCCCTCTTTTATGAGTTCTAATATGTACCATGGAACACTTATAAGTATTGTTATTAAAAAACCTTTCTTAGGATTTATTTTACAGAGCAACGGTTTCCAATTCTTCTGACTAAACAAGAACGATGTAATAGTCAATAATGCCAGAACAAATGCAACTGGTCCTTTAGTTAAAATTGCAAAACCTAAAAATACCCACGCTGAAATACATTGGTCATTATTTTCACTTGCCATTCTTCTCCAAAATAAAAGCAGGCTAATCCCTAAGGTTCCAGTTAAAAGGGCATCACTCACCGCAGTTCTACTCCAGATAATTATTAGTGGAGACAAAGCAAAGGCTAATGATGCAACTATTGGAGTGAGGAATTGCCTATCACTCTTCTGTGGCCAACAAAACAAAGTATCTCCAATCATCAACATTAAAAATAATGATCCCAAGGCCGAAGGAAGTCTTGCTGAGAGTGTCCCAAAACTATCCCAGATCTCGTTTTTCGGTAATGAGTAAAAAAAACCCATTAGCCAATATATTAATGGAGGCTTATCAAAGCGGAACATTCCATTGACCTTTGGAGTTATCCAATCACCAGATTCACTCATTGCCCTTGCCGCAGCTGCAAATAAAGGTGGCGTTTCATCCACCAGTCCTGTAGTACCTAAACCTAAAATAAATATAATGATTCCTGAAATTAAAACTATTGTTGAGTTTAAAAGCCTTTTTTTTGAGTTCAGAAAAATCATTAATATATTAATTAATTTATTTATTTATTTATATTCAATGATTACCTTATTAAGCCAGTTCACAACCTTGTTAGCAAATATATCTGTAGAGGCATTTTTTTCTACCCATTCTCTACATTTCTTACGCTTTATTTTTTCAATAATCTTTACATAGGAAAGCATATTTTTTTTATCATCAGGATCAGCAAGATACCCTGTTTGCCCATGTTTAATAATTTCACTTGGTCCACCCCTTTTATATGCTACAACTGGCACCCCACAGGCTAAAGCTTCAACGACTACGTTCCCATATGCCTCATTCCACTTAGGTGTATTTAGTAAAACCCTACATTTGCCAAGTTCTTTTTGTAATTCATTAGTTGGTAAAAAACCCTTCCAATCTATAGTTCCTTTAGGAAAAGATTGTTCTATCTTTGAGGCATAGGTCTCATCTTCTTTAACTCCCCAAACTTTTAGATTTTCGCCAAGTTCTTTTGCAACATAAACAGCATCCTCTAAACCTTTCTCTGGTGCTACTCTTCCAACCCACCCCAAGGGTCCCTTTACTGAATCTTGAAAAATATAATTATCTAATTTAAAACCATTACCAATAATTATTGGTTTATTTATAAATGGATAATCATCAGCTTGTATTTTTGAATGAAAAGCAAAATTATATGGAAATTTAGAATGTACCTTTGAGATTAAATTACATATTGCTGAACTCTCAGTACCCATACTAATAATGTGCGCAATTGGTATCTCTACATTTAAAGTCATCCAAATAGGCAACCAATCATAAGACATGTTTAATAAAACATCTGCCTTTTTAGCAATATCTAATCCTTTTTCAAGCATGCCAGCTAGAAGTGAATTATCTGGGATACTTACGGGAGAATTATAATTTTGATGCTGCCAACTAATTTGATCTTCACCATCGATGAGATGTAATTTTGCTTTTTCATTACTTTCATATAATTTAGAATTTTTAGGTGCTATCACCTCAACGGAGTGTCCCAAAGAAAGCAAGCCTGAAACCAAGGAGTTTAAAGTTAATTCAACGCCTCCACCTTTGCCGCTTCCCAAAAAACCTATTGGAGTACTAATCAGAACTATTCGCATTATTTAGACTTTTTAAACTAATAAACTATTTAAATTGTATTGTCGGTGAATTTATCTTCCCATAGAGACCTTCTTTGGCTTACGAAAAATACCGAGATAAGAACAAAAACAACCCCTATCCATTGAACAAAAGTAAGTCTTTCATTTAACCAAACGCCTCCACTCAGAAGAGCAAATACAGGAGTTAAAAATGCAAGAGTACTAAATCCAGTTATTTCTTTATTATTAGCAAAGTAGAAAAACAATCCATAAGCTATTGCTCCCCCGAAAATACTTGCAAATGACATAAGTCCCCAATCAAATATTGACCAATCTGGAATTATTTGAAAATTTGATTGCAAGCAATGTTTAATAATCAAGGGGATGCTCCCTAAAATCATGTGCCAACCTGTGACTGCAACTGGATCACTTTTGGTACAGGTGAATCTAATTAAAATAGTCCCAAGGGCCATAGCAAGAGAAGCTGCAAGCATCCAGAGCTCTCCAAAGTTAAAAGACACATCAGTTATTGAAGTATCTGACATTAACCACCAATTGCTTAGAAATTCTTGTGGAACTCCTAAGAATACTATTCCTCCTAAGCCAAAAAGAAAGCCCAACCATCCTATTGGATTTATTATATTCCCAAAAATTACCCTTGCCAAAATAGCTACCAAAAGCGGTTGAGAATCAATCAATACAGAGCCTAGACCTGCACCAGTTTTTTCAATCCCATAAGTTAAAAACAACTGAAAAAAAGTAGCATCTACAATTGTAAAAACAAAAAACCACTTCAAATCGCACCTATAAATTTTCGGATCTCTTTTTAACAAATATGTTGTAATTAGAACAAGAATTCCTGCAGGGAGTAATCTTAAAGAAGCCACAAACTCTGGTCCAGCACTAGATACTAAGGGAGTCATAGCCGCCATAGAAGTACCCCAAAGTGCAAAAGGGAGTATCATTAAAAACCAATTTAGGATTGAATTCATTAGGTCTGCTGATAATCTTTTTAAAGTAGTTTTATGAATTTACTTTAAAAGAATGATTTGGCCTTTTAGACGAAAGTCAAAAAAAAGAATGGCTCGTATTGTAATTGATGAGCCGATTACAAGTTCAACAAGAGTTTCTGTCCTTAAAGCTCTTAAACAAATTGAGGATAGAGAATTTCCTGCTTTAATCGTGAGAATTGATTCGCCAGGAGGTACTGTTGGGGATAGCCAAGAAATATACTCTGCTATTAAAAGATTAAAAGATAAAGGATGTAAAGTTATTGCAAGTTTTGGGAACATATCAGCTTCTGGAGGTGTTTACATTGGTGTAGCATCTGACAAAATAGTTGCTAATCCTGGAACAATTACAGGATCTATTGGTGTGATTATAAGAGGTAATAATTTATCTGAATTATTAGATAAAGTTGGGATAAAATTTGAGACTGTCAAAAGCGGTGTATTTAAAGATATACTTTCTCCAGATAAAGCTCTAAGCGAAGAAGGTAGAGAACTTCTTCAAGGGCTTATAGATGAAAGCTACAAACAATTTACCGAAGCTGTTGCTGAAGGAAGAAATTTACCTGTTCAAGAAGTAAAGAAATTTGCCGACGGAAGGATTTTTACAGGGACGCAAGCGAAAGAATTAGGACTCGTTGATGAAGTTGGAGATGAGGTTGATGCAAGGCTACTTGCAGCAAAAATGGTTAAAATTGATCCTAAAATTGAACCCTTGACATTTGGAAAGAAAAAAAAGAAGATTCTTGGACTAATCCCTGGAAGTAGAATTATTGAAAAAGTTATCAATAATATCTTGTTTGAGCTAGATTCTTCTAATAAAATACTTTGGTTATATAAGCCCTAAAAAAATAGAATGCAAGTTGATTATAAAACTACATTTATTCGAGGAGCGACAACTGCATCTGGGAATTCCGTTAAGGAAATAGAAGTTGCTGTGGTGGAATTAATGGATGAATTAATTTTACGCAACAATTTAATAAAGACAAACATATTATCTATAACATTCACTTCAACAAAAGATTTGGATGCATGTTTCCCTGCTTCAATTGCGAGGAGATTTAATGGACTAGATTCAGTAGCATTTCTAGATTGTCAACAAATGTATGTTTTTAATGATGTCGATTTTTGTATAAGAATAATGGCTCAAGTTTTATTACCTCCAAATTATCCTGTCAAACATCCTTATTTAAGGGGTGCTTCAAAATTAAGGCCAGATAGATGTTAACCTTGGTAAAATTATTAAACCCTTAATAAGTTTGTATAGGCTTAATCGATCCCTTTAAATTAATTAATCAATGTTAAAAAAAACTAAGAAAACTGCATTAAATTTTAAAACTTTAAAATTTCTCCTTATTCCAGCAATTTTATTCTCAACGCCAATTTTCAATATTATCCAAGATGCTAAGGCAGGTTTAGAATTTCAATGGAACCAAGACTCTGGCTTCAGAAGGTTAAAGTGGCTTCAAAGAGATGGAAGAAAAGGATTTAGAAATAAAATATATTTTTTCTTGAAACCATCTGATAGACAAACTGATCTTTTAAAAATAAATCTGGCCATCCCGAAACCCTTTAAGTCAACATTAAAAAAAGAAAAAATAAGTTTATGTAAGGTAAGAATTGGAGGTTTTGAAAGTCGTACTAAATGCTTAGAAGATATTCCAGCTGATATTGAAATTAATACTGATGAATCATCCTTACGTTCAGTAAACATATACCCCTATAGCCCAATTCCCTCAAATAAAGAAAGTTATGCAATTCTCTTAAAAGTCTTTAATCCAAAAAAATCAGGCCTCTATCAATTCCATTCATATGGTCAACCAAAAGGGGAATCAGTTTCAACTTATTTAGGAAGCTGGACTATAGTGATAGATTAAGTGATAGATTAATTACGGGTAATTAAAAAAATGACTAAAAGAACTTTTGGCGGAACTTCAAGAAAAAGAAAACGTGTATCTGGTTTTAGAGTAAGAATGCGTTCTCATACTGGTAGAAGAGTTATTAAAAGTAGAAGACAAAAAGGTAGAGAAAGAATAGCGGTTTAATTTTTAAATTTAAATGGCCCTACCTAAAAGTATGCGCTTAAAAGGTCATCGGACTTTTAATTATATTCATAAAAATTCCACAAAATTACATGGGAATTTAATGACTTTTAAGTTAGCAATATCAAATCCAGAAATACTCTTATCTCATAAACTCACAAATTCATCAAATAATTTGAGAGTAGCAATTGCCATTAGTAAAAAATTTTCAAAAAAAGCTGTAGTAAGAAATAAAGTGAGAAGAATCTTGCAAGAGTGGCTATTAACAAACATTCAAAAAATTAATACTCACAAACCTTATTGGTTACTTGTTAACCTTAAAGTTGGAAATTCCTGCGATGATAAAAATAGACTTTTGGAGGAATTTCAAAATTTAATGTTCAAATCTAATCTAATAAAATGAATAATATGAGTGAAGAAACCTTTTACGAAGGTGGTCCTGCAAAAAGTGATTTAATCATAAATCTTTTAGCGGGGATAACTATTCTTGGTTTGCCATTTACCTTCGCTGCAATAGTCAGAGCATTGTGGTTAAGGTATAGAATCACAAATAAGAGAATTACTATAGATGGTGGATGGTTTGGCAAAAACAAAACTCAAGTATCATTAAGCAACATAGAAGAAATTAGATCCATTCCAAGAGGATTTGGATCATATGGTGATATGGTCCTTATACTTAACGATGGATCAAAGGTTGAAATGAAATCATTACCACTATTCAGAGAAAAGCAAAAATTTATTGAAGAAAATATAATCAAAAGATCACAATCTCTTAATTTTAAAGAGGTAGAAGGATTTGCTACTAAATCCTAAATAAATTAATTACAAAAACCTTTTTTTCCTGTAAAATGAAATGTCTAATAAAATTACACTCTTTTTAATATCGTGATAGGGTTCATTTCTGAAAAACTACTTATCCCGATCCTAGACTTTTTCTACGGTTTAGTTCCAAGTTATGGTTTAGCAATTGTTGCATTAACAGTTGTAATAAGAATTGCACTTTTCCCATTAAGCGCTGGTTCCATAAGAAGTGCAAGAAGGATGAAGATTGCCCAACCAGTAATGCAAAAAAAACAAGCAGAAATTAAATCTAAGTTCTCAGGTGATCCAAAGAAACAGCAAGAAGAATTAGGAAAACTAATGAATGAGTTTGGCAGCCCCCTCGCTGGTTGTCTGCCTTTAATAGTACAGATGCCTGTTCTATTTGCATTATTCGCAACATTAAGAGGTTCGCCTTTCGCTGATGTACCTTATAACATAAACTTAAAGGTTGTTCCACAGGAGCAAGTTGCAGCTATTGATCCAAAACCTTATAAATCTCCAAGACACTCAATATTTATAACGGAAAAATCCCATTTCCCTGTCATAGCGACTATACCTAACGGTACAAAATTAGGGACAGAAGAATCAATAAAAATAAATTTGCAAACAACAAATGGTACTAGCTACTCAGAAGTTTTATCCAAATACGATAATGGATCAAAATTTCTTCCTACTTGGAAGGTTTCAAAAGGATCAGAAAATCTAAAAATTTCCCAAGACGGTACAGTAACTGCAATTAAACCAGGGGATGCAACAATTGAAGCAAAAATCCCAGGTCTAGCGGCAAAAAGTGGTTTTCTTTTTATTAAAGCTCTTGGACAAGTTGGTTTTTATGTTGATGGATCTATCAACTGGGATATTGCTACATTAGTTGGTGCTTTTGGATTAACCCTACTTCTCTCTCAAGTTTTGTCTAGTCAGGGGATGCCTGCAAACCCTCAGCAATCTACCGCTAACAAAATCACACCTGTCATGATAACTGGAATGTTTTTGTTTTTCCCTCTTCCAGCAGGCGTATTACTATATATGGTTGTTGCTAATATATTTCAGGCATTTCAGACCTTCCTTCTTAATAAAGAAGCTCTTCCTGATAATCTTCAGAAAATTTTGGACCAACAATTATTGGCAAAAGATGAAGTAATAACAACTTCTGCTTCAACTATCTCAGAGAAAAGACTGCCTTTTGAACCTAACAGTAAAAAATAGCCTCAATCTCAAATAATGAATTCTTGGTGTAAAAATTTAGAATTACTTATAAAATCAAGAACTTCATTAATATGGATAAGGACTAAAGAAGAGGAAAGATTAGAAAAGTTAATTAATTTTTCTTGTGAAAGATTAAATATAAAAAGATTCGTTTGCTGGGATTGTGTAAACGGTATTAAAGGATTAGTTAATGAAGATGGAAAATTTTCTAACAACCCCCTAGGAGTACTTGACTGGCTGAGAAGGCAAAGTCCTGAAGTTTCAACAGTTTTATTAGTAAAGGATTTTCATAAATTTTATGATGATCCATCCATTAATAGAACTATTAAAGAACTATCTTCAGAGCTTAAGCAAACTAGTCATAATTTAATTATTAGTTCCCATCTCTTTCCATCATCAGAAGATCTGGATGAATTGATGACAATAATCAACTTACCTTTACCTGATCAAAAAGAACTGAAAAATCTAATAAAAAAAATTGCTATTAATACCAATTCAGATCTTGAGGAACAAGACTTGAACGAACTTTCTATAGCTTCAAGTGGATTAACCGAAATAAAAGTAAAGCAAGTCACTGCTAAGGCTCTTGCTCAAAGAGGAAAAATAAGTAAAAAGGATATTAAAGATATTCTTGAAGAAAAAAAACAAGTTATCGCCCGAAGTGAAATTTTAGAATTCTTTGAAGCCAAGTCAAGTCAAGATGATATTGGTGGTTTAAATGTTTTAAAAGTTTGGCTTAATCAAAGATTTAGGGCTTTTTCTAAGGAAGCAAGAGACTATGGACTACCAATTCCTAAGGGAGTCTTGCTTGTTGGAGCTCAAGGAACAGGGAAATCACTTACTGCAAAATCAATTTCCAAAAGTTGGTCGATGCCACTTCTTAGGTTAGATGTAGGAAGACTATTTTCTAGTCTTGTTGGTTCAAGTGAGGCAAGAACAAGAGAAACAATATCAAGAGCTGAGGCCATGTCTCCCTGCATCCTTTGGATCGATGAGATTGATAAAGGTTTTGGTGGCGATGCCAGAAGTGATGGAGGGACAAGTCAGAGGGTTTTAGCAAGTTTATTAACTTGGATGGCCGAAAAAGAATCCGCTGTATTCGTAATTGCTACTGCTAATGCTATAGATAAGCTTCCTGCTGAATTATTAAGGAAAGGTAGATTTGATGAAATATTTTTTCTTGATTTGCCAAATTCAAAAGAAAGATTAAGCATCCTTGATTTGCACTTAAAAAAAAGAAGGCCAAGTTACAATTTCCCTCTCTCTACGATTGTGGACAGAACAGATGGATTCTCTGGCGCAGAACTTGAACAAGCTGTTATAGAGGGGATGCACATTTCATTCTCTGAAAATAGAGAGCTTATGGAAAAAGATTTAATAAAGGCAGTTTCTGAATTAGTGCCCTTATCCAGAACGGCTAAAGAGCAAATTGATCTACTAAAAGAATGGTCATCTACAGGGAGGGCTCGTTCAGCATCATAATTAAAATTAAATTAAATAAAAATACTGCATAAGTAAGAAATCATTAATTAAGTTAATTTTTCATCAAAAATCCCAAATAATGAATTGGGATTAACTATCTTAATTAAGGTATAAAAAAAAAAGAGTGTTAGATCAAAAATTAATAAGAGAAAATCCAACTTCTGTTGAGGAGAATTTATCCTCAAGAGGAAAGGTGTATAACATTTCAGAGATTCACAAATTAACAGTCCAAAAAAAAGAAATTGATATAGAAATATCGTGCCTTCAATCCGAGAGTAAAAAATTAAGCAAATTAATCGGACAAGTTATTGGGAAATCAAAAAAAACTACTTCACAAGAAATAAATGATTTAAAGAAAAGAGGAAATGAATACAGAATCAAAATTTCTGAACTCGAAGAAAAGCAAAGAATATTGGATAAAAAAGTAGATGATGAGATTAATAATTTGCCAAATTTTCCTAGTAAAGATGCCCCTATTGGAAAAGATGAAAGTGATAATGTGCAAATAAAAACTTGGGGAGATCCTTTAATAAAAGAGAGTCTTAAATCTCACTGGGAAATTGGAGAAAGTCTTAATCTTTTTGACACTATAAAATCAACAAAAATTTCAAAAAGTCGTTTTATTACCCTTATTGGAAATGGCGCCAGGTTAGAGAGAGCCTTAATAAATTTTATGCTCGATATGCATACAAAAAATGGTTATTTAGAATTAATGCCCCCAGCTTTAGTAAATTCTGAAAGCCTTAAGGGTTCTGGACAATTACCAAAATTCTCAAATGAAAGTTTTAAGTGTTCAAATGACGATTTATGGCTTTCTCCAACAGCTGAAGTTCCCATAACTGCTTTTCATAGAAATGAGCTTATTGATCCAAAGCAATTGCCTATTAAGTATGTTGCATATAGCCCATGTTTCAGGAGAGAAGCTGGAAGTTATGGGAGGGATACTAAAGGATTAATTAGACTCCATCAATTTAATAAGGTGGAACTTTATTGGTTTTGCGATCCAAGTAATTCTTTAGAGGCTCATAAAAAGATCACTCTTGATGCAGAAAGCATTTTACAAAAGCTCAACCTACCCTATAGGTTAGTAGATATTTGTACTGGAGACTTAGGTTTTTCATCTAGTAGAACGTTTGATCTTGAAGTCTGGCTTCCAAGTAGTAAAAGTTATAGAGAAATTTCAAGTTGCAGCAATTGTCTAGACTTTCAAGCTCGCAGATCATCCATAAGGACAAAAATTGATAAAAAGAATACGTATATACATACCTTAAATGGAAGTGGCCTAGCAATTGGAAGAACCATGGCTGCTATTCTTGAAAACGGTCAACAACCAGATGGAAGTGTTAAGGTTCCAAATGCTCTAGTTCCATATTTTGGTTCAAATTTCATAAAAACTGCTTAGTATAAATAAATGAATGTTTTAACCTCAATAACAGTTCTAGGATTTCTTATTTTTTTTCACGAGATGGGTCATTTCCTAGCCGCGATTTTGCAAGGAATCTACGTTGATGGATTTTCCATAGGATTTGGACCTTCAATAATTAAAAAAAAATACAAAAATATCACTTATTCATTTAGGGCCTTCCCTTTAGGAGGATTTGTTTCCTTTCCTGATGAAGAAATAAATAATATTGACCCTAAAGATCCAAATCTCCTAAAGAATAGACCAATAATTCAAAGAGTTATTGTGATTTCAGCTGGGGTATTCGCTAATTTGATTCTTGCCTACACTATATTAGTTTTAAATGTAACAACTATTGGGATCCCCTTTGATCCTGAACCAGGTATCTTAGTTTTGGCTACCCAGCCTGATAAGGCTGCTTCCATAGCTGGTCTACAGGCGGGAGATAAAATCATAAAAATTGAAACCAATCCTTTAGGTATTGGAGATCAAGCTGTTTCTACTTTAGTAGAGAACATACAGAACTCATCAGAAAAACCAATTTCACTAGAAATTGATAGAGATGGAGTATTTAAAGAAATAACCTTGGTACCAAAAAATATCAATGGCAAAGGTACAATAGGTGCTCAATTACAGCCAAATCTTAGAAAAGAAACAAAAAAAACAAAAAATTTCTTCGAAATTATTAAATACTCCAACAACGAGTTTACATCGCTTTTAATAAAAACAATTCAAGGCTACAAAGGGTTAATAACAAATTTTGCTTCTACTGCTCAACAATTAAGCGGCCCAGTAAAAATAGTTGAAATCGGAGCACAATTATCAGAACAAGGAGGAACAGGGATATTATTATTTGCTGCTTTAATTTCTATTAATTTAGCAGTTCTCAATTCTTTGCCTTTACCATTATTAGATGGAGGACAACTTGTTTTCACTCTTATTGAAGGATTTAGGGGCAAACCAGTTCCTGTCAAAGTACAAATGGCTGTTACTCAATCAAGTTTTTTCCTCTTAGTTGGCTTAAGTGTTCTTCTTATAATTAGAGACACTAGCCAACTTTTAATTGTACAAAGATTACTAAACCAATAATTAAATTTCGAGATTTGCCAGTCCAGCTGTTAAAATAAAACAAATTCAGTTATTATTCGATGGCGAAAAAGTCCATGATTGCGAGAGAGGTGAAACGCAAAAAACTTGTGAAAAAATATGCTGCAAAAAGAAAATCTTTATTAGACGAATTTAATGCCGCTAAAGATCCTATGGAAAGGTTAGAAATTCATAGAAAAATTCAGGGTCTACCAAGAAATTCAGCTCCAAACCGAGTTAGAAACAGGTGTTGGGCTACTGGCAAACCAAGAGGGGTTTATAGAGATTTTGGGTTATGTAGAAACCAATTAAGGCAAAGAGCTCATAATGGTGAACTACCTGGCGTTGTTAAATCCAGTTGGTAATTTTTAGCTTTAATCACTTTTAATTAATTTCTTTAACTTATTTCCTTTAAAAAAAAAATAATTTATGATTTAAGCTTAATTTATTACTTTGTTTTTAAAAAATTTACACCTTATTTAAATATTTTACTCAATATGTCCCTAAAAAATGTAAGAATAAATTATGTATAGATTTATAATTTAAAAAGTGGAAGGACAAAATAAGTCGATCACGTTTGACGGACGAGAGATACGACTAACTACAGGACTATATGCTCCTCAAGCAAGTGGATCAGTAATGATCGAGTGTGGAGACACATCTTTATTAGTTACAGCTACAAAAACTACCAAAAAAGAAGCCGCTGACTTTCTACCTCTAATTTGTGATTATGAGGAAAAACTATATGCTGCTGGTAGAATTCCAGGCGGTTTCATGAGAAGAGAAGGTCGTCCACCAGAAAGAGCGACTTTAATCTCAAGATTGATTGATAGACCAATGAGGCCTCTTTTCCCTTCGTGGATGAGAGATGAAATTCAAATAGTTGCCTCTTGCCTTTCTCTTGATGAGAGAGTTCCTGCAGATGTTCTTGCTGTTACTGGAGCATCAATAGCAACATTGCTTGGTGAAATTCCATTTTATGGTCCAATGGCAGCTGTTAGAGTTGGACTAATAGGTGATGATTTCATTCTAAATCCAAGCTACAGAGAAATAGAAAAAGGTGATTTAGACATTGTTGTAGCAGGTTCTCCTGATGGGATTGTAATGATCGAGGCTGGGGCTAATGAATTATCCGAGCAAGATACTATTGAAGCTATAGATTTTGGTTACGAAGCTGTTACTGAACTTATTAAATCTCAAGAAGATTTACTAAAAGACTTAGGTATTAAACAGATAAAACCATCTTTACCAGAAGAAGATAAAACATTACCTTCTTATTTAGAGAAGAATTGTACAAAAGCCATTGAGTTAGTTTTAAAGAAATTTGATCTGTCAAAAGAGGAAAGAGATCTTGAACTAGACAAAATAAAAGTTGAAACTCAAAGTAAAATTGAATCTTTGAAAGATGACAACCAATTAAAAGTTCTACTTTCCGAAAATGAAAAGTTATTAAGTTCCGATTTTAAAAAACTTATAAAGAAATTAATGAGATCACAAATCATTAATGATGGCAAAAGAGTTGATGGAAGAACATTAGATGAAGTAAGAAAAATTTCTGCAAGTGCAGGAATCCTTCCAAAAAGAGTTCATGGTTCAGCCTTATTTCAAAGGGGTTTAACTCAGGTTTTATCTACTACCACACTAGGGACACCTAGTGATGCTCAAGAAATGGATGATCTAAACCCAAGCACAGAAAAAACTTATTTGCATCACTACAATTTCC
This sequence comes from Prochlorococcus marinus XMU1411, assembly GCF_017696075.1. Classification (NCBI taxonomy): domain Bacteria; kingdom Bacillati; phylum Cyanobacteriota; class Cyanophyceae; order Synechococcales; family Prochlorococcaceae; genus Prochlorococcus; species Prochlorococcus marinus. Next base: position 116,046 of record NZ_JAAORI010000004.1, read on the forward strand.
CTCCATTTTCTGTTGGTGAGACTAGGCCAATGAGAACTCCAGGAAGAAGGGAGATAGGGCATGGAGCCTTGGCAGAAAGAGCATTAATACCTGTACTCCCTGGGAAAGAGAAATTCCCATACGTACTTAGAGTAGTTAGTGAAGTATTAAGTTCTAATGGATCAACTTCTATGGGATCAGTCTGCGGAAGCACTCTTTCACTTCTTGATGCAGGAGTGCCTTTAAAAGCGCTTGTTAGTGGTACCGCTATGGGATTAATTAAAGAAGAAAAGGAAGTTCGAATTCTTACCGATATTCAAGGAATTGAAGATTTCCTAGGAGATATGGACTTTAAGGTAGCTGGTACTGAAAAAGGGATAACAGCTTTGCAAATGGATATGAAAATCACTGGCTTACCAGTAAATGTAATTTCTGATGCTATTAAAAAAGCCCGTCCTGCAAGGTTACATATCTTAGAAAAAATGCAGGAAGCTATTGATAAACCTCAAGAATCCCTATCTCCTCATGCCCCAAGACTTTTAAGCTTCAGAATTGATCCTGAGCTTATTGGAACAGTTATTGGCCCAGGAGGAAGAACAATTAAAGGTATTACAGAAAGAACTAATACAAAAATAGATATCGAAGATGGAGGAATCGTTACTATTGCTTCCCATGATGGTGCTGCTGCAGAAGAAGCTCAAAAGATAATTGAAGGATTAACAAGGAAAGTTCATGAAGGAGAAATCTTTTCTGGAGTCGTAACTAGAATCATCCCAATAGGAGCATTTGTTGAAATTCTTCCAGGGAAAGAGGGAATGGTTCATATTTCTCAATTATCTGAAGCAAGAGTAGAGAGAGTTGAGGATGTAGTCAGACAAGGTGATGACGTCACAGTAAGAGTTCGAGAAATTGATAGCAGAGGTAGAATTAACCTAACACTGAGAGGCGTAGCCCAAAATGGAGGAATGTCTTACCCTGAACCAACTCCAACTCCAGTGGCTCCTCTAAATTAAAGAGAGCAAATATTATATTTATCAATAATTCTTTTTATCTCTAGGCATAAACTTTTATGCTTACTGATATTATTTGAAGCGACTAATATTCCTCTTTGTTCAAAATTTGGATTTCCATAAGATAGATTCTGATTATACACATTTGTAATCGCTCCTCCAGCTGCATTTAAAATCGCTTCTGGTGCTGCAAAGTCCCAATCTTTTGGAGAACTTCCTCCGGACACAGTAGATGTAATATATAAATCACTTTCTCCTCTAACAATAGAAGCCAACTTACACCCTATACTTCCCATTATGATTCTTTTTTTAAAACCAATTTTTTCTATTAAATTTTCCAATATATTATTTCTATGATTTTTACTGGTAACTAAAGTCATATCTACAAGTTTTTTATCATTTTGAATAAATGTTTTTTTCTTTGAACCATTTCTTTTTTCACACCAAACTTTATTATCATACGCAATCCATAATTCTTCTCGTTCTGGAATCAAAATAATGCCAAGAATAGGCTTCTGGTTATAATTTAAAGCAAGATGCATTGCATAGTCATTTGTCCCATCGACAAAATCTTTCGTCCCATCTAGAGGGTCAAGGACCCAAAGCCAATCTGAACTTTTATCTAATTTAAACGATTCTAGCTTTGCATTTTCCTCGCTCAAAATTCCCCAAGATACATTACTATACTTTTCACTAATTCCTTGAATAATTAACTCATTAACTTTTAAATCAGCTATTGTTACTGGATCATCGTTATTTTTATTTTGTAAAATTTTATCTTTGTTATCTAAATCTTTTAATAGATTAGAATAATAAAGCATGATATCTGCAGCTTCCCAACTTAAAGTCCTTATATCATCAATAAGACTATTTATATTTACGCCGAATGGTAATTTAAGCACGAAATGAGTACGAAAACTTCATTGTCTCATAGAAACCAAGAACCTGAAAATAGTGTTCTTTATCTCGTTGGTACACCTATAGGTAATCTAGATGATATCTCCTTAAGAGCAATCAAAATACTTAAAAACGTTTCTTTAATTGCATGTGAGGATACAAGGCAAACTATTAAGTTAATGAATAAATTAGGAATTAAAAATAAATTAATTAGTTTTAACGACCATAACTCTTGTAAAAAAATTCCTAAATTAATAAATGATCTTAAAGAAGGTAAATCTATAGCTTTGGTTAGTGATGCAGGTATGCCAATAATTTGTGACCCTGGAGAGGATCTTGTCAAAAATGTAAAATCTAATGGGATTGATGTTATTTGCATTCCTGGGCCATCTGCTGCTTTAACAGCTCTTGTTTCAAGTGGGATGGCCTCTTCAAGTTTTAACTTTGAAGGATTCTTACCAAAAAAAAAGAATGAAAGGGAAAAAATTCTTTTTAAAATTTGTGAAAGTGAAAAAACAACAGTCTTATTTGAATCCCCTCATCGACTAAATAGACTTTTAGAAGAATTAAAAGAATTTTGTGGCGGAGACAGAGAAATACAAGTTTCTAGAGAATTAACAAAAAAATTTGAAGAGAATATTTATGACAATATTTACGGTTTAATAGAAACTTTTAGAGGAAGAGAAATAATTGGGGAAATAACAGTAGTTATTAAGGCTAGAAATAAATTAAAAAATTCAAAAATTAATGAATTTGTTTTAAAAAAAGAGTTAAATGAATTAATAACTGCAGGTCTAAGTTTATCTGCCGCTTCAAGTTATTTAGCAAAAAAGAAAAATCTTAAAAAAAGCATAATTTATAATTTGCATTAAAATAAATAATGAGTTTGCAAGCAAAATTTGTATAATTTCAAGAGGTTATTTTTAAATTTTTTTTTAAATACTTTTTTATTTTTAATATTAATCATAGTTATTCAAAATAGCTCAACTAAAGAAAGAGTAAATTTATTAATAGATGAAACAATTGAATTACCTCTAAGTTTCATCATTGGAACAAGCTTTATAACAGGTACTATGTTAGGGCAACTAATTACTCCACTTGATAATAAAAATCACTAAAGAGCAATTAATTTATCAGGACTAACTATCCGAGATATCCCTCGAGATCTTAATAAAGGGGCGACAATTTTTAATACATCGGGATTCGGGACCTTTATCACTTTTTGTTCTTTATTACAATCTCTTTTTGCATTTTTCTGATCATCATATATTCTTAGAGTTTTTCTATTCAAATCCTCTTTTGATAAGAAATTCCATTCAGGGTAATCATTTAAAATTTTAACCTCTAATTCTGTTTTATTATCCACAATCATGTAAATAACTTTTGGGAAATTAATCTCTGACACAGGAATAGAGGATAAATCTTTTTGATTTTGATTATCTATTTCATAATCTAAAGGAATAATTTCAACAAATGATGTTTGATCATTTGATCCGATATTAAATTCATTGTTAGTTCTAACATTATCAGCAACTTCTTGAATTACCAATTCTTGGTTCTCTTTCTTTTTATCAAAAAACTTTTTATTTGATCTATTAGTTTTAATTAAATCCTTATAAATTTGTTCTCCAAGTATTTTCTTTAAATTCCTTGAGATAGTAAGTTTTGAAAAATTATAAGTTTCTGATAACTCATCAAGACTTATACCTTTGGTAAAGCTTTTTGTTATTTCTTTCTTTTGATCTTCTGAAAGTTTTTTTGCCAAAATATTTTAATGTTAATTAATCCTATAATATATCTTTAAAAGAAATTTATATAATTCAAATATTTTTAGCTGGTTAAAAACTTTTAAAAAACTTATCTTAATTGTTTAGGTAATAACTAACAGATATAATGATGAGGTGCTTCCTTAGCTCAGCTGGATAGAGCAACTGCCTTCTAAGCAGTGGGTCAATGGTTCGAATCCATTAGGAAGCGTAGCAATATTAATAAGAAATTGATGGTGAATTCAATTAATTTTATCCAATAAAATTTTTTATAAATCATTCTACGAATGCAAAACAATCCAAAACTCTTCAATATAGGAAGATCCTTTTTTTTATTGGGAGCTTTTACTATTGCTTCAGCTCCATTTATATCATCAATCCTTTTTCTGTTAAGTTTTCCAATTAGTTTTTATTTGCAATCAACAAAAATATTTAAGGATAGATGGAACCAGCTGCTTATTGCTTCAACATTCATACTCTTAATTATCGCTTTCATACAAAACAATACCTACCCAAATATAGAAGTAGAGATTCAAGAAAGGCAAATGCTGTGGACACCCTCAGCTTCATTGATTGGTTTGGCAAATTGGATCCCATTATTTTTATGCTTTATTGGAGCAAGAACCTTTTTATCTTCAAAGAAAGATAGAAAGTATTTTGCAAATTTTCTTGTCGCAGGCTCAATACCTGTATTAGTAACTGGATTTGGGCAATATTTTTTTAATTGGCATGGGCCATTTAATATTTTAAATAACCTGATCATATGGTTCCAAAAACCTCTTGATGCTGATCAAGGTTTGTCTGGTTTATTTAATAATGAAAACTATGCAGGATGCTGGCTAAATATAATATGGCCATTTTCAATAGCTTTATTATTTGAAAAATCATTAAATTTATTTAAAAAAGGAATTATAGTTTCATTTTTAATTTCAATTTCTACTGCAATTTTCCTAACTTCTTCTAGGAATGCATGGGGAGGATTAATAATTACCTTATCGCTATTGTTAGGAAATAATATCATTTTTTCATTTTTTATTTTATTCATTTCGATATTTGTTTTAGTAAATTTTAGTAATCAACTACCCGAATTACTAGATAAAATTTTTCCTTTTTTGCCAGAAAGATTGATCTATATTATTAACAACTTCGACACATCAAGTTATGAGATAAAAGCTTACAACAGATCTTTCATATTCCTTTTTACTGCAAAGATGATAAAGGATAGGCTTCTTCTTGGCTGGGGGGCTTCTGCCTTCCCGATTTACTATTTCATGGAAAATGGAATCTATTTAGGTCACACCCATAACTTCTTTCTTGAATTAGCTTTTAGCTATGGAATAATTCCATTGTCACTAATAGCTGCGACAATTTTACCTATTTGTTTTATTTCCTTTAAAAAAGTTTTTCTTAATCAAAATAATACATCATTCATCGATTTACTTTTTGATAAAGCATGGTGCGCATCCTTCTTCGTCTTGCTAATAAGTCAGATGTTTGATCTTCAATATTTTGATGGGAGAATAAGTTTTACCTTTTGGGTTCTCTTAGCAGGGGTAAAAGAAATAATTTCAGAAAAAAAATATAATAATGAAATATTGAATTAAAAAATTCTTTATTAGTGTAAATTCAACAAATCTCTATTTCGAATTTCCTTCTAAAAACTTTTTTAAAAAATTTATAGAAACTATTAAAATACCGTAAAAAGTTAATGAATATAAGATCAACTCATTTTTTGAGAATATCAAATACGTGCTAAATACGGCTATTGCATTTAATAGCAAAATTATTAAAATTGTTAATTTATAATTAATCCCAAATTCTAATAATCTATGATGAAGGTGATTTCTATCAGGGTAGAATGGGGATTTTAAGTTATAAATTCGAACTAATATTACAAAAAACATATCTAATACCGGTACGCTCAATAAAATCAATGGGAATAAAGATGCAAATATAGAACTATTAATAGTATCTCTAATAATAAGATTATTACTTGCAATCAGACTTAATGCTGCCAAGTTAAAACCAAGAAAGTAAGACCCCCCATCACCCATTAAAATTGAAGCGGGTTTATAGTTATGGATAAGAAATCCATAACAGGCTCCGGCTATTGCTAAGGAATACAAAGAATATTGATATAAATTTAGAGAGAGAAACACAAAAAATAAACCAGAATATAAAATTACAGATACCCCTCCAGCTAATCCATCCAAACCGTCAATCCAATTAAAGGCATTAGTTACACCTGGTATCCAAAGAATTGTTATTAGTAACCCTATAACTAAAAAAAGAATATTAAAACTATCTAATGTTCTAGCAAATTGAAAAAATGGGAATAACAGATTTTCTAGAAATGTTAATGCAAACAATGTTGATGAAGCCTGCAGAAACAGCCTTGGAATAGGTTTTATTGTAAATAAATCATCAAAAAAACCTATTAAAAAAAATAAAAGAGAAACAGAAAAAAGATATATAAGTTGATTATCAAATTGAATATTAAAAAGATTCGCAATTAATAATAAAGAAATGGAACAACCAATGATAATGGATAATCCACCTATCCTTACGATTGTCCCTTTGAAATCTTTTCTTTTTTCATATCGATCAATAACTCCATACTTTAATCCAATTCTACGTATAGGCGATATTGCAAAATTTGAAATAATGATAGAGAAAATAAATACAATTAAATTTTTATTTTCAAAAAATTCAGACATTTAAAAAATATATATTTAGATAATATCAAAAATAATAAAAGAAATATTTAAAAGAAATATTTAAAAGAAATATTGTTAAGCAAGTTATTTAGTTCTTCGTTATTAAGGCTAACCAAAATTATTAAGCCATCATTCTCAATACATGATTCTCAAGATAAATTAAGAATTAAATTAAGAATTAATGTAAAAGATGAGTGAAAATGAAATTTTTCCTGTAATTTTATGCGGAGGTAAAGGCTCAAGATTGTGGCCGTTATCTAGACAAAGTTTTCCAAAACAGTTCTTATCAATTTGCTCAGAAGATAGGAAATCTCTTCTTCAGCAAACATATGAAAGAATTTCAACCTTTGAGAATATAAAACCACCAATAATTATTTGTAATGAAGAGCATAGATTTATTGTTGCAGAACAAATGAGAGAAATAAATATTGTTCCAAGTGCAATTATCCTTGAGCCATATGGGAGGAATACAGCTCCTGCAATAGCAATTTCCACATTGTTCTCCTTAAAGTTAGCAAAGAACCCAACGCTTCTTGTATTGTCATCAGATCATATTATTAAAAACGAAATGAAATTTAGAGAGGCTATAAAGGTTGCGTTGAAATTTTCCCAAGAAAACAAGATAGTTACTTTTGGTGTCATCCCAACATCCCCTGAGACAGGCTACGGATATATAAAATCTAAAGAGCCATTTAACTTAAACAAAATAAATGGGATTGATATTATGGAATTCATCGAAAAACCAACATTAAATAAAGCTAAAGCCCTAATTAAAGATAAATTTTTTACTTGGAATAGTGGAATTTTTGTATCTCAGGCTATAACCATGATTAATGAAATGTCCTTACATTGCCCTGAATTATTAGATTATTGCAAAGAATCTGTATATAAAAGCGAAAAAGATCTTGACTTCATTAGATTAAATAAAGAATCCTTCGAAAAATGTCCTAACATTTCCATAGACATTGCAGTAATGGAAAAAACAAAAATTGGGACTGTTATTCCATTAAATGCAGGTTGGAGTGACATTGGTAGTTGGGACACAGTTTTAGAAAACGCTAAAAAAGATTCTTTTGGAAACTTTAGCGAAGGTAGAACATTAATCAGAAAAACAAAAAATTCTTATTTAAGCAGCAATAGCAGATTACTAGTATCACTTGGCCTAGAAGATACAATAGTGATTGAAACCACAGACGCAATTTTGGTTGCCAACCGAAATTTTTCCCAAGATATAAAAAATATAGTTGAAGAACTTTGTGAAAAAAATATGCCTGAAGGACAAGCAAATAAAAAAGTTTATAGACCGTGGGGGTCCTTCATTTCTCTTGAGGAACATCCTAATTGGCAAGTAAAGTTATTAACTATAAAGCCAGGAGAAAAACTATCCTTGCAAATGCATCAATTTCGTTCTGAACATTGGATTGTTGTAGAGGGTCAAGCACGTATTGAGATAGGAGATAAATCATTACTTCTTAGTAAGAATCAAAGCACATATATTCCAAAAAAAACCAAGCATAGAATTCACAACGCCGGCAAGGTGGCTCTTAATGTTATAGAAGTTCAAAGTGGGACCTATCTTGGGGAGGATGACATCATTAGATTTGAAGATAATTACGGACGTAATAGTTAAAGTTATTGCACTCTCCAAAAATTACCAAATTAGATTAAATTTTCACAAATTATTTATTCTTTTTGAATAAATTTGATTAAAAATTAAATTTTGAAATTTATTTAAATTGAAGATTTTTTAAATATAAAATTTGACTAAAGATTTTTCACTATAATATAAATTGAAGTCTACAAACAAAATCAATATTTTCACTTAATGTCTAAACGAAAGAAAGCTTTAATAACTGGAATAACTGGTCAAGATGGTAGTTACTTATCAGAATTTTTATTAAACAAAAACTATGAAGTGCATGGAATTAAAAGAAGGTCAAGTAGTTTTAATACTTCAAGGATTGACCATCTTTATCAAGATCCCCATAATAATGAACAATCATTCATACTCCATTATGGAGATTTAACTGATAGCACAAATCTAATAAGAATTATTCAACAAGTTCAGCCTGATGAAATATACAATTTAGGAGCTCAAAGTCATGTAGCAGTTAGTTTTGAGACTCCAGAATATACTGCAAATTGTGACGCTTTAGGTACCTTAAGAATTCTTGAAGCGATAAGAATTCTCCGTCTTACAGAGAAAACAAAGATCTATCAAGCAAGTACCAGCGAACTATATGGACTTATTCAAGAGAGTCCACAAAGTGAGCAAACTCCTTTTTATCCTAGGAGCCCATACGGTGTAGCCAAACTTTATGCTTACTGGATAACTGTTAATTATAGAGAAGCTTACAACATGTTTGCTTGTAATGGAATCTTATTCAATCATGAAAGTCCTAGAAGGGGTGAAACTTTTATAACAAGAAAAATTACAAGAGGATTAACAAGAATAAATGCAAATTTAGATAAGTTTTTATATTTGGGTAATCTTGATGCCAAAAGAGATTGGGGTCACGCAAAGGATTATGTTGCAATGCAATGGCTAATGCTGCAGCAGGATAAACCTGATGACTTTGTGATTGCAACTGGTCGAACAGAAACGGTAAGGAAATTTGTTGAAATGAGTGCCAAAGAACTGGGATGGGGCAAAAATAATAATGATCCTGCAATAATATGGGAAGGTGAAGGAATAAATGAGATCGGGAAAAGAGCTGATAATGGTGAAATAGTGATTAAAGTTGATCCTAAATATTTTCGTCCTACTGAGGTAGATCAATTAATGGGTAACCCCAAAAAGGCCTACGAAATACTTGGTTGGGTTCCTGAAACTAGTTTAGAAGAATTAGTCAAAGAAATGATTGCTTTTGATAAAGAAGAGGCCTTAAAAGAATCATTATTAAGAAAAAAAGGTTTCAAGGTTGCCAGTTTCAATGAGACGCCTTAGTCGCGGCAAGTCTCAAAGAAATTTTAAGTTTAAAACTGATATGGAAAAAAAGATTTCACTAAAAGAAAAAATTTTAGTAGCTGGTGCAAAAGGTATGGTTGGCAGCGCAATATGCAGGGCTTTAAAAAAATCTAATTATGGGAATCCTAATAATGGAGGTTCTATTCTTAGTCCCTCTAAAAAGGAATTAAATTATCTGGACTTTTCCACATTGCAAGACTGGTTTAAAAAAAATAAACCTTCAATAGTAATTATTGCAGCGGCAAAAGTTGGAGGGATCCTAGCAAACTCATCTAAACCAGCTGATTTTATTATTGAAAATCTCAAAATACAAAATAATCTTATAGAAACATCTTGGAAAAATGGCGTGAAAAGACTTTTATTTCTTGGTAGCAGTTGTATCTATCCCAAGCATGCTTCTCAACCTTTAAAAGAAGAATATCTTTTAACTGGTGCTTTGGAATCTACAAACGAATTTTATGCAATTTCAAAAATTAGTGGAATTAAGCTTTGTCAAGCACTTAATATTCAATATGGTTTTGATGCAATAAGTTTAATGCCAACAAACTTATATGGGACTGGAGATAATTATGATATAAACAATAGTCATGTATTACCCGCTTTGATAAGAAAATTTTCCGAGGCATCTGAGAAATCATTATCATCTGTTACTTGTTGGGGGACAGGAAATGTATTAAGGGAATTTCTACATGTGGATGATTTAGCAAGAGCTGTAGTTTTTTCATTAGAGAATTGGGATCCTAAAGATTCTTCATCTCCAAAAGATATATATGGGAATCCACTTTATTTCTTAAATGTTGGGACAGGTAAAGATATTACTATAAAAAATTTAGCTTTAAAAATTGCAAATGCTACTTCATTTAATGGTGAAATTCATTGGGATAATACGAAGCCTGATGGCACCCCAAAAAAACAACTCAATATAGAAAGAATTCTCAAGCTAGGATGGGTTCCAAAAGTTGATTTAGATGAAGGTATTTCACAAACAGTCTTTGAATTTTTGAAAAAAGAAAATTTAAGAGGTATTTGAGTCTAGTATAGTAGCTGAAAAAACCAAATTGATGCAGAGACCTTTAGTTACTTTTGTTTTAGGTACAAGACCAGAAGCTATCAAACTATCGCCATTGATAATCGCTTTTAAAGCTTCTGAAAAGGTTCAAACAAGGGTGATTTTAACTGGGCAACACATAGAGATGGTAACCCAAGTAACAAATATATTTAATATAAAAGAGGATTTCAATCTTAATTTGATGCAACATGGTCAGAGTTTAACATTTATTACTAATTCGATTCTGAATGGCCTTGATGCGGAGTTCTCGAAAAACAAGCCCCAATTCATATTAGTCCAAGGAGATACAACTACAGCATTTGCTGGGGCTTTGGCAGCCTTTTATAAAAATATTCCTATAGGTCATGTTGAAGCAGGATTAAGGACTGGTTCATTAGATAATCCTTTTCCAGAGGAAGCCAACAGAAGATTAATATCTCAGATTTCAACACTTCATTTTGCACCTACAAAAAATGCATATTTAAATCTTATAAATTCAGGAATTAATAAAGAAAATATTCAAATAACAGGTAATACTGTAGTTGATGCCTTGAAGATCATAGCTGAAAAGGATCTTAAAAATAAATGTAATGAAATCTATTCTGGCGGAGATTATCTTATTCTATTAACAGTACATAGAAGAGAAAATTGGGGAGAAAACCTTAAAAATATAATAATTGCTATTAAAAAAATCGTTCAGTTCCATACTAATATTTCAATTGTTTTACCCATGCATAAAAACAAAATAGTTAGAGATATTTTAAAAAATGAGCTTGGGGAAAATCCCAAAGTTATTCTTACTGAAACACTGCCATATGATCAATTAATATCTGTAATGAAAAAAAGTTACTTTATTATTACTGACTCAGGCGGCATTCAAGAAGAAGCACCTACTTTAGCAAAACCTGTCCTAGTCATAAGAGAAACCACAGAAAGAACTGAGAGTATTGAAGCAAAAACTTCAAAGTTAATAGGTACCAATCCAGATAATATATTTAAAGAAGTTTCAGAATTAATTTTAAATAAAACTAAGTATCAAAAAATGGCAAAAGCTATTAATCCATATGGAGATGGTAATTCAAGCAAACGAATTCTAAGTCACTGTCTTAATTTTTTGAAAATTTGATGCTATAACTTTGCAAATATCAGGTGAAATAATTATCTCTTTTCTTAAATCATAGTTAATTTATTTTAATTAAATTTCTCTTTTATTAATAAAAATATATTGCTAGGCATTGCAATTATTTTTAATCTTAACAGGAATTTCTATTTTTTTTATTCCACTGCTTATTTCCCCTGTCAGGCACAAACTCAAACGTTTTTCTCTTATCCCAAAACCCTCAGAATAATATGTTTCGCAAATTGTATGTTTTGCTCCGTACTTTTCTTCTGCGATTTTAATTATATTTTTTAAAACTTTTTTATCTACTTTAGGACCTAAATGCCACCATTGACGCCAATACAAATCTATTCTGGAACTTATTTGATCTATTAGTACAAAGTCAAGATTACCATCGATATCTAACGATATTGAAATTTCCCTTCTATGAGCAGCATTGATTTTCTTAAGCGAATCATTTTCTCCTGAAACAACTAATTTATTATTAATTTTAAGAGACTTATTAAATAGGGATTGAGACTTTCTTGCTGCACGAAAACTTTTCCATACTTCAACTGATTCAATCCAGTTTATTTTTTTCTTATTAAAATCAGATTTGATAGCAAATTGGATTAGGTTATGAGCCTCACCAGAACGCTCGTATAATCTTTCAGATATATTTTCATATCCGCTAGTTCCCACTTCTGCAAAAACAGGTGCTCCTTTAAAAAATAAATCGAAAGTTAATTGATCAGAATGAACATGTGCTGCCTGATGTTTTGGACAAGGTGTTCCATTTTTAAAAACTAATTCCCAGCTCGATCCTGGTCTTAAAAAATACCATCCAGTATCTTTAAGTTCTCTTATTCCTAATTTATTATCTATTGATATATACCTGTTAGAGTTATTTTTAATTTCATTGCTAAAAATCAAGTCAATTAAATTATCTCTAACAGGTGTTAATATTTTTCTTTCTTTATTTAAGAAAGATTTAGCAAAATTCAGAATATCTGTATTAGATTCGTACAAATTATTAGGAGAATCATTGAATCTTGGCATCCTTCCTTTTTCTAAAGATGCTATCTCTATCCACTCAACCATTAAATGAATTTTTTCTATAAGCCAAAAAGGTCTTTCTTGTTTAAAATATTCTATTATTATTGCCAGTTCAGTTAATCTATCAAGCAAAAGTATGTGATATGAGGCGCTCCTTTCTTGATGACCTCCATCTTTTAGTATTTGAGAATCTAATTCCTCCTTTAAACTAATTATTGCATATTCATATATCTCTTCTGATTTAATCGAATTAAATTGAAGACTAGAAATAATTAAAGATATAATATTTTCTAGCCAATGATTGCCTCCATGGCATTTTTCAGGATGACTATATAACCAACAAGTTTGTATCCAAAGTGAATTCAATCTTTTTTTTGTTGCAAGCTCAGGGAAAAATCTAAACAACAAAATCCAATTTCTTATCCTTAAGGAAAGTGTATAACTATGCCATCCATCACCTTTTGAGATTGGGTTGAAATCAATCCAATTATCAATTAAATGAGGCAAGTATTTAAGATATTTGATTTGTTTTTTTTCTAGTAAAATTTCTTCAAGCCAAGATCTAGACCAATCAAAATAATGGAGATTAAATTGCCATAATCTTGAACTTTTATTATTCCAATCCTTAATAGGCAATTCCAAATCTTCTCTAACATTTAAGAATTTGAAAGAAATCTTATTTAATTTTTTATGTTCCTTATCAAGAAAATAATTATAATTAGCCAATTCGAGCATTTTATTTTTTTTATAAATTAGTTTCTTAGTATTTTTAATTACAAAAAACTTAACTATATATTTGGGTAAAAAATTATCTAATAATCTTCTAGATTCATATCTGAATCTCAAAAAAAGTCTATAAAAACCAACATCCTTTAATGTATGAAAATATAAGTAAATTTTTCTCAATTTACTAATCCGCAAAAATCTAATACATTTTTATTTAGGAAATCTAATTGATAAAATTCAGAATGGGAAACAAGTAAGATATGAATATCAACCGAATGATATATTTCATCCAAAGATACCAAATCAAATAGATCAATATTTTTGATATTAGGGTCGCATACAACCACATCAAAATTATTGGATAATAATTCTAATACTATTTTCAAAGCAGGGGATTCTCTAGTATCGTCTACATTAGGTTTAAATGAGATCCCATAGCATCCTATTTTAATTTCTTTTTTTAACTTGCCTCTTATTTTTTCAACATAATCCATAATTTTATTCAATACCCAAGTTTCCTTATGCAGATTAACCTCCCTTGCAGTTCTTATTAAAGAGGAATTATCAGGGAAACTAGAAGTTATAAACCATGGATCAATTGCAATGCAATGACCTCCAACTCCACAACCTGGTTGTAATATATTTACTCTTGGATGATGATTTGATAAACTTATCAACTCATTTGCATCTATACCAATTTCATCGCAAATAATGGAAAGTTGATTAGCAAATGCAATATTTAAATCTCTATAGGAATTTTCAGTGAGTTTGACCATCTCTGCAGTTTTAGTAGAAGTGATAAATAATTTACCTTTACAAAAAGATCGATAGAAAGCCTCTGCTAATTTTGATGATCTTGAATTAATGCCTCCAATTACTCTGTCATTATTTGTCAATTCAAACAAAATATTTCCAGGCAATACTCTTTCAGGACAATAAGCAACATTTAATTCTGAAAAGTCAATATTAGAATTTTCTTGGAGCTTTTTTGCAATTATATTTGAAGTTCCAACTGGGCAAGTTGATTCTAGTATTATGAGATCTCCCTTTTTTATAAAAGGAGTTATTGAATCTATAGCATTCAAAACATATGAGATATCTGGCTTAGGCAGTTTATTATTATTTATTTGCAAAGGGGTTGGAACACAAATAATGAAAATATCTGATTGAGCTGGTTTGGTTGAAACTTTTAATAATTTTTTTGATACTGCTCTTGAAATTAAATCTTTAAGACCATTTTCTTTAATATGAATTTCACCTTTTTTGATTATGTTAACTACGGAATCATTTGTATCAACACCTAATACATTAAAACCAGCTCTAGTCAATATTGCAGCAGTAGGTAAACCAATATATCCCAGACCAAGTATACATATTTTAAGATCTTTAAATTCTTTTTTCATTTTATAAATTTAGTAAAATCTCGAACAATTAATTTTTTATTGGTAAATTATCATGTTTCATATAAATTTAAAAATTAGTTAGGCTTTTATCAATAGAATTTATATTACATTAAAACCTAATTAAATTAATTTAAAGACAATAAATTTTTATTAAATTAGGCTTATTGTTAGAATATTAAAAAGGCTATAAATTATCTTAATATTTAGCATTGAAACAACTTTTCCAATCATTATCAGACGGTAAAACTTGTATTCAAGAGGTGCCAATTCCTAATCTAAGTAAAGGCAATCTTCTAATAAAAACGCATTGCTCATTATTATCCTCTGGAACTGAGAGAATGCTAATAGAATTCGGAAAATCAAACCTTATCGGCAAAGCAAAACAACAACCGGATAAAGTAAAAGAGGTATTAAATAAACTTAAAACTGACGGTATATTATCAACAATAGAAACTGTTAAAAACAAATTAGAATTACCAATCCCTCTAGGTTATTGCAATGTTGGAGAGGTTATCAGAATAGGGGAAGAAGTATCAGGATTTAAATTAGGAGATCGAGTTATCTCCAATGGTTCTCATGCCGAAATAGTTTCTGTTCCCAAAAATTTATGTGCACTTATACCAAATGAAGTAAGTAATGATAGAGCTGTTTTTACCGTACCTGCATCTATAGCTTTACAAGGCATAAGGCTTGCAGAGCCAACTTTTGGAGAAAAATTTGTGGTTATTGGTCTTGGATTAATTGGCCTTTTAACAGCGCAGGTTTTACTAGCTCAAGGATGTGAAGTTATTGGAATTGATAACGATTTTTCCAAATGCAAGTTTGCAGAAAAATTAGGTATAAAAACTTTTCACAATAAAGAAGGTTTTGATTCAGTTGATGTTTTACTAGGCAAATCTGACTATATTGGATTTGATGGGATATTAATTGCAGCCTCAACTCCTTCAAGTGAACCAATTAATTTTGCAGCAAAGATTTGTAGAAAAAAAGGTAGAATTATTTTAATTGGAAGCACAGGAATTGATATTTCTAGAGATAATTTTTATAAAAAAGAATTAACCTTTAAAGTAAGTTGCTCTTATGGACCTGGGAGATATGATCAGAGTTACGAAAATGACGGTCAGGATTATCCTATAGGATATGTTAGATGGACAGAACAAAGAAATTTTAAGGCAATTCTCTCTTCTATGGAGAAAAATTTAATTAAGCCAGAAGTTATAATTTCAAGTAAATTTGAATTCAAAAATGCTTTGGAAGCCTATGATGAATTACTAAACGATAAAGCAAGTTTAGGAATCGTTCTTGAATATACCAAAAGCAATAATAATATTGTTAAATCTACTATTATCCTAAATAAAGATAAAAACCCCTCAGAGAAAAATCTTTTAACAGACTTTATAGGTGGTGGTAATTATGCTGGCAAAACACTTATTCCTATTTTCAAACAATCAGGAGCAAAACTTAATACATTATCAACAATTTCAGGCTTGAATTCGTCACATCTTGGTAAAAAATTTGGTTTTAAAAAAATAACTACAAATAGAAATTTAATCTTTGATGAAAAAGAAGCGAATATATTAGCAATTGCATCACAACATGATTCTCATGCAGAATACATCATAAAAGGATTAAAAGAAAAAAGAAAAATTTTTGTCGAAAAACCTTTATGCATAAATAGAATACAATTCAACGAAATAAAGAAAACTTATCTAGATCTTATTGAAAATAATAGGAATAATTCAACTCCAATTTTGATGGTTGGTTATAATAGAAGATTTTCAAAATTTATAAAAAAAATAAAAACCAAAATTGACCAACTTAACTGTCCAAAAGCATTTATATACAAGTGCAATGCAGGCTATATACCTGAAAGTCACTGGACACAAGATAGAAATAAAGGAGGAGGCAGACTTATTGGAGAAGCATGCCATTTTATTGACTTATTGAGATTCCTCGCCAACGATAAAATAAAAAATATAAATTTTACTGAGTTAGTACAAGAAAACTCCTTAAATGATACATTTACACTTAACATAACTTTTGTTAATGGATCTATAGGCACAGTGCATTATTTTTCTAATGGGAACAAATCTTATCCCAAAGAGACTTTGGAGATATTCGCTGAAAATTCTATTATAAAATTAGATAACTTCAGAAAAATCAGATCATGGGGCATTAATCTAAATGAATCTAATAATTTCAGGCAAGATAAAGGTCAAAAAGAATGTATTAGATCCTTTTTAGAAACTGTAAGATTAGGCAAGGAACAACCAATACCAATTAATGAAATTTTTGAAGTTCAAGATTGGATTTTAAAAATAATGAATTAATTTGCTAACAAAATAATTCTTTATTACTTTTCAAAATTTTTTCAATATTTATTTTATTTTTTACAAACTTTACAGAGTCTAATCTTTTCTTTTCGTACTCTTTTGGTGAAAGCTTCGCGATATTATTTATAGAATCAACGAAATCTAACTTATTTAACAAGGAAATATCCCAACCTGCATTATGTTTAGATAAATCCCTCCAAGGAGTTTGATTAGAGATTAATACAGGGGTCCCCACTGATAAGGACTCGAATATTGTATGACCATAGTTCTCACTTTTTGTTGGCAGAAAAAAAAGATGGTTTTGACTAATTATTTCTCCAACTTCTTTATGGTCTATAGAGCCTAAATAACTATATGAAATATTAAAAGGTAGTTCTTTCAACAACTTAAGGCAATAATCCCAAAAATCCTTATCGCATATAGGTCCCACTATTTCAAAGTGAACATTTATTTTTAACTCTTTTAAAACCTTAATCGCAAAATCTAAGTTCTTTATAGAAGAAATTCTTGACAAAAAAATTATTTTTAGTGGATTCATTGACAAACTTAAATTATTAACATTTCGATCAAGATTAATTTCTGGTATATCAGGAGCAATTTTAATATTTAATATTCTACTTTTGAAAATATTTTGTATATCATTTAATTCATAAACACTTGATGCCTGCCAAATAACATCTTGATCTAGATTTAAAAACTTAAATATATTTAAATAAATAATTTTACGAAATTTCTTGATACTTAATGCGCTTAACGAAAATTCACCTCTAGGGGCGATAATTATTTTAGTTCGTGGAATTATTTTTAGGTACAACATTATTATAACTATTATTGAAAATTGAAATGAAAAAAAACTATTTAAATAAATATAGTCGTATGATTCACGCCTAAAAAATCTTGGGAATTTATATAGAAAATATAAAAAATTTGATATATAAAATATCCTACTATTATAAGCTTCATTCCAATCATCTACTTTAATATTTTGGAAAGAATTTAAATCATAAACATCTCTATCAGAAGTTACTATGTGAAAGAAATAATCATTACCTATTTTGTTAATTAAATTAGCTATTGTTCTTACAGGACCACCGGATTTATAACCCGGTAAATAATATTTTATGAAGCAAATTATTTTTTTTTTATACATAATTTTAATTATATATTACTTTGTTTAGATTAAAATCCAGTACCGTAAGTTAAGATTTTATCAATAAATAAGATGTTTTTATAGAAAAAGTATGAGAGTATTAAAAGATAAAGAGGACTGCTTGATTTTTTTTCTTTTATTATGAAGAAAGATGCAATAGTAAAACTAATCATATTTACTCTAAATCCACCCAATACAATTAGTGGAATTATCAATGGTAAATACATTAAAGAAAATTTAAACTTTTCTTTAATTAATAAAAAAGGTACTGTAAATAATATTACAAAATTAATAAAATCATTTAAACTAAAAAGTCCCAAAGAGATATAGTTAATTATTTTATAAATAAATGTTTGCAATGCGAATAAAATAAAAGCAGACATTATGGTTGCAAAAATAATTAAATCTTTTATAAAGTTTTTCCGAATAGTGAATTTATAAAATATTTTTTTCAAATCCTCAGATAATCTGCCAAGATATGAAGATACTACAATTACCAATGACTGTAAATGAGCAAAAGGAGATATAAGTATAAGCAAATAAGTTAAATTTGTTGGTACTAATTGTGCATAAATATATAAAATATATGCGAATTTAAGTCTCTCTGCAGCAAACAATAATACTGAAATGTAAAAATTTCCGAAAATTAAAATTTGCGGTAATACTTTTACCTTTTCTTTTTGAAAAAATAAATAAAGACCAAAAACAAGTACAAGATTATAAATTGTTACGTATAAATTCTTATCAATATTAAGTACTGCTGAACCAATCCACATTAAATATAGATGAATCGGCTCAATGGCATTAAGCCAATAATAACCTAGAAAAGGTACTTTTAAAAAACCTACATCAGAAACAGCTTCATAGAAAATCCAATATGCGCCTTGGTCGCCACCAGTATATCTTGATTGTAAAAAATATAATATAGGAGCGATAATAGGTATTGATAAAATTATCCAAAAAATATTTTTATTTAATCTCATTTTTAATTAATCAACTTTCAAAGTTTTGCAAAACTGTTCTTAGTAATTTCTTTTTCTCATAATAAAATCTATTTTCCTTGATAAATTCTTTTAAATTAAATTTATAATAATCGTAATCAGCTAAAACTTCTAAAATATTTTTAGAAAATTCATATAAATAACTTTTAATTTGTTTTTGTTTAATGGTTTTACCAATTTCAAATCCATCAATTAATCTACTTAGTGTTTTTTGACCAGTTCCAATAACTGGTATTCCAGCATGAGCATATTCATAAACTTTATTTGGTGAACAAAGAATATTATTTATATTAATATTTGAATAATATATAAGGCCTAAATCGAAAAAAGACAAAACATCTTGAAGATGTGAATTTGGAATTTTATTTATTATATGAATCCTTCCGTAAAAAATTGAGTTAGATTTTTTTAATAATTCGATATTTTTTTTTGCAGGTCCAGATCCAATTAAAACAAGAGATATACTCAAAGGTAAAATTTTTAATAAATCGATAAAAAAATTAAGTCCCCTTTCTTCAGCAAAATATCCAGAATAAACAAGATATTTTTGATCCGGTTTAATTTCAAAGTCAATATATTTTTCTTTTATTTCTTTTGGTGAAATAGTTCCAATGGTAGATTGTGATATATTTCTTATTGATAGTGGCAAGTTTTTTAATTTAAAGTGTCTTTTCATAACTGCAGCTCTTTCTTTATTAGCCGATATTAAAATATCAAATTTTGATAAACAAAATTTTTCAGTAAAGTATAAAAGTAAATTAAAAATATTTAACTTGTATTTCTTCTCAGGTAATAGTAATTCATGTGCATCATATATAGTCTTTGAATTAAATAATCTAGATATAACAAAGGTAATCAAACAAAGATATCTATCATGACCATATATTATTTTTGGTTTAATTAGAATCGAATAAAAAAACAATTCAAAATAAAAAATTATTAAAGATATAGAAGTAGGAAGTTTATTCCAAGTTATACGGGAAGATATATAAACTACATCATTTTCTGTATATTTTTCCTTAAATTTATTAGAGGGTGAGAATAAATAAATACTATATATTTCTCTAAGAGACTCGATTGACCTTTTAACTCTTCCATCATTTTCAATGGGTGAGTAAACAGACATTAATAATTTCTTTTTCATCTCAAATTAAAAAATTAATTTTCAAGCATTCCATAACTAGGAGAATAATATAATTTATGACGAGCATCATCTTTAGAAAGAAACTTTTCTTTATTAGATTTTGATTCACTCCCCATAAGAATAAGAACTTTTTTATTGGTAAAATACATAACTAATTTATCAATAGAATATTCTGATATGTAAATACCTGAAAATCCTTTTATACCAGAATATGAACAATTTACAGATGTAATTTCCAAGTTTTCAAAAAGTGCCTTATCTGTATCAGGTTCGTAACTTGTTGGAAAGTGAATTTTTCTCGATCTATATGAATTTCTCAATTTAGGAAATGGGGTATAAATATAAGATCCAAAATCCTTAAAAATATGCTTATCATTTAATTTTAAAGTAATAGATAATTGATCTTCATGAAAATGAGATTTTATAAAAGGGTTTTTCTTCTGAATAGATCTTATAGAGATAAAAATAAAACTATTTTTCCATAAATGAATACCAAAATCAGGATAATATCTATATGATATTTTAAAATCAGAAATATTTTGGGGAAGCTTTATTTCTTTTTTTAAAAAATTATTCTTATTATTCTTAATTATTTCTTTTTTAAGCAAATCTAAATTTCTTTCTTCACCATAAGGATTTATGAAATAAAAATTTTTAGGTTTTAGGATATCAAAAGTTTTATTTTCTGCTATATATTTTCCAAATTCATAGTAAAATGAATTTTTTATTTTTTTTGAATTTACAATTCCAACAGATTTTGCCAATTCTATAACATTTTTAATTAATAATGGTTGTTGGAATAAATAATTTGAATTTTTAAAATTTTTAGGAGATTTAAATTTAACTTTTGCATCTTTATTTTTTATTTTTTTCCAATTTGGTCTTAAATTTAAAAATCTTCCAGAATCATTATCCCCAACTTGAGGATGCATACCCTGTTGATCTGAACAATCTTCTAGAAAAGTACAGGCTTTTACGAGTAACTGTAAAGTAGAATTCGGATAAAGAGAATATATTTTTTTATCTTGAAAAATAACATTTTTATATAATTTATTTTTTAAAGGGGTCTTTGCGTAAAATGGTAGAAAATTGTAGCTTACAGGTCTTAATTTAGATATTTTTATTAACCTTGATTCCTTATTATTTAATGAAATAATTACAGAAAACAAAATCATTTCCAAACTTAAATTATGATAGGCTGTAGACCCTTCAAAATTACTTCCATCAGAATTAAATTGATGATGAATCTCTCTATTAAGTTCAGCGATTGCAAAAGATAACCATCGATTAGTTTGAAAAGTTTCTGGTAATAAAGATGATAAGCATAATATCCCACAGATATTAGTTAAATAGTGGTTACCTCTATTTTTAGACCACTCAAGGTTATTTAATATATATTTTGCATGGTCATATAAACTATTAATTATTATATTGTTGTGTTTTCTCCAAATAAACATTTCTTTATTTGACATTAAAGATATTGCCATCAAAATATTAACTGCTCTAATTGCAACCTCCATCGTACAACTCCAATTAACTCCATATAGAGGAGGATTAAAGGCTATAAAATCCAAAATCTGATTATATATTTCTTTCTCAATATTTTTGGCTTTATTACTTCGTTTATCTAAAGTATTTAAATAAATAGTTAATTGAGGTAAATGTTGTAATCTGGCAAGCTCCCATGGATATTTAATATCAGATCCTATTTTATTTCCATATTTAATGCCTGTATACCATTGTTTCTCAGACCATCTAAAACCTGATTTAATATCAATATGCCAATCTATATTTTTATAAGATTTAGAAATATATTTTGCTACTTCAGAACATTTAGATTTATTTGCATAATTTAAATTATTAATGTTATGACTATTAAAATTTTCTTGTTTTTTTTTCGTAAATAATTTAAATTTACTAATTTTTTTTTGTTTGATATATTTATTACAATCACACCAGCCACTCCCTAATAAATCAAATTCATGATTTAGATAATTTCTAAAAATTATTTCATCAGTTTTTTGCTTGTAAAATTTATTTAGAACTTTTTTAGGAAATGGCTTTATATCATTTAATCTATTTGTACTAATTTGTTTTTCATAAGATGGAATATAAGAAAAATAAATTTTACATAAAAATTTGTGAATAATATAAAAAATTCTAGATATAAATCTTAATCTGTATTTATTTTTTGAAATTAAAAATTTTATTTTCGTTAACTTGAAAGGTATATTCATATTAATTTAATTATTTTTTTTTGATTTTTAAGTTATTAAATCGTTTATATCCAGGGAAATTTGGCACGCTTTAATTTGATCATTTAGTGATATAGGGTATTTGCCCATTTTGATACCATTTGCGAAAGCTTTTAATTCTTCGAGATGTCCTTTTTCATTATTTTTGGTTGAAAAATTATTTCTTCTTTTCTCATAGAAACTCATTTTTCTAAAGTCCTCCATTGAAACGACTTCACCATCTTGAAAAAAATCAAAACTTTCTTTAGGAAACTTGTTATTTCCTAAAGCTGTAAAAATTAAATTGCAGATTGACCCATTTTTATATTTGAATGTTGCAACAAAATTGTCAGTATTTGTATATAGACCAAATGAATTATTTAATGTTGGTTGAATATTAATAGAATGAGCAGAGAAACATTCTATTTCCGAATCAGCAAGAAAATTAAAGATGTCATAGAAATGGCATGCTTCACCAATATTTCTTCCACCACCTTCATCTTTGTGAACCCAATTATCTAAATTTATAAATCCTGCATTAACTTTATAATTAAAAATAAATGGATTTAAAGATTTTTTTCTTATATTTTTTAATTTTTCAAAATAAATAGAAAATCTTCTATTGTAACCTGTCATTAATATTTGATTTTCACTATTTTTATTAAGAAATAATTTTATCTTATCAAGTTGAAGTTGAGAAATAGATAAAGGTTTTTCAACGAAAACATGTTTGCCAGCTTTTAATGATTCTATAACAATCTCAGAATGCAAGTCATGTCTAGTTGAGATTAAAACAGCATCTATATTAGGGTTATTAATTATTTCTTCAAAATTATTACAAATATTTTTAATAGAAAATTGTTCAGCTATTGAAAGTGAAGTAAATCCATTTTTGTTGACTATGGAATCTATAGAATATAGGTTCTTAAGTTTTTTCAAATTTGGCAAATGTACACTTCTTGTAAAATTTCCACAACCAATAATTCCGATATTAATCTTCTTATTATTTTTTTTAAAAATATTATGTTTTTTAATATTTATAGAATTAGAAATTAAATTTTCTGATTTTAATCTATTGGGATATTCGAGAACAGCTAAAACTTTCTTTTCTTCCGATTGCAATGATGCGTATGCCTCTTCAAATTTATCTAGAGAAAATTTATTAGATATGAATTCATCAACAGATAAATTTCCTTCATTGATTAATCTGAGATACTCCTGCATATTCCTATTTTCTGTCCATCTAATATAGGGTAAAGGGTAATCTAATCCTTCTTCTTCATATCTTTGATCATATCTACCTGGACCATATGATGTAGAAACAAGAAAATCAATTTCTTTAGAATAAATATCATCTCTATTTAATTTAAGGCCCACATCTCCAACTAATATAACTCTAGCTTTTTTTCTACAGCATCTAAAAGCGGTTGAAACTACAGAATCTGAATTTGTTGAAGCAGTTATTATTACACAATCTACTCCATATCCATTAGTAATTTTTAGTATCTTATTTTCTATTTCTTTATCATTTAAGAATCCTTCTTTTAAACCTAACGATTTTGCTAAATTAACTCTTTTTTTATCTAAATCTAAACCAAAAACATTACAGCCATTTGATCTCAATAATTGACTTGTAAGCTGTCCAAGTATTCCCAATCCTAAAACAAGTACATTTTCACCCAATGTTAGATTTGCCCTTCTGACACCTTGAAGAGCTATAGCTCCCAAAGTAACAGTTGAAGCTTTTTCTAAGGAAAGTCCATTTGGAACAAGCACGCATAATTTTTCAGGTATACAAATATATTCAGAATGATAAGCATATTTTGCGCCTGCACAAGCAACTTTATCACCCAAAGAAAAAGAAGTAACATTTTTTCCTAGAGCAATTATTTCTCCTGCTGCTGAATAACCAATTGGAAGATAATCAAATTCTTTTTGTGAAATGATTTCATTGGTTAAAGCAAAACCTTTTTCTTTAAGCAATTTGAAACCGGTAATAATCTTTTTAGGATCTTTTACTGCTTTAACTAATAGTGAATCTGCAGTTGAACCTATTGATTTAATTTCAGTTCCTGGAGAGAGTGCAGAATAATGAAGTTTAACTAGTATTTCATTATTATTTATTGCAGGGAAAGGTACCTCAAAAAGATCTGGTTTTCCATTTCTAATTAATATTTGCTTCATGATTTTATTTATACATTTATAATGATCATATCAAAATTAAAAAATCCATCTCTCAAAAATTTATTTATAACATCTAATATATTTTAAAGGGCTATTAATCTTTTTATCAAATTCGCAACTAAAACCTAAAGATTCCGATAATAATACCCATTCGTTTATAGGCATTCTATTTTTTGAAATTTTAATTGTTTTAAAAAAATCATGATACCTTGTGAACTTTATAAATTGCCAGAAGGGAAATCTAGATAGAAATCTAAGTTTTTCTTCATTAATTCTGATTGGATGTCTCATATCAGGCACGGTAAATATTAAAAACCCAGGTTTTTTTAGAACTCTATAAGATTCAGAAATTAACAACTCAGGATTCATATGATATTCAAGGACACTAGAAATAATAACGACATCAAATTTTGTATTATCCAAGGGAAGATGTCCTGATTCATCTATAACAACCCAATTAATAGATTTTTCAAAAAATCTACTTGATGATTTAGCAATCATCATATTAGAAACATCTAATGATGTTAGAAAATTTCCTTTGTCATGCAAATAAGCTGAAATATCGCCGGTCCCGCAACCAACATCAAGAATTTTTAATTTTTCCTTTGAAAATAATTTTATATATTTATAAAAATTTCTCGATCTTTTCGAAATAGGATTTTCTTTATCAAGATAATTATTGGCCCAAATACCTGCTTTCTTGTCAAAAAATCTTCTTGTTTCAGATTTTCTATTAACTTGCATTTAGAATTTATATTTCATTAATAATATTAATCTAGATGATAGTTTTTATTTAGATAGTAAAACCTTAATTAAAAATTTTTAAATATTTTTACCCACAAGGTATCTTCTGAATTTTACCCAAAAATTAAGAGGGGATTTAAATTTCTTTAATTTTGATGAGTTTTTTTTAACAATAAACATCCAATCCGAAACCAAGATATTAGGCAAATAATCGGCAATCTGAGAATTTAAATTTGAAAGATTCAATTTATTAATTAATATATCTATTGGATCACCACAGATAAAAGTTCTATTTTTATGAGAAATTATTTGATATCCAGAATAATATATTAATTTTTTAATATCTTTAAAATTAAAAAAATTAATATGTGGGCTATCAGCTAATGTATCTGAAATTCTATAATTTGATTTTTCATTATTTTGGGTAACTGTAATTCGAGGAATGAATATTCTTTTAAAATTTCTTATTTTATTAGTAAGTTTAAAAAAATCAAGTATTCTCATTAAAGTGCTTACCATTTCAAAAGGTCCATATCCATTTGGTATCGTAATAAATAAAATACCAGAATCTGATAATTTACTTTTTATATCTAAAAGTAATTTTTGTGGTTTCTCAACATGTTCTAAAACCTCAGAAATTATAATAATATCGTAAGTATAATTTTCCTTTTCTGAATTAGAATTTCTAAACACTAAGTTAGATAGACTATTTTTCTGATTTGCAAATTCAATACTTTGTATATCAATATCTTCTCCAACAAATGAGATTTTTTTAAAATGTCTTGCTAAAGGATAAAGAATCCCAAAACCAGTTCCACATCCTATCTCAAGTACATTTTTTACATTTTTATTTTTTTTAATATAATCCAATAAATAATGTATTCTCTTTTTATAACCATAAGAATCCTCTTTGAGATATTTAATATTATTCATATCACAATCAAATTTACCTAGTTATTATATTAAGCCCTATTAATACTCACACTATCGCGTAATACTTTTTGAAATTCGTCTCTAACATTTTTTGCGTGATGAAATTGATAAAATGTCTTTTTTGCATTTTTTACTATTTTTTTATTATACATATTGTCATGCAACAACCTCAAAATTGTATTTTTTAATTCTCCAATACTTCTCTTACTTACAACATAGGCCCATTCATTCTCAGTCGCATATTTTATTTGAGCTACATCTTTAGGTCCATAAGCAATAATTGGTGTGTTCGAAATCAGATAAGAAGGAACTTTTGTTGGCATTGAATATCTTATGAAATTTTTTGTATAGTTATCAAAATTAACAGGGAGTAATAATCCTGAAGAATTATTTAAAACCTCAAAGAATTGATTATCATCTGTTATCGCATCATGAATTTTTATTGAAGAATCTATTAATCTTAATTTATTTATATAATAGACTGATATTAAAAGAGGAGTATAAATCTCACAAATTATATTATATCCTTCATTACGTAATCCCTTAATGGCTTTTGTAATGTCAATTAAACTATAAAATTGTGCAAATGGAAGAATTGATCCAGTATAAGTAAATGTAAATTTATCATTATTTTTTTTTGTAAAACTTAAAGTATTTATTTTTAGGTTTTCAATATCTATACAATTTTGAAAAGCAAGAAATTCTCTTTTATATCTATGAGAATATTCAATTTTCATTTGTTCACTTATAGCTAGGCAAACATTTGCCTTGTTAATTATTTTTTTTAAAAGATATTTCATTTTTCTTCTTTCAAATAAAGAAAAAATACCTTTTTTATAGATACAGCTTTGCCAGTCATCCATAAAATGTATTGTTAAAGGTAATTTATACTTATGATGAATATGATCTACCATAGACATAAAAAAGTTGGAACCCAAGATTGTATAAATTATTGTTGGATTAAAGTCTTCAATAAAGAATTTTAATTCTTTAGAAAAAGAAAAAGATTGGGGGATAGAGTCTCCAAATAAGATATCTTTAAATTTTCTCAATAATTTATGGTCCTTTATCTTTGAGGAAATTTGAGTAGTATTATTTTTAGATATTTTATTTTTTTTTCTAAAAAACTGATAAAATTTTTTCTGTTCTCTCTGACTTATTTTAAAATATTTATTGCAAATTTCTTCATCTTGTTCTAATTCATCTGCATGAACAACTGCGATTTGATCAATCGGCCAACCTTTAAAAAGATTTCTAAAAGTCACTCCCCCACCGGTAACAAAATTAAACCCAACAGGGGTTATAAATAATAGTCTTACTTTTTTATCCATTTCAAAAACTTTTATTGAATTTTAAATATACTAAAATTTCAATTAAACTCACATGATTCTAATTGGATTAAGTTCACGAGGTATTATTCCCTTAAGGTCAAGAAAAAAACCATTATTTTTTATTAGTTTTTTCCAAGCTAATACATTAATATTTTTAAAGTAATTATGTCCTACTGCTGTAAGTAATATGTCATATTTATGTCCTATGGGAATATCTTTTAGAATTTTTAGTTTATGTTTATCAAAAGCTAATTTTGCATCAGCGTAAGGATCAACAATTGTAATTTTCATATTGGATTTATTTAATTTGTTTATCAAATTTATTACTAAAGAATTCCTTAAATCGGGGCAATTCTCTTTAAAAGTAATACCTAAAATAAGAATCTCAGATCCAGAGATATTTATATCTTTTTTATTCATTATAAAAAACAATTTATCAACTATCCAATTAGGCATATTATCGTTAATCTTTCTTCCAGCTAAAACTAATTGAGGATAATATCCTATCTCTTCGGCTTTAAAAGTTAAGTAATAAGGATCAACTCCAATACAATGACCTCCAACTAAACCTGGCCTAAACTTTAGAAAGTTCCATTTTGTTGCTGCAGCCTCTAGAACATCATTATTATCAATGTTCAACTTGTCAAAAATAATTGCTAATTCATTCATTAATGCAATATTTAAATCCCTTTGGGTATTCTCAATAATCTTTGCTGCTTCAGCAACTTTTATACTTTTGGCCTTAAAAACTCCTGCATCTATAATAGTTTTATAAAATTCAAGAATCCAATTAGCGCAATCTTTATTAGATCCACTTACTACCTTTTTGATATCTCTTAGTTTATGATCCGAATCACCAGGATTAATCCTTTCAGGACTATAGCCACAAACAAAGTCTATATTAAGTTTCATCGATGAAATTTCTTCAATAATTGGGATACAAATTTCTTCGGTTGCGCCAGGAAAAACAGTACTTTCATAAATAACTATAGGCATAATTGAACTTTTTCTTTTCTTTAAAATTGTCCCAATTGTTTTACAAGCATTTTTTAAAGGACTTAAATCAGGCTTTTTATTTTCATCTATAGGAGTTGGAACAGTAACTATAAAGACATCACATTTATGTATCTTTTCTACATCCGAAGTAAGTTCTAATAGTGAAGGTAAATCTTCTTTTTTTAAATCTATTTCGTTCGTATTATCTAGTCCTTTATTTAATTCATTTATTCTTTCTTCATTAATGTCAAAACCTATTACTTTTCTCTCAATTAATATATTATTTAATCTTTTTTGGGGTTTTGATAATTCAAATGCGAGAGGAAATCCAACATATCCCAATCCAATAATACTTACTGAACATTTATTTATATCTGGAAATTTCATATGCAATAGAGGTTCTTTAATTTCAAAAGATGTTGCTAAGAAATAAATTATAAAATTACTTAAATCACTTTAACATTATCGATAAATATAAATATTATTTTTATAGCTATAGGATAAATTTTTTATTATTTTAAGAGCTATTTTTTAAATACCACCTCCATGCATGTCTTATTATTGTTTCTAAATCTGAAAAAACAGGTCGCCATTGCAATTCTTTCATAATCTTTTTTGGAGATGCGATAAGGATTGGAGGATCACCCAACCGTCTCTCAACAAAATCCACTTTAAGTGCTAATCCTGTAACTTCTTTACATGTTTCAATAACCTCAATAACTGAATAACCTTTCCCAGTTCCTAAATTGTAAAAGTCGCAGATATTATTTTTGATTATTTTCTCAAGTGCTGCTACATGCGCTTCAGCTAAGTCATAGACGTGTATAAAATCTCTTATACATGTTCCATCTTTTGTTGGATAATCTCTCCCGAATACTTTAATTGAATTCTCATTATCTCCTAAAGCATCAAGGATGAGAGGTATTAAATGTGTTTCTGGATTATGGTCTTCTCCAAGTTCGCATTCTGGATCTGCCCCAGCTGCATTAAAGTATCTCAAACTTATAGAAGGAATCTCATAAGCATTGTGAAAATCCTCAAGAATTTTCTCAATCATTAATTTTGATCTCCCATAAGGGTTTATGGGATTCTGAGTATTATTCTCAGAAATTGGGATATCCTTTAACTCAGGCACTCCAAAGGTTGCACAAGTTGAACTAAAAACAAAAGGAATCTTTAATGGGGATATTTTTTTTTCTTCCCTTAATTTAACTTGATCAATCAAAACCTCCAAAATAGATAATGTTTCTCCTAAATTATTTCTGTAGTATTTTGCTGGTTTCTCCATAGATTCTCCAATATTCGCAAATGCTGCGAGATGAATTATTGCATCTATGGTTCTACCTTTTAGTTTGGGATGATTTCCTAAAAGAATATTTTTTAATAGTTCCTTATCTCCTGCTTGACCTACAATTAAAGGTACTTTTAAAATATCTTCAATTAAATGCTTATGTCCATGTATTAAGTTATCTAAAACAATTGGATAATATCCTTTTTTTTTAATTGCTTTTGTAGTTTGAGAACCTATATATCCAGCCCCACCAATTATCAATATATTCATTATTATTTATAATTACTTTTATATTTTAAAAACAATTCTGCTTTTGCTAGATCCTCAAGACTATCAATATCTATTGAGTCTATTTCATTCATAAAATAAGGAATTATGTTTCCTCCAAAGATGAATTTATTAATACATTCTGACTTAGTTAAATAAATTGCAGCTCCATTTCTTGCGTAATATATCTTCTTATCTTGCCTTCTTGTAATCTTAGATGCTTTTAAATAGTTATCTAAATATCCTTGATTATTTAATTCCATAATTGATTCGGGATTAAATATGTGAGGTAACCTTATACAGCTCACTAAGCTATCAGCATAATTATCTTTGTTGAAAATATTAATTGCTTCATCAATATGAGTGGAGGTTCTTAATGGTGAAGTAGGTTGCAGGGTAAGAATTATATCTGGTTTATAGCTACTGGTTAAAACTGATTTGTAAGCATGGAGTATTGCTGAATGGGAAGTGGCAGCATCAGTTGAAAGCTTAGCCGGTCTTTTAATTACCTCCAAATTAAATTCTCTGCCTATTGAAGCAATTTCTTGATCATCTGTGGTTAAAATAAGCTTTGAGATATTTTTTGATAATTTTGCAGCTTCAATTGTATGCACAATAAGTGGTTTACCTGATAATTTAATTAAATTCTTTTTAGGAATTCCTTTTGAACCTCCTCTTGCTGGAATAACTGCAAGAATATTCATTTTATTAAATTAATAAGTGATGCATTTCTGAATATTTATTTCTTTTAGTTCATATAAAATTCTAGCCATCTGTTCACCGGCAGTTCCATTCCCATATATGTCCTCCATTTCATATTTACCTTTTTGAATTTGTTTCTTAATACCATTAAAAATATCATCTACATTTGATTTCACATCCAAAACATTTTTTCCTCTTTCACGATTACTTTGTCTAGAACCAATATTGACAACAGGAGTACCTATAAATGCTCCTTCTCTAATTCCACTTGATGAATTACCTACTAAACAAGATGTCATTTGCATTAATTTAATATATGTATCAACTGGCAAATTTTTAAAAAAATGCATTTTAGAATCAAAACCTCTCTCTCTCCATTTTCTTATCCCTTTAGCTATATCATCTGATCCAGCATCAGCATTTGGCCAAAGAATAATTGCTTGCATATCTAATCTCTTAATAGCTTTTAATGTAGCCTCTATTTGATCTTTTCCTTCTCCATACTCAGTTGTTACTGGATGCTGACTTACAAGAATAAATGGCTTACTAAAATCTATTTTGTCTCCAACTCCAAGATTAAGTAGTTTTTCCAAATTTATTTGTTCTTGATTATTTAAAATTTTTGCTACTAAATCTATTCTTGGACAACCTACATTAAATACCAAATGGCTTGGTTCCCCAAGTTTAATTATTCGTCTATATGCATCATCACTTGCTGGGAAATGAAGATGAGATAATTTTGTAACGGCATGTCTAATACTTTCATCTATAGTTCCTGAAACTTCACCTCCCATGGTATGTGCGACTATGATATTCATATATGAAGCAGCTATTGCAGTTGACATTGTTTCAAATCTATCTCCTACAGTAATAACAATATCAGGATTTATTCTCTCAAAAACTGATGTCAGTTCAATTAAACCAATCCCAGTTGATTTAGCCATTAATGATGGTGTTTCTCCTTCTAAAAGCATGTATATTTTTTCTTCGATATGAAACCCATCTTTTTCTATTAGGTCTATTACACTTCCATACCTCTCCAACAAAGCTGATGCTGTAGCAACAATTTTTAAATCCAATCCAGGATGATTATCAATTGCTTCCATCGCAGA
This sequence comes from Prochlorococcus marinus XMU1411, assembly GCF_017696075.1. Classification (NCBI taxonomy): domain Bacteria; kingdom Bacillati; phylum Cyanobacteriota; class Cyanophyceae; order Synechococcales; family Prochlorococcaceae; genus Prochlorococcus; species Prochlorococcus marinus. The sequence continues at coordinate 148,137 of NZ_JAAORI010000004.1, forward strand.
TTTAATGGAACTATAGTTAGCTCTTGATCCTATAACAATACAAATCTTTTTCATTTAAAATTTTCCCAATTTAATTTATGATTCGCTGGGAGATTTTTTTTAGTAACTTTGCCAATTATTTCTTTGTATTTTGATGCTGCGATACCATCTCCTGGTTTCTTAAATGACAAATCATCAAATTGCAAAGGGATACCTGAATCGATCGATCTAGAAGTAAATATACTTTTTTGAAATATCTTTTTCATTTCCATATATTCTTGGATATTGTCTTTATCTATAGGATTCTCTAGCATTGTCCATGTTTGCTTAATCCCTTCACAATACTTTATAAAGTCTTTTGGCTCTAAGGCATTTTTTGCATCACTTCCATACATTTTTTTTGAAAAGGTCAGATGTTTCTCAATTACTTTTGCCCCTAATGCTGCTGCTGCAATTCCAGCAGAAATATCGGTTGTATGATCAGAAAAACCAATAGAAATAGAATTACCATACCTTTTCTTCAATTCATTTAAAACATTTAAGCCAACATCTTTATATTGGCAAGGATATTTGGAAGAACATTGCATTACACATAATTCTGTATTATTTAAAAGCAATTCGATAGCAAAATTTAATTCTTCCCAGTTACTCATTCCTGAAGAAAGAATAACTGGCTTACCAATTGCAGCTAATTTTTCTAACAAAGGAGTATTTGTAACTTCCCCAGATGGAACTTTGAATTTCTTGATCCCTAAATCATTTAAAAGTTCTGCTGCTTGAATTGAAAAAGGAGAGGATAAAAATTCAATTTGATTCTCATCACAATATTTCTTGAGTTTTTCCCAATTATTTTTAGAGAATGATGTTCTTTCAAAATATTCATATCTAGGTTCACCTTTAAAATAATTTGGCATTGGAGCATTTTTAATAGTTTCGTACTCAGCCAGATGAGTTTGAAACTTTACTATATTTGCACCACACTCTTTTGCAAGTTTTATAAGATTACAAGCATTTCCAAAAGAGCCATCATGAACAGAACCTATTTCAGCTATTATTGAGTTTCTAAAAGCAGTATCTAACAAATCAATTGTAAATTTAATTATTTTACAATGTAATTAAAAATAAAAACCACAATTATTTAATTAAAAAAATTTTTTTTAATTAAATAATACTTTTTGTACCAATCTATAAATTTAGAAACTCCCTCTTTAACTGATGTAGAAGGTTTATATCCAATCCATAGCTTAAGTTTTTCACAATTAGCGGAAGTTGCTTCTACATCGCCTGGTTGCATTGGTAAAAACTCTTTTTTTGCCTCTATGCCCAATGATTCTTCTATTGCTTTAATGTAGTCCAACAAAGGAGTCGGCTTTGAATTGCCGATATTAAAAATTTTGAATGGAGCCCAACTATCTTCTGCGGATGGGATAAATGAAGAAGCTCTATTATTTTCTATTGGAGGCTTGCTAATTAATCTATAGAGGCTCTCAATAAGATCTTCGATATATGTAAAGTCTCTTAGCATATCGCCATTATTAAATATTTTTATTGGTTCATTATTTAAAATTGCTTTTGTAAATAAAAATAATGCCATATCAGGTCTTCCCCATGGACCATAAACTGTAAAAAACCTTAATCCTGTTGTTGGCAAAGAATATAAATGACTATATGTATGAGCCATCAATTCATTAGCTCTTTTACTGGCTGCATACAAACTAATTGGATGATTAACTCCATGAGACTCTTTAAAAGGAAGATCTTTGTTGCCTCCATAAACAGAACTACTACTGGCATATACCAAATGGTGAACATTGAATTCTCTACAACATTCCAATATATTTCCGAAACCTACTAAATTAGATTGTACATAAGCAGAGGGATTTTCAATAGAATATCTAACCCCTGCCTGAGCAGCTAAGTTGATTACATTTTTTGGATTATCTATTTTAAAAATTTCCTTTAATAATTTATAGTCTTCTAAATTACCTTTAACGAATTTAAATTCTGTACCATATTTTTTACTTAAAGTATGGATATATTTAAGTCTTGCTTCTTTTAAAGAGCTGTCATAATAATTATTTAGGTTATCAAAGCCAACAACTGATTTACCTTCTTTTATTAACTTGCAACTTAAGTGAAAACCAATAAATCCAGCGGCTCCAGTAATTAAATTATTCATATTTTCTTTTATTCATTTAAGTTAATCTAACTTTATAAAATCAATAAGTTTTTAATTTTACTCCAATATTTAACATTTTTTAGCTAAAGGATGCTTAAAAAAAATTTTTATGATTTTTCACTTCCTTATAAATCTTATTTTTTTTGATATTTGGTTTTTAATTGAATCTATTTTTTTATAAAAATATCTTGCCTTATTAATAAAGAAAACCTATTATGTATTGAATAACTATAGAAAACTTTAATATTCTAAATAAGTATTTTTAGAATTTATTAGAAAATATATATGAACAAAACTCTTTATAATATTTTTATAAAATTAAAGATTAATAGAAGAAAACAATTAAACTTATTACTATTAATTAGTATAAATATTGTAATTTCAGAGAAACTAAATATAGCTGAGATAGGAACATTCCTTTTATTTTTAAATGAATCATATAAATTGCTAAAAAATCAACTATATAAATTTTTTACGATCTTTTTTAATATTTTGTCTAAGAAAGAAATTATATTATTGACAACTATTCCAATACAAAAATACTATTAAAATCAATGATTTTCAAAAATAATTCAAATAAATTTTATGCATACTTTTTATTTGTTATCTTTTTTGGGAACCCATTTTTAATATTTTTTGCCGAAGAAATAAAATGGGATTTAGATGCAAATAATAAATTCAAAAAAAACAATAAATTAAAATGGGAAAAGTATTATCCAGAAAAAATTTCTGAAGAATCAGAAAATGAATTTTTGAAATATAAATTTCAAAAAGATTCCAAAATAAATAATTATTTTGTATCAGAAAATAATGAAGTAAAAACTAATGAATTATTATATTTAGGTTTTGCTGTTCCTAATTCTTATGTGATGCATAAAAAAGATTTTATGATATACGCTGATCAGCAATTTCCATATTATAAAAGTGAATTAGAAAAAGGCGCCTCAAACCAAAATTATTCTGTTTTTCTTAGTTACGGAATAAATGACCATATGACTTTGATGGGATTTTTTTCTCACAGTGATGATCCTTTATACAGCAAGATTAACAATATAGAAAAACAGCCTGCTAATAAATGGATAAGTTCAGGATTAGGTTCAAGAATAAACATATTTAAAAGCAATAAATTATTAACTTCTTTAGATACATCAATAGAGTCATGGTATGTCAAAAGTGGAGGATGTAATGGTATTGGTTGCGAAAGTAATTCTTCAAATATTTTTGATAAAACTCTTGACGAATTTAAAAATTTAAATTTGATAGGATCTTTTGCTTTACCAAGCACATTTAAAATCTCAAGAAGGACGAATTTAGTTGTTTCGCCAAAATTAACATTCCTACCCGAAGAACAAGTAAATGAAAATAGTTCTGGGTCTTTTTATGGATTAAACTCTGGTATCGGATTAGGTTTTTCCCACAATTTTAATGAGAGGTTCCATATTTATAATTCAACTTATTTTCCATTGAGTGGAAAAAATTATTTTGACGAAAATCTGACTTTTAAAAAAGCAATTATTTATAATTTTGGTTTTAATTATTCAATTGATCCAAAAGTATCATTTCAAAGTTATTTAACTAATAGTTTTGGTGCAACTCCAGCTACTGGGATTCTAACAATCCCTAGTAACAACAATTTAATATTAGGGACAAGATTGATTTATAAGCCAACTTCATCAGATTTTAAAGAAAATTCTGATATTAGTAATGAATATAAATTTGAGGGTTTAAGTGTTACTAATACAGAAATTATTAAACCAGGTCAAATATTAATAGATTTCTCTTTTGATAATAATGCGGAAATATGGACGAATATTAATACTGGAATTTCCAGAAATTTCAATTTTGAAATAAGCACTGGTAGATCTAACCTTAAACAAAATAAGGAAAATTATCATTCAAGTACATATGTTGGTTCTAATTTACAGAATATAAGATTTGGAGGAAAAGCTATCTTAATTAAACAAAATGAATACTTTCCAATTACTTCTGGAATAAGAATGACTTTTGGAAGAGCGTTAGGAGATACTTGGCCTGGTTACCTTTTCTTAGAAAATATCAACACAATAAATCTTTTCGAAAAATTTAGATTTAATATTACTCCCAAAATTGCATGGACTGATTCAGATAGTCCAATCGCCCTTGGATCAAGTTTAATTTTCGATATAAATGACAAATATTCAATAATACTTGAGAGGAATACTGCTTTAAAAAATGCAGACAGCAATTTCACCTCAGCATTAAGGATTTCAAAAAATCGATATAAGTTTATTGATTTATATGTAAGTGATGCACTTAGTTTTAATGATATTGGAGAAATGATAAATGCCAAAGAAACTTATTTTGGTTTTAAGTTAGGGTTTAAGTTTTAAATAATTACATACACAGAATTTTAAAAGTCTATTTTATTATTGAACTTTTTAATTAATAATAATGTTTAGATTAATTATTTTATCTATTTTTAATTTAATAAATTTCATTGAATAAAAGGTGTTTACTTATTAAATTTTTTGATTATTTATTTATATATTTTTAAGATATCATTACTCATAAAAAAAATTTTTACACAATATAACTTATATTTATAAATTTTTTAAATATTAATGATTAAGCCATGTTATTGTTATGTCTTAGCATTTATTTTAATACAAGTAAAATGGGGAAATTAGAAATCCAAATCCAATAAGTTAAATTTAATTTTCATATTCAATCTAATAAAAACTTTTTTAAAAATTTAATGATTTTAGAAATTATTGCTTATACTTTCCTTATTTTTATAACTGCAGTTTCACCTTTACCAGGATTGCCATTCGTAATTCTTAATTATGAGCAAAATCCTATAATCATAGCTGGATTTACAACTATCGCAGGTGGACTAATGGCAGGTTTTGTACATTACAAATTTGCAAATTTAATATATACAAAATTCGTAAGGAAAAATTTTCCTAAAATTTATTTAAAAACAAAAAAATATACGCCAATAATAAAACGAATGAGTTTTTTAGAACTTTTTTTATTAATTCTTTCTTCAGTAATACCAGCATCACTTATTGCTTTTGCTGCAGGAAGTTGCAAAATTCCATATAAAAAATATTTCACCTGTTCTGTTTTAACATTTATACCTTCCCAATTTCTTTATATTTTTGCTGCAAGTAAATCTAAAAATATTAAAGAACAATTTATCGGGCTTGGATTTAATAAATCTGAAGCTTTAATTGTTTCAATTTCTATAGGTTGTATTATTGTCTTCGTAATTCTATTCCTAATAAGAATAATAAGAAACAATTTATATAAGAAATCAAAGAGAAAGAAAAAACTTTTGGGTAAAATTTAAAAAATTTATATTCAATTTTTCAGTATTCTTATTTTCTCTAATAAAAAATTATTTTCTTTAAGACTATCTCCTAAAATCCTTACGCCAGCTCCTGATAAATGTATTCCATCAAAAGAAACTAAATTACCATTCTTATCAGTAATTTTTTTAAAACCTTTTTCATCAAGAAAAGGTTGAATATCGCTTAAAACCAACTGACCATTTTTGGTAATTTTGAATAAATCCTTTTTTATTTCAGAATCTTTAGCTCTAAAGTTAATCCTTTCATTAATATCTTTTTTATGAAAAAGTGGGTTAATATTATGTATAAAATTCTTTCTTGTTTCTACTAATATTATTTTATTTGCTGGCTGGTTTGTCAGCTTTTCATGGTCCATTTGTGTAAAAACAAGTTGTGAATTATTAGCAATTTTTTTATGTAAATTATTTTGAGGATCATAAGAGCCAATATAGGATAAGTCAAATTTTGTATTCAATTCCTCTTCAATAAGTATGAAAGCATTTACTAAATCTCTAATTTTACTATCACCAATAAATAAAATTCTAATTTCATTATCATTGAAGTTAAATTCTTTGTTTAAAAATTTATATGCTATGTCCGTATATTCTTTACCTCCTAAGAAACCTAAAGGTATTTCACCATTTATAAGAAGATAAGGAAATCTTGATTCAAACCAGCCTTTTCCTAAAACACCCCAAAAAGATATACTTCCTATAATTAAAGAAAAAAATAGTAGTGCAATTGTCCTCAAATTTTCACTATATTTATTAAATAATTTTAAAAAAATATTCCCTTTTTTTTCAATTAATTCATACATTATTGTTCCTAACAAAATTGAAATAAATATAATCAAAATGCTTGAATTCTGATCCAATTTTTCATATGAACTTAATCTTGCAAATGCTAGTAATGGCTGATGATATAAATAAATCGAATAACTTGCCAAGCCTAAATATAAAATGGGTTTAAAGCTAAGAAGTTTTTGTGTATTATTTTTAGGAGAATCTATACAAATTAGAGCAATACAAGTTAATGGAATAAAGAATAATACTGATGGTGCATCTTGTGGAATAGTGAAATTCTCAAATATAAAGAAAATAATTACACCAAATGATATAGGTGATACATAATTAGGCAATTTATATTGCTTTTCAGAAATCCAAGCACCGATAATACCAAGGCCAAACTCCCAAAATCTTGAGGGCAGTAAAAGATAATTTGATTTATGAAGAAAAAAACCATTATTAAAGCAAAAAAATATGCTTGTTATAAACAAAATAAAACCGAATAAAAATACTAATTTTTTTCTTTTCTTAAAGTCAAATAAAACAAAAAACAAAGATAATAATAAATAAAACTGTTCCTCTAAGGCAAGACTCCAAGTAGTATATAAAGGCTTTAATTCATTTGCAGTCCCCCAGTAGCCTGAGGTTAAAGCTAATAAAATATTATTAGCTGCCAATAAAGTAGCGACACATGACTGAAAAAAATTCTCCAATAAATTTGGAGACATTATAAATAATGAAAAAAAAGTACAAATTAAAATACATATTAATAACTGAGGATATAATCTAATAATTCTTCTTTTCCAGAAATTAATAAAATTAAAATCATTCTCTGTGAATATATATTTTTTTGATATTACATAACCGCTAATAACGAGAAAATAATCAACACCGATATAAGCATTTGGAAATATATCAGGTAAAGCATGAAATAAAACAACTGAAATTACAGAAAAAGCTCTTAATCCATCAATGTGTTTTATTCTCATAATTAAATTATATTCATTTAGTTAAGTTGTTTTCTTGAATAATATTTTCATATATTTTTATTATGGAAGAAATTTCTTTATCTTTTGAAAAATTCTCCTTTATTATTCTTCTACTATTAAAACCTGCTTTTCTTCTCCATTCCTCATTAGATAATATAAAGTCAAGGTTATTAAATAATGATTTTGCATCATTCGGTGAAGATAAAAGTCCATTAACATTATGATTAATGACATCTTTTATACCACCAGTATCAATCGCAACTATAGGTTTTCCGCATGACATAGATTCAAGAATTGTATTTGGTAAATTATCCAAAGAAGAGGGAACGCAAACTACGTCACACGCAGAGTAAGTGGTCCTTATGAAATCTAGATCATTATTAAATTCAAATGGATACACATCAATTGGGATTTTTTTCAACCATTTGTGAGAATTAATACCAACTGGAATGAAAAATATATCTGACCTTTTTTTAAATTTCAATAAAGCTTCTAATAAAATATCTGTACCTTTTCTTGGATTATCAAATGCTACATGGGCACAAAATAAAATAGCTTTTCTTGATTCATCAAATATTCCTAGCTTTTTTCTTGCTTTATTTCGATCAATTATTTTAAATTGATCTGTATCTATACCATTATGAACTAAATGAATCTTCTTTCTATTAAAAAGAGGACTTAATTTGGCAGCATCTCTTGTCCAAGATGAAGGAGCAATAATTGTTAAATTAGCAGCAAGATAACTATTTTTTTTCTTTTCCCAAAGTAAATTTGATGTATCTATTCCTATGGAAGGATAACTTTTGAGATCAGGGCAACTGTTACAGCCGTCTATCCATTTATCACAATTAACTGGATATGCACAATGCCCAGTTATTGGCCATAAATCAGAGAGTCTCCAAACTATTGGTTTTTTTCTAGCTATTTTATTAAATAAATTAAATGAAAAATAACCCCCATGTATATTAAAAAGTTGAATAATATCTGCGTCTAAAATCCATGGATGATTATGCAAATTTATTGATGATGGTATAAATCCATATTGAATTCCAAATTTTTGAAGTAACTTATTTGAGTAGTAGTCAAATTTTTTAATAATTATATTTCTGGATACTTCTTTAATATCATTATCACTAGAAGATTTATCGCAAACAAACATTTTTGAACTAATGCCTTTATTTTTTAATCCATTATGAATTCTTGAAGCAGACTTAGCAGATCCCCCAATTTTGTCACTTGTAGAAAAATGTAGTATATGCATTAAATCCTCAACGCAAATTATTTTCTTTCCACAATTGAAACATTAATAAAGTCCAAATTTTTATGGAGTTGTTACTTTTACCTTCAAAATGTGGAAGGACATATCTACTATAAATATCTGGATTAAATATTCCCTCTTTTTTTAAGCGCATCGGATCTAAATATTCTTTAGTAAGACCCATTAAATTAGTTCTCAACCATCTATCTATTGGCAAAATAAATCCCTTTTTTTTTGCATTTAAAATTTCATCTGGGAGAATACCACTTAATGTTTTTCTTAAAAGATATTTCAAATCTTTTTGTTTTGTTCTTAAATTAGATGGTATTTTTAAAATCAAATCAATTAATTCATTATCAAGAAAAGGTGTTCTTGCTTCTAAAGAATGTGCCATTGAAAATCTATCATTCATTAAAAGAAATTCATCTGGGAGCTGAGTTAACCAATCAGTACATGCAATAGAGTCTCTAATATTGGAAGCTTTTGAATTTAAAAAAAGATCGTAAAAATAATCAGAAGTATTTGAGAATTGCTTTTCCATATTTTCTATGATAGAAATCTTGTCCGAATTTTTAAAGTAGTAGAATTTATTAAAGAATTTATTTTCAAATACTTTTCGCGTTATTTTGTATTTAGATCTAGTTCTATATATCCAAGGTAATTTTTTTTCTAGACCACACCATTTTCCATAATTACCAAATAGTTCATCTCCCCCAGTACCAGTTAAACCAACCTTAAGATATTTAGACATAAACTTAAAAACGAACCATGTAGGTAATCCTCCAGCATATGGTTCATCGATTGATGAAATCATAGAATTTAAATCTTCAAGAATATCTTCAGGTTTTAAAATTATTTCCATATGCTCAGTACCAAATTCTAAAGCAACTTTTCTAGCCAAAGGCAATTCATCTAAATCTTTTGCATATTCATCATCAAATCCTAATGAGAAAGTCTTAATAGATTTACCCAATTTGTGAGATAAGGCAACAATTGCAGATGAATCAAGTCCTCCAGATAAACAAGCGCCAATATCTACATCAGAAATAGTCCATCTTTTTATTGAAGATTGAAGTTTGTCTAAAATTTCATTGGAAATATTATTAATATTTAAATCATTATTTGGATTAAATAATGGCTCCCACCATCTAATTATTTTTAATTCTTTCCTTCCTAAATCATATTCTAATATATGTCCTGGGTTTAAACGTTTTATACCCTCTATAATGGAATCATAACCATTTACATAAGATAAACTAAGATAGTTAAATAGACTTTGCATATTTATATCTCTTTTTATAAAAGGTAAACTTAAAATACTTTTTAACTCAGAAGAAAAGGCAAAAAAACCATTTTGAGTAGTGTAATAAAGTGGTTTAATTCCAAAACGATCCCTAGCAAGAAAAAGTTTATTGTTTACTTTATCTAAAAAAGCAAAAGAAAACATGCCATTAAGTTTACGGACAGAATAAATTCCCTCCTTTTGCAGTATTTTAAAAAGCAGTTCAGTATCAGAATTATTAGTATTAAATATTTCTCCCTTTTTTTCTAAATCAAAGCGTAAATCAAATGCATTAAATATCTCCCCATTATATATAAGAACATATTGCCTATCATTGGAAATTAAAGGTTGACTTCCTCCTTCAATATCCATTATTGATAAGCGCCTCATTGCTAATGAAATCTCATCTCCATCACTATATAGTCCATCTTCATCTGGACCTCTATGATACTGCGCATCATTCATCTCATTAATCCAGTTTCCAGATTGTGAACCTATCAACCCAACAATTCCGCACATTTTTTAATGTATCCTGGATAATCAAACTATAGCTAATGCTACAGTATTCAATGATCTTAATGTTATTTAACCATAGATAACTTATATTATTACCCAATATTATTAATCAAAAAATTTTAATTGATGAATTATAAGATAAAAAATATTTGTTGTATTGGAGCTGGTTTCGTAGGTGGTCCTTCTATGGCAGTTATTGCTTCTAAATGTCCAAATATTAATGTAACGGTAGTAGATATTAATGAAAAAAGGATTGAAGCATGGAATGATAAGAATCTCTCAAATTTACCAATATATGAACCAGGTTTAGATGTATTAATAAAGAAATGTAGAGATAAGAATCTGTTTTTCAAAACTAATATTGAACAAGCAATATTTGAAGCGGATATGATTTTCTTATCTGTTAATACTCCTACTAAACAAACAGGAGTAGGAGCAGGACAAGCATTAGATCTAAGATGGGTTGAAGCATCTGCTAGACAGATTTCAAAATTTTCAACTGGAAATACTATTGTGGTTGAGAAGAGTACACTGCCCGTAAGAACTGCAGAGACAGTTAAATCAATCCTCATTTCTAACAAAGATTCATTAGATAAAAAAAATATGCCCAATTCAAAAAGTTTTTCGGTTCTATCAAACCCTGAATTTCTCGCTGAGGGTACTTCAATTAATGATTTAGAAAATCCTGATAGAGTACTAATTGGTGGAGATGATTTAAAAGCTATAGAAGCGCTTGAAAATATTTATTTAAATTGGGTGGAACCTCAAAAAATTTTAAAAACAAATTTATGGAGTTCTGAATTAAGTAAACTAACAGCTAATGCCTTCCTTGCTCAAAGAATAAGTTCAATTAATTCAATTTCAGCAATATGTGAATCTACTGGAGCTGATATTAGCGATGTAGCCGAAGCAGTTGGAATGGATAATAGAATTGGTTCAAATTTTTTGAAAGCAGGTCCAGGCTTTGGAGGCAGTTGTTTTAAAAAAGATATTTTGAATCTTGTTTATTTAAGTAATTATTATGGCTTGGAGGAAGTAGCCTCTTATTGGGAGAAAATTTTAGATATTAATAATTGGCAACAAAAAAGGATTTCAGAAATTATAGTCCACAAACTCTTTGGAACCCTATCAAATAAATGTATAGGTATATTAGGTTTTGCATTTAAAGCAAACACAAATGATACTCGTGAATCTCCTGCAATTAATATTTGTAGGGATTTAATAGAAGAAGGAGCTAAACTAAAAATATACGATCCAAAAGTCAACAACCTACAAATTGATATGGATTTAAAAAATGCATGTATTAGTAGTAATGTTGAATACAGTAGTGACTCATGGTTAGTAGAAGATAATTTATATAAAACTGCAAATAATTCAGATGCTCTGGTTGTATTAACAGAATGGGAGGAATTTGCAAATATTAATTGGCATGAGATTTCATGTATTATGAGATCACCATCTTGGCTTTTTGATACACGAGGAATTACAAATAAATATATCGCAAAGAAAAATAATATAAATATTTGGCAAGTAGGTGTTTAACAAATTTTGGAGTTAGATATATCCAAAATAATTATAGATCTTAAACAAAATTGATATCATATTACAAAAGATTTAATTTCAATAGATATTTACAATTTAGCGAGAAAAGAAGCCAACTAATTCTTCAAAGAAAGTAATTTACAAAATAAAAAGCCAGGCGAATTACTTTTCTTTGTTGGATCCCTTTCTCATGTAAAAAAAATATATAAATTAAGGAACTAGAAAAATAGCATTATTTATAATCCCAACTTATTTATCTATATGCGTATTTTAAAGAATTTGAATATGGGGTGATAAAGAAATAGATAATATTCCAAAAAGAGCTAAGAAAAAATTGTTAATTTACTAGATAAATTATCAATGATTGGTATTTTATTTTTAAGAAAACTAAATAAATAAATAATTATCTAACAATTTAAATTCCCATAAGTATTTAGTAATATCCCATTACCTCCTACTCCTACATTAAATTTCTTAACTGGTAAATTAGTTGCAAATTTTTTTAACTTTCTTAAACTCCATGGTTCGTCATATTTAGCTCCTAAAGCATCAAAAGTATCCATAATAGACCACTCTATTAGGTTTGTTTTTTCTTGAATAACACTTTCCTTACCAGAATAATTCCAACATGGTATAGGAATACAACCTGCTAAAACATTACCAATTTTGGGAATACTTTTAATAAAAGTATCAAAATCAAAATATAAAGGTATATAAGTTTCTATTATTTTTAATAAAATTTTTGGATCAATATTTTTTGTAATTGGGCGCCAAAAATATTTAGGATGATAATAAGGGTTAGGAATATAATATTTTTTATAGTGATCAAAAGCACATAAGCCATTAGATTTTGAAAACTCTATACATGTTAAATATGTTTTAACTAAATTTGGTGTATGTTGAACAACGCCATAACATAATACAAAATCAAAAGAATTATAATTTAGAGGTAGGTTATAAAGACTTTCTTTTATCAATAAGAGATTTTCGCAAGAATTATTTTTTGAATTTGCAAAAACTGCATTTGACATATCTATACTGACTACTTTTGCACCATACTTAAGTAAAATTTCAGTAAATCTTCCAGCCCCAGAACCAATTTCTAAAACAAATTTATTTTTAAGAGAATTAGAATTCCATCCTGAACATTGAAATAATCTTTGTTCAGAATTTGATGTCCCATTATATGAATCAAATTGAGTTAATTGAAATTTATTCCATTGTAATCCAAAATTATCAGCATATCCCTGATAATTTTTAAAACCCTTTCTAATCCAAACACCTTTACTATTTATATAATTTGAGAACAATTCACTATTGATGACTTTCTCAAACTTAATTTTGTTCATCATAATATTATATATTATCTAAATTAATTTTTTAAAAAATATTTCAGACATCAAGTCACTATTTATGGGGTTAACCATCCAATCAGTGATATAATCAACATCTAAAAAGTTGTTAGAAAATCGCCTATCAACAAATGTATTAGATTGGAAATTAGAATTTTCTTTATTGGGATAGTTTACAATTTTAAAACTATTTGTTTTAATTTGCTTCCCATATAAAACTGCATAAACATACTTTTGAGCCCTTAATATTTCTTCTTTTGATAATTTAGATAAATTATGAATATTTTCTAAAGTTTGTTGATAAGTTTTTATATCGTCAGGATCTATTGTGAAACCATTTCCAGAATATCTTCCAGTTCCTGCAGTAACAACAGGTATCCCCCAACAAGGTAATTCCATACCAATTGTTCCTCTAACTGTTAATCCATAATCAATTAAATTAAACAAAGAATAAGTATTAACCTTACTATCAGCGTGAAGGAAACGAACATGAGAAGGTAAACTACCAATATGCTTCTTTACTGATATTAATTCTAATTGTTCCAAAGGCTTTTTATCCATTTTGCTTCTCCAAACATTTACGGGATGAACCTTAATAATCCAATCTAAATTAGTATTATCAATAGCAAATTTAATAGTTTCTATAAGCCATTTTTCATAATCTTCAAAAATGTTATTTCCATAAAAAAAAGTAGCATCATATAAGATATGTGAAAAAATCACAGCAACCTTTCTCCCTTTTTCTACTTTTAATAATTTTCTAGTTTCATCAGGGGAAAATATTAATTTACCCAATTGTAATTGTTGCCTATTAAACCATTTACCATCTTCATAATTAGATTTTATTTTATCAATTATTTTCTTTTGATCTTGAGAATCAAATTTTAAATTATTTAAAACTTTCATGGTATCTTTACCTATAGAAATAGGATGATCATTTTTATTTTTTGAGTTATAACTTTTAAAGATTAGATTATTATTTTCAGGACCACTAAGATATTGAATTACATTTATACCCATATTCAAGGCATTGTCAAAAAGTTCTCCTGAAGGGCTATAACCTCTCTCTATAAAAATTAAAAGGTTTGGCTTTATGTAATTAAGAATTCTTTCAGTTGCTACTTTTGAATTTAAAGATAATAAAAGATTTTTTTCTATTTCTTTAATATGTTGCTGATTTTCAAAATTTAATGAACCTATTCTTAATTTTCTTAATGTAGATGATAATGCATTTCTTCCAAGTCGCACATTATTTTCCTCGTAATTAAAAAGACTTCTAGTATTCTTATTCTGAGAGATTATTTTTTTAACTCTTTTTTTGCTTATTTTGTAGTCTTCTGGAAAAATAAAGTCTTCTAAATAAATAAATTCTACTTTACCCAAAATAACGTAAATTAATTGAGTATAAATATTTTTTTTGTTCAATAAAACAACAATTTTATGATTTTTCTTCCTTAGTCCTATTGTAAATATTGCGTCTACTTTTGAAGAAGCAATATTTGAATGTAAATTACTTATTAAGGCAATTTGGTGATTATCAAAACTTTTCTGAAAAAGTAAATGTTTTTTTTGAAAATAAGAAGTCCAATTTAAAAAATCTAAAATAATTTCAAAATAAAAAGTTAATTTTAAAATAATTTTCCTCAACATCAAATCTTAGATTTAAATTTTATATTTTAAAGTATGTGAGATTGTTCAGATTTATCACATAATCATATCTAATTTTAATTGAATATTTATCTTTTTTTTCAATTCTTAAGTAATCTTCAATTAATTAATTGTTTTTAAGAACATTTACGATAAGATTATAAAAAAAAATTTATGGCAAAAATACTTTATTTAACTACAGGAGCAATATCAAAAAAGCAAGGCGGTTCAGGCTTATTTAATTATCAAGTAATAGAGTATTTTTTTAAAAAAAAACATGATTTAACCCTTGGGATCTGGTCTGAAAATGAATTTTTAAGCAAATTTGATTCCAAAAAATACTTTAAACAGATTCTTGAAAGTAATAATTCAGGGGGGGAAAATAAAGTTGAATCAGGATCAATAGAATTAAAAATTTTTAATTATGAAAGTCAAATAGATTATGAAATTAATACTAGATATTCAAAAAGATTTAGATTTTTTTCTAATCTTTTTCCCTACTTTGTTTCCTCAAAAGAACTCAAATTAAAATATAAATTATTAGATAAACTACATCAAGAGCCATATGATAGGGTTTTAATTTTTGCAGATTTCGGTTGGATAATTGCAAGCCTTTTTTTCTCAAAAAAAGGCTTAATTATTTTTGGAGATAGTAGAGAACTGAAACATCTTGAACTTTTTATATCTAATTGTAAACTCTTAATAAATAAAAATTTAAAAATAAAAAATTTAAAATCAACTTTAATTAGTTTTATTGTTTTCATTAATCTATATCTTCAAAGTATATTTGTTATTAAATTGATAAAATATTCAAAAAGAAAAAAGAAAAATAATTTAAAGCTTTCTACATTTAGTCCATTTGAGAAATACTTTTATAATTTAAGAGGCCTTGACATAAGTTTAACAAAATATTTTACTCCTCAACCTGAAGAATTAAATACATTAAATAACAAAAAAGAAGGATTTCATATTATACACGTTGGAGATTTAAGAACTACTGCTAGTTCATTAATGATAAGCGAAATGATCAAAATACTTAATGATTTTGAGAATATTTATGAAGAGAATATCATTATTAACTTAGTTGGACATTTTGATTATAATTCTGAAAAAGCATTCAGCAAAATTTCAAAAAATATTAAGGTAAATTTCCTTGGAAATATTGAAAATATTCAAGATCTATATTCTTCTAATGATGTTTTTTTTGCACCAATGAATTACCATGTTGGCATTCGTACAAGAATAATAAGTGCCTTATCAAATTCAATTCCAGTAATTGCCCATAAAAGTAGTGGGTATGGATTGATTGAAGCCATTAATGATAGAGACTTATTTCTATGCGATGATCATAATGATTTTGTTCAAAAACTTTATTTATTAGCAAAAAATCCTGAGATTTCGAAAAAATTATCTAAAAAAGGAAGAATATTATGGGATAAATCTTATAATCCAAAGTATAACCTCCCTTTACTAGAAGAAACTTTGTTTAGTTGATTTTTAAATTAACTTTTAAATAATATGTTTAAAGCAATTTATGATAAATTACGTTTTTAATATCACATATATTTATTAGTTTGTTTATGAATAGTATCTTATTGATTAAGCTTTAAAAACTTTTAATTAAATTATTCTTACTAAATCTAGTTTATAATTTCTAAAAAATCCAATAATAAGCCTAAATTTACCAAAAATAAAACTAAAAAGTAAATTGTCAAATTTCAGAATAATCTATTTGCTAAAATAAAAAATATGGTGTTTTCAAAATCATGAAATGTGAGATATTAATATCTATAGGAGAATTAGTAGATAAAATTACAATCTTACAAATAAAATCAGAGAAAATTAAGAACCCAATTTCTTTAAAAAATATAAAATACGAATTATTTATTCTTCAAAAAAAATTTGATTTGTTGGATTTATCGAACTCTTTAAAATCTTTAGAGAGAAAATTATTTGAAACAAACTATAGTTTATGGAATGTTTGTGAACAACGAAGAAACTTAGATAGAGAAAAATCTTTTGGGGAAAACTATGTTGAATTATCCAAACTGGAATATAAATTGAATGATGAAAGAGCTAAAATCAAAAAGCTAATTAACAAAATTACTAACAGTGATATTAAAGAAGAAAAAAGTTATAATGAACTACAAGATAAAGATAATTACATAACAGATCTTGAGGAAAATAAAAACTTAAAAGACATAGGTAGGAAAGTTATAAATGACGCAATCTTTGGACTAATAAAATTAAATCAAAGCCTTAACTCAAATTTTGTTTTCTTTTGCGAAGAAATTGAAAAAAATGTTGGAAAAGTAATTTTCTGTGGAATAGGCAAATCAGGACACATTGCAAAAAAACTTTCTGCAACATTTTCTTCCCTTGGTATTTCCTCAATCTTTCTTCATGCCTCAGAGGCTTTACATGGAGATATGGGCGTAATAAAAGAAAACGATTGCGTGATTTTCATCTCAAAATCAGGGGAAGCAAATGAATTTCCACCAATTATTTCTTTATGTAATAAAAAAAAAATAAGTGTTTTAGCAATAACTTTCTCTGAAAAATCTTCGTTAACTAAGTTAATCGATAAAGAAAGGGTACTTTTATTACCAGATACTGGAGAAGCATGTTCTTTAGGATTAGCTCCAACAACCTCTGCAATTGTTACTTTATCAATTGGCGATGCAATAGCACTTACAGTATCTCAAAGAAAAAATCACAGCAAAGATGATTTTGCAGAAGTTCACCCTGCAGGCAAATTAGGAAAAATGTTAACACCTGTTCATCAAGTTATGCATAAAAAACTACCTATAATAAGAATAAATGAATTGAAATTTAGTGATATTTTAACCAAATTTATTCAAGGAAGATTTGGGATAGTAGGAGTTGTAGATGAAGAAGATAAGCTATTAGGAATAATTTCAGATTTTGACCTTCGAAAATTAATTGAAAAAGGAGAAATTAATAATCCTATATCAGCAGTAAATAAAAATTTTTGCAGAATTAATAAGGAAATAACTCTTGGAGAAGCAGCAAATTATTTAAAAGAAAAAAGAATAATCTCATGCTTTGTATTAGAAGATGATTTTAAAATAGTTGGTTTAATAAGTGTTTATGATGTTCTTGAAATTATATAAACATGAAATATACACTTTTAATACAAGCTGGAGGAAGTGGGAAGAGACTTAAAACTTTTACCAAAAATAAACCTAAAGCATTAGTTACATATAATTCAAAACCTTTAGTAAGTCATTTAATAGATGTTTTTTCAATTAGAAACATATGTGAAAGAGTAATAATTATTGTTGATTATAAAGAGGATATTTTTATGGAATATTTGCCTTACTTGAAAAATTTCCATCCTGAAATAAAGATTGACCTTATATCAAGTAAACCAGCCAAAGGGACTGTAGCAGGTCTAAAAAAAACAATTAAAGAATTTGATATTTCATCACCAATTTTATATTCATGGTGTGATTTAGTTCCTACTTATGATTACCAATACTATAAAAAAATGATAAAGGAAGTTATTAAGATAAAAGATAAGATTACAATTTTCTATTCAAAAGGAGTAACTTGTCGTTGGTCCATAGAAAGAAAAAATAACAAAATTAATCTAATTGAAAAATCATCCTCCGAAAAAGGAGTTTTAGGTATATTTTATATTCCCAATAAAAAATTAATTGATTTTTATGGAGATTCTGGAGAATTTGTTCGTTTAATGAGCGAAAAAATTAATTTTAAATTTATAAACATAAAATCAATAGATGGATTTCTTGAACTTGGTGATTATGAAAATCTAATATCACTTTACAACGAAAAAAATACGACTCGTTATTTTAATAAAATAAAATTTGATAATGGCAAAATTATAAAAGAATCAGTTTTTAAAGATTTCCAGAAGTTAATAAAACGAGAATATAAATGGTATCTTGAGGTTTTAAAATTAGGATATATGGATATTCCTAAAGGAATAATTAAAGATGGTAATAAATTAATTATGGAGAAAATTAATGGAAAAAGTTATTTTGAAATTCAAAATGAAGATGAGATGTTGCAATATACAAAATATTGTTATAGCTCCTTATCTAATCTTCATAATCTAAATAAAGTTCCAATAAAAATAAATTCATTGGAAGAAGTTTACTTAAACAAAACAATTCAAAGAATTGAGTCTGTATTCTCTCTTCTACCAAAAAAAGAATCTAAAATTTTAATTAACAATATAGAATGCATTAATTTGGTTGCTCATAGTAATTGGCGAGATCTACTAAAAGAAAAATTTAAGAGATTATCTTTTATTAGCCACTTTAGACCTATTCACGGAGACCCTACTTTATCCAATAATATCTATAAATCTGATTCTAATTGCGTGAAATTTATTGATCCAAGAGGATATTTCTATGATGAAGGAATTTATGGAGATCCAAGATATGATTTAGCAAAATTGTATTATAGTATTAAAGGAGGATACGACTTTTTTAATAGGAAACTTTTTGATTATGAATACAATGAGAAAGTTTTCAACTTTTCGATATGGAGAAAAGATAATTTATATCTTAAAAGTATAAAATGGCTTGAAAAAAAAATAAAAAATATAGATGACATTAAAATTATTCATTCCTTTATATGGTTAAGCCTAACTGGTTATTGCGTAGATGATTATGATTCAATAATAACTTCCTATTTTATAGGATGTCAGTATTTTTCTCTTCTTAAAAAATGATTATCAATCCAAATAATAATAAAATAAATTTAAAAATTAGTAAACTATCACATACTTGGTTTATTGATTTAGACGGAACGATATTTAAACACAATAAATACAAAGAAAATGGTTTTGATATAATAGTCAACTCTAATGTGCAAAAATTCTTTGATCAGATTTCAGAAAATGATTTTTTAATTTTTACTACTTCTAGGAGTTCTTCTTTGTCTAAATTGTGTGAAACTTCTTTAAAAGAAATTCTTAATATTAAACAGAATTTTACCATTATTTATGGACTACCCCACGGAGAAAGAATTCTAATAAATGACTCCAAGCCATCAGGCATGATTACTTCTTTAGCTATTAATATTGATAGAGATAATTTTCCTGAATTTATTTTAAATGAAGACCAAAGTATTTAAATAAATAGTTTTTAAGATTATAACTATTTAATAAAAATATATAAATGTTAAACATAATAAAATAAATTTTAATTAAATATTTTTAATCCTATTAATTATTAATTGAAAATAATCTTTAATATTAATTTAAAGATTTATTTCTATTAGTTAAGCAAATTTAGTTTGTTCAAAAATCTTTATTATTCTTTATTTTTTTTTATGTATTTTAAAAAGTTCTTAATAATAGTTTAAATATAATTTATATTCTATTTATTAAAGTATAAACAAAAAAAGAAATTTCACTAATCGAATTAAAAATAATTTAAGAATTTCCTAATTTATTTTTAAGTAATTTTTTAAAAAAAAAAAAATGGAGCCAAGCGGACTCGAACCGCTGGCCACCTGCATGCCATGCAGGTGCTCTACCAGCTGAGCTATGGCCCCAAATCTTTAAACGTTAGTCTTATCAATCTATTATGAGATTTTTTACTAACGCCTGTAATTTCTATATTACTTTAAAGGATTTTATAAATCAAATCTTTGGTTAAAAATTTAAGAGAAAAAAAAGTTAAATTATTGATTATATTGAAAGCAAAATTAAATCTCACCAGCACTAAAAAACTATTTTTATTAATAAATTAATTGAGATTCTACAGGGAAATTAAATTTAGATTTTGCATTTAAGTCTTTAAGTTCTATAACTACTGATAAACCTGTTACTTGTTTATTTTGAGAATTTATAATATCTACAACACAATTTACTGTGCCCCCTGTTGCTAATAAATCGTCAATAATAAAAAAAGTTTGAAAGTCAGAAATAGAGTTTTTCTGAATTGATAATGAGTTGGAAGCGTATTCCAAATCATATGATTTACTTATAATTTCACCTGGCAATTTACCAGGCTTACGAGCAACAATTAATGGCTTGGCCAAGTGAAATGATATTGCAGAACCAAATATAAAACCTCTAGCATCTATAGCGATTATGGCATCAGAACTTTTAAGAAGATTATTAGAAGACATTTTTTTAATTAAAAAATTAAAAACTTCAGGATTTTTTAAAATTGGAAGTACATCTCTAAAAACTATCCCTTCTATAGGAAAGTCTTTATATGAATCAATTGCAAATTTCAACTTGTTATTTTTCATTTTGATGAAATTACTTTATATTTAAGGGCATTGTATCTAAAAATATGGAATCTATAAATATAGGTCTGCTTAGCGCAATGCCTGAAGAGATTGGGACTGCTATTGATAACTTAGAGAATGTAACTTTATCTGAATATGGAGATTTAAAAATATACTATGGGAAATTAAAGAAAAAAATTCCAAATTATAAATCTGTATATGTAACTTTAGCTTGGAGTGGATGGGGTAAAGTAAGCTCTGCTAGAGCAATAACAAGAATTCTATCAGGCATTAACAAAGTAGATTTAATCCTTTTTACAGGAGTTGCAGGAGCGGCAAATAAAAATCTAAATCAATGGGATATAGTCATCGCTGATGAAGTAATGCAGCATGATATGGATGCCAGACCAATTTTTGATAAATTTGTTCTACCATCTCTAAAAAAGGCAAAAATAAAGTGTAATAATTATTTGATCGACTGGATTTTTAATTCACTAACAAATCGCTTAAATAATGGCTCTTTAAAAAAATTTGGAGTGATTAGAAAGGGATTAATTGCTACAGGAGATTCATTTATTTCAGATGAAAGTGTAATAAAAAGATTAAAAGATCAAATACCTAACTTAGAAGCTATTGAAATGGAAGGAGCTGCAGTTGCTCAAGTTGCGGAGCAAGAAAGGATTCCCTGGGCAATCATAAGAGTGATTTCAGATAGTGCTAATTCTAATTCTATGATTGACTTTGATCAATTTCTCAAAGATTATGTTTTCTATTCTTGGGAATTATTAGATTGTATATTAGAAGATATTCCAAAGATACTGGTTTGAGTATTAATTAGATTTTTAATTTTATTGATTATACAAAAAATGAAAATTATTTATAAGTTGAATTTAAGTAAGTTTTTAAAATTAACTTCATTAAATAATGCTAAATCATTCAGAGGATGTTAACTTAATCTATTATTACCAATCAATAAGAAGATGATACATAAAGAAAAGATAACTTCTAGTAAAGATATTTCTTTCTTAAACGATTATTGGTCTAGATATTACAAGATATTATTCGAAGCAAGAGATGATAAAAAATTGATTGAGGCAAGAGATCTCATTCTTAATACTACCGACCAAGGAGGTAAATTAATATTTGTAGGCAATGGTGCAAGCGCCTCACTTGCAAGTCATGCTTCAACTGACTTTACTAAACAAGCAAAAATAAAATCTATCTCGTTTAATGATCACAATCTTATAACTGCCTTATCAAATGATTATGGATATGAAAAATGGGTAGAAAAAGCACTTTCCTATTATGCGGAGAAAAGAGATCTTGTTTTTTTTATAAGCGTTAGTGGACAATCTAAAAATTTAATCAATGGATTTCATTACGCAAAGCAAAAAAATATTAAAACAATAAGTTTTACAGGCGCAGATAAAAAAAACTTATTAAATACAAATTCTGATTGTGCTCTTTGGGTAAATAGTAGAGCTTATAACATCGTCGAATCAATACATACTATTTGGTTGACCTTAATTATAGATTTAATTGTTGGTGAAGCAGAGTATTCTGTTTCCTCATAAAGAACTTATAAGATAATTATGTATTTGAAGATTGATTATAAATTTTTAAAGTAATTTAATTAATTTAATTGATAAATTAATTAAATATTTCTATTAATTTATCCCTAATTTGACTCATATCTATTGATCTATTCCCCATATTTTGAACAGCAATTCCAGCCATGCAACAACCCAATGCTGCGGAAATCATTATGGATTGATTTGAAGACATACCTGTTGCCATAACTGCCAACAATGAATCGCCAGCACCTGTAACGTCTAAAGGGTTTACGCTTAGAGCAGGAAATGATTGTCTTAATATTTTCGTTTTATCATTACAGTCGTATATCAAAAAACCTTCATGACTTAACTTCATTAATAGATTGGCAGTATTTGTTTCCTTTATTATCTTTTGTGCTATAACCTCAAGACCTGACTCCTTATCCTGAAGAGCAATACGAGCTTCTTTTTCATTTGGACAAATCAATGTAAATTTTTTGAATTTCGTTACTGATCCTATCTGACTACTACATTGTAAATCACCAAATAATGGTATTTTGTATTTCGTAGCCAAGTCGATTATTACTTCTAGTATTTTTGGGGTGATAACGCCATAAACAAAGTCTGAGACAACAATTCCATCAGATATAGGGATGTTTTCTTTTAATATGTTTATTATCTTTTTTTCAATATTTTCATTTATTTTTTTTTCTTCAATCCTACTAACTCTAAAAATTTTTTGATTATCAACCATATATCTTTTTTTAAATGTAGTTGGCCTAGTCTTATCTTTTATCAAGTAAGTTTTTATTCCTTTTTTATTCAACTCTTGCTGTGTGTAATTACCGATATCATCCTCCCCAATTACTGAAATATATTTAGCTTCAGCTCCAAGTGCATTAATATGAGACGCGACAATAGAAGCTCCACCTAAAAAGTTTTTATAATTCATTTCTTTCACAACAATTACTGGCGCTTCTGAACTTAGTCCTAAAGGTTCACAAGCAAGATATTGATCAATAATTGTATCCCCGATAACTATTATTTTAGTTGATTCCCATTTTTCTAAAGCACTCAAAAGTATTTCAAGGTTTAAAGATTGTCTTGAAATAGATTCACGAAATTGTTTATACCTATCTTTTTGAATTTTACTCAGAGATTTATCTAAAAGGTTTGTAGATGAATATGTTATTTCCCCAGCATGAAAAAGGATTTCTTTCTGATTATTTTTATGAATTTTGATAGCAGACTTTATATTTTGTGTTTGTTCTTTTTCATGATTCTTGCCAAAAATTAAAACTTCTGGATTAACTATACTTACTGCCGCTTCTAACTCGTCACCTTCTAAAAGTATTATATGATCAACTATATCTAGATGGGCTATGGTAGTAGCTCTCTCTTTCTGGTTAAATTGCAATTTTACTTTCTCAACTTTAGGATTATCCCCCATTAGAACTAATATTAGAGATTGACCTTGTTGTTTAGCATAATTTAAATATCTAATATGACCATGATGAAAAGAACTGAAATGACCATATACCATGGAACATTTTTTTACTGGATAAGCATCTTTAATTGAATATATCTTTGTCATACTTCTATTTATTATTTTTATTTTACACTAATAAAAATATACAATTTTAATTTTTAAAAGTATTTTTAGCTAATTCTAAAGTCTCAGGAGTTCCAATATCAATAAATGGCTTATCAGTATGAAATGTTTGTATTTTGCCAATAAAATCTGGGATAATATCTAAGCTAAAATCATAATAATTTGATAGTGGTTCTTCAAGAGAATCGAATAAATTTTCTTCAAATATATAAATAGCAGCATTTGCTCTATTGGATGGAGGATTTTGAATTTTTTCATGAAATCTCTTTACTAAACCTTTCTTATCTATTTCTACTATCCCACTTGAAGATGGATTAGGGCTATTAAATGTAAGCATAGTAAAAATTGCATTGCGCGACCTTTTATAGTGTGCTTTTAAGAGTAGAGATAAATCAAAGTCTGTTACATTATCAGCATGAATCAAAATTCCAATTGAATTTTCGAAAAAATTTTTATTATGAATAAGAGTGCCAGCAGTTCCAAGCAATTTTTTTTCTCTAGAAATAGATAGTTTCATTTTTTTATAATTTAAATCATGAATATAATTCTCAACTTTTTCGGCTTTATAGTGCGTGTTTATCAAAACTGCTTCTGTTCCTATTCTATCTAATTCTTTTAACCATCTTCCTAAAACTGGGGCACCTGATACTTTAACAAGACATTTAGGAATGCTAGTGGTTAGGGGCTTTAATCTACTTCCAATTCCTGCTGCTAAAATTAAGGCCCTTACTCTTTTTGTCATTTTAAAAAATAATTTATAAATTAAATATCATTTATTTGTAATTACAGTTTAATTAATAGATCGATCGGGAACGACTTCATATCATTTATTAGATACAATGAACTCCTATTTTTATAATTTTGGAAAAATTTTACAACTGAATCTTTTTCTTTTTTTCCATGACCTGTTTCGGTATGAATAACATTAACTATACCAGCATTTATTCCAGCGATTAAATCACTTAGTCGATCACCCAAAATTATTGATTTTTTAATATCTATATTAATCTTTTTAGCTACATAATTTATCATTTTTGGACTTGGTTTACGCCAGCTATCTTTTTTTGATTCAGGACCCAAACCATTTGCTAATATTGCATTTATTGGAAATGGTGATCCAATATCTCTAATAATCCTTTTTGTAACAAGTTCATAATCTTCCCATGAAAAAACCCCCCTTGCTATACCTGATTGATTTGATATTACGACTACATACCATCCGTTATTTCTGGCAAGATGCATGATTTTTAAAATCCCTTTTTCAATTTCAACCTTTTCTGGTTCTTTTAGGTAATGGCATTCTTTAATTAAGACGCCATCTCTATCTAAGAATAAGCAAGGCCTTTTTATGTTCCTTATAGAATCAAATTCATGGAATTTGCTTTCAAAATATTTACAATTTAATCCTTCAATTAACATCTATAAATTCATGAAATATATTTTATTTTATAATTTTTTTAATTATATACTTAGAAGTTTGAAAACAGCATGTCCAAGCTGGAGAAATTGAATTAATCAAATGATACTTATTATCATTATTCAAAAAAATAAAATCCATTTCTAAAGAATTATTTTTTTTATTTATTAATTGTGGTCTTATGCCTGGTGAATACCACTCAAATAAATTTTGTATGAGTTTAAAATGTGTTAACTTTTGAGCCTCTTTAATAAATTTATCTTTATTTAAAAATGAAATTTCTTTAAGAGCCAGATCTCTAAATTTAAAATTATTTTTCAAAAACAAACTTGATTGGGTAGCCAAAATTTTTGGTAACAAATTCATATCAATTCCCTTAAATAATGAATAATTTTCTGGCGAGAATGCTGGTAAAGCAGTGGGACCTAGTTTTAAATATTTATCAAAAGTTAGAGTTGTATGAATTCCCAAAAATGGCGTTTCAATATTTGGAACAGGATAAATATGACAATTAAAATTTCTTAACACATGCTTTGATTTTAAATATAATCCCTTAAATGGAAGAATTTCATAATTAGTTTTTAGTCCAAGTAATTTTGCGATTTCTAGACAATAGCCTCCAGAATTATTAATTAGCACATCATAGAAATATTTTTTACCTTTTTGGTCAATAACATAATTATCTGAAGCGCCTATAATTTTTGTTGAATATATAATATTAACTCCTAGTTCGATTAATTCTTTTTCTAAATTATTTATTAAAGCCCTAGGAGAAGCACTCCAAGTATTAGGCGACCATAAGAATTTATCTACAGTTTTTGCTAATGGTTCATAATATTGAAGATCTTTTTCTAATAGAAGTTCTACATTGCAATTATTTCTTTTGCCTCTTTCATATAACAACTCAAGTGTATTAATTTCAGAGGGATTTCTCGTGATTACAACTTTGCCACATTTATTTATTGGAATACCATTTTGAATGCAATATTGTCTCATTAATTTATTTGCATTTGAACAAAATTTTCCTTTTTGGGAATTTGGATCATAATAAAATCCAGCATGAATTACCCCACTATTTCTTCTTGATGCGTGGGAACCTAATTCTCCCTCTTTTTCAATAAGTAGTACCTTCTTAAAAAATCCACTCTTGATAGCTTCTCTAGCAGTAGTTAAGCCTATTATGCCACCACCAATAATTAATAAGGATCCGATTTTTTTCATTAAAAATTTTTTTCTAATTAAATTTCATATCTTTAGAGATAAATTCTAAATATTTATTAACTAGAAAAATATTGCTTTATCAAAGACATGTCTAATCCACTTTTTTTTAAAAGTTCTTTATGTCCATATATTTCGAAAATATATTTATGTTTTAAATTCATATTCGAAAAATTATGCTTTAAATTTAAAGGTAATAGTTCAGATGCTAAAGCTTCATATAAACCCCCAGATTGATAATGCTCTTCTATGATTAGGATATTAGATTCTTTTTCTAAATTTGAAATAATTTCAACTAAAACTTTGATGCTATCATTATTTATTTTAGACAAACAAATAAGAGACGCATCAATATTATTTGAATCTATTTCACTTAAAATTGAATAAGAAATACTTCCATGAGTAAGAATAATATTTTTACTTAAATTCTTACTTTTAAAACAAAAAATATTCTCAAACAACTTTACTCTATTCTCTAAATTATTTTCTCCTCCTTTAGATAATCTTATATACGAAGGCTCTTTCTTATCTTTACTAAGCAGATAACTTTTATTAAGAGTATCTACAACATTTTGTGGGTCAAAAGGACAAAAAATATTCAAATTTGGAATTGTACGCGCCAAAGCTATGTCTTCACAGGAGTGATGAGTAGAGCCTAATTTGTCATAAGCTAATCCGCCACCTACTCCCACAAGAATTACATTTTGATTATTTATACCTATATCAACTCTTATCTGCTCATAAGCCCGCATTATTAAAAAAGGAATAATAGTGTAAACAAAAACAATTTTTCCTTCTGAGGCTAAACCTGCAGCTACTGAAACCATATTTTGTTCAGCTATCCCACAATTTATAAATCTATCTGGAAACTTATCTATAAATTCGTCAAATATTTTGAATCCAATATCTCCCGCTAATAAATAAATATTTGAATCTTTAGTTGCAAGTTCAACTAATTCTTTAGAGAAAGCATTCCTAATTTTTCTGTTCCTCCAATTCTCTTAAAGCAATTTCATATTCATGATCTTTTATTTTTCTATGATGCCATTTAGGGTCAGCCTCCATAAAAGAAACTCCTTTTCCTTTGATAGTATCACAAATTAAAACCAAAGGTTTTTCCTTTAGAAATTCAGGATTAAAATGATTATTTATTTCTTCAACTAAATTATCAATATTATGGCCATCTATTCTTTTAGCCTCTAAACTCATTCCTCCAATTTTTAATTCTAGGTTCTCTACAGAAAGTATTTCATCGGTTCTTGCAAGAGATTCTTGTCTATTATTGTCAATCATAACTAAAATATTATTTAAATTATGTTGTGCCAGAAACATTAACGCTTCCCAAATCGAGCCCTCATTCATTTCTCCATCTCCAAGGATACAAATATATTTTTTGTTTTTATTCGCGAATGCTTTCCCACAAGAAATTGATAATCCATGACCAAGAGATCCAGTAGACCATGTTATTGAATTAGTTGACCCTTTTTTTGGGTGGCCTCCAAATCCAGATTTTTCATTATAAAAATTATTTAATGCATTATTTTTTAATTCACCAGTTCTTACAAGCGTTGCTATCCAAGCAAGGAGACAATGACCCTTACTCAAAATTAACTCAAAAGAAGAGAACCCTTTAAAGGCGTAAATACTCGATAACATGTCAATTACACTAAGGGAGCCTCCTAGGTGCCCCCCTTTTACCCTATAAACAGTTTTAATAATATCAATACGACTTAGATAGGAATATTCTTTCGCTTTTACTGAAAATGTCCTTAAGTTCTGCATGTTCAATTAATTTTTGGCTTGCTTCAATATATAGTTCAGATTTTTTTAACTGATCCTTTAATATAATATTATATCTTTTAATTCTAGAAGGATCAGCTAGAGCTCTTAAATTCCATATATTAGGTAAAAATTCATTTAAAACTATTAAGCTCCATTTAAGAGAGAAGAAACAACTGAATAAGTGTAAATTAACTAAATCCTTTTTGGATATAAGTTCATTTAGAAAAAATTTTGACCAAATGTCTCTTTTTGTCAATAAAGATTGATTTCTTGGATGAATTAAATAATCTATATATTGCTTAATTGGTGAATCAAGACCTGCATATTCTAAATCAATTATATATGATTTTCTATTTTTATTAACTATCGAATTAAGAATACATGTATCTGCATGACTAAAAGTTAATTCTGAAAAGATCTCTAAATTTTTAAATTTATCTTCTATAAAAATTAATTTATTTTTTATTTTATTTAGTATTCTTTGATAATCTTTATTAGAAATATAGTCATTATTTAAATGCTGATTTAATCTCTTTAATATTTGCTGAAAAGCAATATTTGGGCTCTCAAAAGATTCTTTAGAATATAGTAATAATTTTTCTGGTGATCTCAATGTATTTTTTATAATTTTGATAATTAGATCTTCATAAAGATATGTTTTTTGTTCTCCATCAATAAAAATTTCTTCGATATATTCATAATAAATAGAATTATTTTCTCGATTTATATTAATTATTTTTGGAGTAATTTCAATTGGCAATTTTTGAAGATAAGTTGAGATAAAATACTCTTGATAAAAATTTATTTTTCTTTCTTTAGAAAAAGTTTTTTTTAATAAGCAAGTATCATTAACAAATATTTTCTGTATAGCACTATTTCCATGATTCATAATTATGAGCCATTAAGGTTTTTATAAATATCATTCCATGAATTTATATTTATTACCGATAAGTCTTGATTAATTTTTACTGGCTCAATTAAATTTGAACCTTGAAAGAGGAAATTTATACATTGATCTCCAGGCTTTAAATAATCTAAATATTCTTTATGAATACTAATAAGATCATCTATTAATATTTGAGGCTTAATATGCTTTATTAAATCAATTTTTTCTTTTTTAGTTTCACAGAATATTACTCCTGATATATATGGCGACAAACTAGTTTCCTTAATCCATTTAAAAATTCTCAATAATGATATTTCTCTGATATTAATTTTAGAACTAGAACCCATTCCATAATTAGTTCTATGACTAATTAAATATAATTTATATCCTTTATTAGCTAAAAAAATAAGGCTATTTATTGATCCTTCATAAAACTGAATTCCATGAACCTTAGAGTAAATATCAGATTGTACATTTTGCCAAATATCATCGCCTAATTTCGACTTTATTATCTCCTTTATTTTAAATACTGATTGTTTAGGATCTATATAATTTACAAAAAAATCAGCATCTATATTTTTTATAAAATTTGCAATAGCTAATCTATAATCTACAAGAGTATTATCAATATCAACTATTGCCTTCATCTTATAGATAGTTCTTTTAATCTCTTTACAGTGTAGGCCATCTTACTATCATTTAAAGTGCCTTCTTTAAAAGCTTTTATAATATCATTAATAGCATCATTTACTGTTTTTTCTGGCTTATATCCAAGAGAGAGCAAAAGATCGCTACATTGCCTATATGATCTTGGATCGTTTGATTCCTCAACTTGTATATTACAGCTAGGGATTTGATTCTTAACTCTTTTAGCTATATCCATTATTGAGATATTTTCAAAACCTGCATTAAAGCAACCTGAAGGAATATTATTTGCATTTAAAAGAAAGAATTCATAAATCCCACAAATATCGTCAATATGAATATTAGGTCTAATTTGATTACCACCAAATACTTTAATTAAATTATTTTTCAAAGCAGAATAGGTAAGGATATTTACTGCTACATCTAATCTCATTCTGGGAGAAACTCCACAAACTGTAGCTGGCCTAATACAAAAAATTTTCATATCATTTTGATAACTAAGA
Organism: Prochlorococcus marinus XMU1411; assembly: GCF_017696075.1. Classification (NCBI taxonomy): domain Bacteria; kingdom Bacillati; phylum Cyanobacteriota; class Cyanophyceae; order Synechococcales; family Prochlorococcaceae; genus Prochlorococcus; species Prochlorococcus marinus. The sequence continues at coordinate 178,848 of NZ_JAAORI010000004.1, forward strand.
AAAACTCTCTCTGCGACCATTTTGGTTTTGTTATATTCTGAAATAGGGCATAAATCAATTTTTTCTGTAACTTTTTCTTTATCACTTATACCGTAAACACTACCAGAACTGGCATAGATAATATTTTCTACTCCTGAATCTAATGCGAAGGAAGCAATTCTTTGACTAGCAAGTACATTAACTTCCCAGCTTAAAATTGGATTCAATTCAACAGCAGGATCATTCGCAATATTAGCCAAATGAATTATTGTACTTACATCCTTAAAATCACTTTTAGATATGTTTCGAATATCCTTTATAACTTTTTCTAAATTTGGATGATTTAATAAATAATCACCAAACCAATTGGTATCTATTGATTTTACTCTATACCCCATAGCTAAAAGTCTATTAACTAATAGAGTTCCTTTATATCCATTACCACCTGTTACTAGAATTTTTTTCATTAAGAAAATGATAAGCTTAGTCAAATAATAACATTATGGTTATTTGGATTTCCTTGATAATTAAATTAAAAAATTTTTGATTTTTATATTTATAAATAATTATGAATTATTTTATTATTAATTTTTTTTAGATTATAGAAGCTTTTAAAGTTATTACTTAAGATGAATTGCCTTTTATAAAGAGTGATATCAGGATTCAAAAAAAAATATAAAAATACAATATTAATCATTGGTTCTAATGGTCAAATTTGCTTACCTATAATAAAAAAAATATTACTTTCGTTGGAATTTAATTTAATTATTTGCTCTAGGGCAAATAATATTGATAGTTCGTTCTTATTAGATAAAAGTGTTGAATATATAAAAGTAAAGACTTATTCATTTGAAAATATTAAAAGCATATTAGAAATTTATAAACCTGAAATATTAATATATACCTTAGCAGTTGGATCAGTTAGAGGATTAACTTATGAGACTAATGAAATTAATTTTATTAATAAGATATTGCCTTTAAAACTTATTAATTACTATGATTCTAACCTTACAAATATAAAACCATTATTTATAACTTTTGGAAGTACAGGTGAGTATTCAGGTTTACCATCAAATACCAAAATAAATGCTAATACAAATGCAAAACCAATAACTGATTACCAAAAAACGAAATGGGATTTTTTTAAACTAGCTTTAGAATATTCTTATAAAAGAAATACTATAAACCATTATCATCTTGTTCTAAGTTCTGTATATGGTGGTAATGAAAATAAAACAAGATTAATACCCAAAGTATATGAATCAATTATTTTCTTAAAATATTTGGAGGTTATAGACAGTTTAAACAAAAGGGACTATATATCTACAAATGATATTTCTGATATTATTTATAATTTAATTTTAGAAAAAGAAGACAATTATAATAAAAATTCCCTTTATACAAAAAGAATAATTTGCTGCTCTGGCGAACGATTAACTAATAAATCTATTGTTTTATTAATATCAAATATTTTAAAACAAGATATCCATAATATAAAATTTACGGAAGATAAAAATGATAAAGATTTATCTTATTCATTAGAGTTTGAAAGTACTCAATTTACGAGAATTCTAAGAAGAAAACCTCAAAATATCAATAATATAAAAAAAATAGAAAATTTGATTGAATTAAATATATTTAACAAGCAATAAATATTATTTAAAATAATCCTTTTAAATAGCGATTTTTAAACAAAATAATCTTATATGATAAAATTTTAAAATTTGTAGATTGAGGATTATTTGTTTGATTTTTGTAAAAATAAAAAACTTTTTAAAAAGATTTTTAAAATTGATAAAAAGAAAAATTTTATTTTTAGATTTTCTTTTACTTCCTTTACAAGCTTTATGGGAAACAATTTATTTAGTAAGAAATTTACCCGCCGATTCTCATGTAATTGTTATAAACTCTAACTCAAGTTTTGGTTGGCAAGTTACAACCATGGCATATGCAAAAGAAATCTATAAAAATGAAAAGATATTAAATTTGCAATTATGTAGTAATAGAACAAATAAAGTCATATATAAAACTTTTGGTAGTAATTTTTCTCAGATATTGTATTCTCCATGGTCTTTTAGATTAAAGTATAGAAGAGGATTAGATATTTTACTAAGAGCCTTTTTTCAATTATCTACAGTTGTTTTAAATATTAAAAAACCTATTGATGAGGATGAAAATAAGGATCAATATTCAATTTTAATTTGGTATGAACTTTACAAAATTCAGAGACCAAAAGATAAGCAAAAATATTTTACTGTCTCTAATGGAAAAATTTCTTTAAAAACAAGAACAAGTGATATTTTTCGTATTAATAGGATGCCTCGAAAAAAAAATGATCGATTAGTTTTACCTAATGAACTTAGATCTTTGGCTAAAAAAATTATTAATGAAAAAAAGCCTGATTTTGACTTTGATAATTTTGTTCTAATAAATGATCGTAAAGCTAGATCTGAAAATGGATCAGACAAAATCAGGGGATCAAGCTTTGAGATTTATTCCCTACTTATTGATCAAATTTTAAAAGAGGGTAAAAGCATTGCAATTTATTCAAGTTCAATAGATCCAAAAATAATTAGTAATACAAATCCTTACTTTTTAGATGCATTTAGCATTAATAATGAAAAAGAATTAATCAATAGTTTTTTACTAACTGAATGCAAACAAATGATATCTCAAAATTGTGGCGCAATTATAGTGCCCTGGCTTTCAAGTATTCCAATATTGACCATTGATCATTTTCCTCTTTACATTGAACTTTCTAAAGCACAAGATATTGTAATGCCTTTAAAATTCAAAAAAAATGGTAGATATGTAAGTTTTAAAAAAATTATTAATAAGTACCCTGAGATCTTTCAAAGTATTTCTAGTTCAACACTACCAAGAGGTTTTGAAGTTGAAAAAAATTCTGCAAAAGATCTTTTATATGCATATAAAAATATGTATTTAACAAAATATAATAAATTTCCCGCTGAGGCTCCATACCTTAAAAGAGGCAAATCTTATTTTTATGATTATTCTTTAATAGAACAATCTCAGTAATTTATGATTATTTGATTTCTTTTAAAAAACCATTTCAATAACTTCACTTGAGGGATATTTTAGTAACGTTTTATTAGTTAATTTTTTTATAAGAGTTTCACTTTGATTTATGATTATAAATCTAAAATTAAATTTTTCCTTTAAAGAAAATTCATCCAGCTTCATTATTGGAATAAAATCTTGATTACTTAAATTATAAGTTCCATTTCTTGCATCATCTAAAATCACACTAACCTTTATATTGTGTTTTAAAAATAATAATCTTGAGAAAACAAATGTAAGTGGAGATGCAAGCCAAAAACAATATTTAATATTTTTATCTGAATCAATTATTTTTTTTAAACATAACTCTAGGTCCTGAGAAAGTCTATCAATTTTTATATCAATTTCATTATTTAAATTATTTTTGAATATATTTTTATAAATTGAGTTTATTTTGCATTCTTTAATATTATCAATTGTTGAGTTTTTAGAAAAAAAATTATGTATTGCCACAGATCTTATAAATGAATCTTGATAGAATTTATATAAATCAATCTTTGTTTTTGAAATTAATTTATTTTTCTCAAATTGCAAAAGTGAAAATGATTTATTAAGTATTCTTAAATATGATTTAGTAACTGAGTCACCTATATAGCTTGATAGACCTAAATTATATGTTTTATGAAGAACAATTTTTGGATAAAAAGACCATGTTTTTGATTTTAGAAGATATTCCAATAAAAAAATTACATCTTCCCCAACTATTGCATCAATAAATTGAATTGAATACTTTTTTATAATTGAGTTTTTAAATATAACACCCCAACATTCACCCATTCTTAATTTATACTTACATATTAAAAAATATAAAATATCAATATTAATTTCTTTATTTATTTGATCTGATATTTGTAGAATTTCCTTTTCAAAATTGACTTGAGAATTTCTATATGGAACTAACTTTGAAAAAAATATCATATCTGATTTAAGAAAATATTCTTCCTGTTCAATTGTGAAATTACTTTCTTTGAGATAGTCATCTGAATCTATGAAGAAAAAATAATCACTTGAAACAGCCTCTAGAGCTATCTGCCTATTTTTTCCGACTCCTTTATTGCTTTCAGAAGTTATAATTTTATGCTCTCTACCTTTTAAAAGATTTCTTGCGATTTCAATCGTTTTATCTTTAGAAAAATCATCAGATATGATAATTCTTACAGGTAAACCCAAGATTTTTTTTGGTATTGATTCTATGCATTTGTTTATTACTTTCTCGTCATTAAAAGTAGTAATTAAACAATCAATTTTCATTTTTTATTTCTAAATGTACTAAAAAAAAAATTTAACAGACTTTATTAATACTTTCTGTATTCAAGAGGCTTCTTAGTCTGAATTGCGGGATCAATTTGTGGAGAATCCCATGATCTACCTTTGCAATAATTACAAGCAGGCAAATATTTAATATCCTTTGTATATTTAACAATATCTTTAGGGCTAGCTGTAATTTCAACATAATTTTCTTTATTATGAGGTATTCCTTGAAGCCTGTCAGCATTAGCAGCGAATGGGCATCTATATATTTTGTTATCTGTCAAAGTTAATAAATTTTTGCCACAACAATTTTCAAAAAGAACCTCTAGCTCTTCTTTTGTTCTATCTTCGTGAATAATTCTTCCACTATCAGTCCACCATTCAGGAGAGTGCGCTCTGTAGGGGATTTTCAATTGATCAAGACCTTCTGTTACCTGTTTCAACTGTCTTGACAGTTCTTCTCCATAGTTAGTTATTTGAAAACTTATTTTCTTTAGATTAGATCCATTATTTTTTAGCTTTTCAATATTTAATGGCACAGTAGCATTTGTAAAAAGGACGACATAACTAACCTTCTTTAGATTTGAGGAATAAGCGATCATGTCATATATGTGTCTGTTAACGAATGGTTCACCTCCTATCAATCTTATTTCGTATAGATGATCAATCTTTGATAACAAAATTTCTATCTCATTTATCATTTGATCTACTTCAATGTTTTCTGGCTTTTTATAGTATTGCATCAAGTTTGAACAATCTTGGCATTTCATAGAACATCTCTCAGTTACTAATATATCGATACTTCTTAAAAAGATTCCTTGCCCCAAAAAATAAGACGAATGTGACTCTTTAACTGCATTTAGAAAATAACCTAAAAATTCTCCACTAACATCAGCAACTTCTGATAATGGATGATCATTCAAAAAAAGTCCTAATGGAACTTGTAAATCAGGATTTAGATCTAAACCTTTTTGCCAGGTTTCAGATATCTCAGTAACAGTATTAATTATTAAAACTTTACCTTTATTTTTTGTAATCTTTCTTTCTAATAGATCTTTATAGTAAATAACCTTGGTACCATTATGTTCATGCGTTGATTTCTTTAAGTCACACTCTATAAAACCCAGAACTTTGATTTTTCCATTTAATTTATCGTTAATCCATTTACCAGCCGAAGCGAATCCATATATATATATATAATCATAATCCTCAACTAAGTTAAGGAGATCTTGCCAATTTCGTTTTTTATTAAAATTCATTATTATTGATAAAAAAAGCTTATAAAATAAATTTATTCTATATTATTTTTTAGATAATGAACTACATATTCCTAAATAAAAATAATTTATTTAATAATAAGTAGAAATTTTTAATTTATAAATTATTATATTTAATTTTCTATATTTTTTAAAATTAGAAAAATTAATTTTAATATTAATGTAAAATTAGAATTAAAATTAACTGCTAATTTTTGTAATTTATTAATAAGTAATTTAAGTATATATTGGCAATAGATTCATTTTTAAGATTAGATAAAAAACTATTATTTATTAATAAAATCTTATTAAATAATGCTATCTAATTAAAATCTATCACAGCTTATATTATTTATTAAATTATACTGCTGAACTTAAGTTTAATTTAGATTTATGTGCCAATTACGTTGAATCATAAAATTTACAAATGATAGGATTTTAAATATAAATAGAAGAGAGTATGGGACTATTTATTTTTCTTATTATGAATTCGGTTGAAATCTAAATACATTTGATTTATATAAACTTGATGAATTAATTATCTTTAGCCATATTACTTTAATGAAAGAGAGGCTATATGTAAGACGAATCAATTTTAAATAAAAACCCTACCTAATTCAGAAATCATCAAAGGTATTGATTTAATAAAGCTTAATAAAGAGGGATTTTTTTACAAAAGAAAAGTTGGGAGTCAGTTTCTGATTTTGATGATAAGCCTTTATGCCATAAGGATGTTATTTTATTTATTTCAATTAATAGAGAGCAGCGTTTTTAAGTAAAAATTTCCAAAATAGATTTTATTTAGCCTTTTTTCATAAAGTTCTAAAAAAGTTAAAAAAATGGGAGCAATTTTTAAATTTATCCAAATGTTTTATAATTAAAGAAGTAAAAAGTACCAGTTTGAAAAATATTCAAAGCTTAAAAAATAAGCTTTATAGAAAAGAAATTGATGGACTAAGAGGAGTTGCTGTAATAGCAGTAATTATAAATCACTTTAATAGTAAATTTCTAAGTTCAGGTTATTTAGGTGTTGATATCTTTTTTGTTATTTCTGGATTTGTTATTACATCATCTATTGATAGAAATTCTTACAAAAATTTTCTTGATTTTTTAATAAGCTTTTATGAAAAAAGAGTTAAAAGAATATTACCTACACTAATTTTATTTGTTGTATTAACATCTCTCTTTATTTGCTTTATAATCCCTGGCCCAGATTACTATCTCATACTTGGGAGAAGATCTTTATTAGGTATTTCAAATATCCTACTTTATAAAAATTCAACTGACTATTTTGCTGCTGCAGCAGATCTTAATCCTTTTTTACACACATGGTCATTATCAGTTGAAGAACAATTCTATTTTCTTTTTCCATTTTTAATATGGTTTACAGGTTTTGCAAAAAAAAATAAAAATGGTTTAAAAAATTTCTATTTAGTTTTAACTTTACTTACGAGTATATCTCTTATTAGTTTCCTCTCTTTTTATGAGAAAAATTTTTCGGCCACATATTTTTTAATGCCTTTTAGGTTTTGGGAAATTGGTATTGGATCATTATCTTATTTATTACTTAAAAGTGATCCTGAAAATAAATTATCTTTGGCATTTAAAAAATTCTTTAATGAAAAGATTTCTAATTTTTTATTTCTAATAATAATTTTATTATTATTTGTTCCAAATAATTTTGGTAAATTTTCATCGATATTGATAGTATTTTCAACTGCGATTCTTATCTTTTCAATAAAAAAATCTTCTATTTCATACAAAATACTTACTAATGGAAAATTACTAAAAATAGGTTTATTGTCATATTCACTTTATCTTTGGCATTGGGGAATTATTGTTTTTAGTCGATGGACAATAGGGATCCATTGGTGGTCAATTCCAATTCAAATTTCATTTATTTATTTTTTGGCATTACTAACATATCTATTTGTAGAAAGACCTATAAGAAATTTTAGAAATAAAAAAAAATCTACTTATTTTTCTGCTTTTTTAACTCTAATAAGTTTGTATAGTGGCCTCAAGTATTTTTCTTTACAAGAAAATTTTATTTCTAATATTTATCGGCTAAATCCATTATCGGATGAACTCATAAATTCAAAAAAATGGACTTCAACTGAAGTTAGATGTTTAGATCTTAATACATCATTAATTCACAATTATAATTGCAAAAAAGTTGCTATCAATCCAAAGCTTAAAAACCTTATAATTATTGGTGATTCTCATGGCCAACAAGCCACTTTCATAGTAAATAAATCTTTAACAAAGGGTGAATATAATCATGGTTATATTCAACCGAAAAATTATGGAGATAAAGATTTACCTGGGGTTTTATACGGACTTGGAAATCTTGAAGAAGCAGAATTAATGCAATATATTCTAGATAATGTAAAAACAGGAGATATTATTGTAATCGCATTTCACAGAGGTAGATTTAATAATTTGGTCGATCATCATATAGATCTCTCAAAAGATAGGAAACTTACTAAAAGAGGAATTAAATCAGCACATACAATCTTTAAAATAGGTAGAAAAATAAATTCAAAAGGAGGAAAATTGATATTATTTAGAGATACTCCACTTCTTCCAGAAAATGTTAAAGATGTCTCAATTTGCAATACTTGGAGAAAACTAAATTTAAAAGATTGCGAGATTTCATTAAATCAAGATTTACACACAAGACTCATGCAAGACAAAGTCTTTGATCTTGCAATTAAATTATCCAAAGATCAAGGATTTGAAATTTATTCTTGGGACCCAATTTTTCATTTATATGAAGATAAAAAAGAATTTAAAGATATAGATAAATTTGGTAATTTGTTGATGCAAGATCAAAATCATATTACTAAGTTTACAGGAAATAAATTAAGTAAATTTTTTAAGCAATTCTTATATGAAAAAAAGATTATAAATTAATCTTTAGCTTTATTTTTAATTCTAAAAAGAGTTATTTTAAAACTGCATATTTACTCTAGAACTTATTATATTATTTATGCCAATTTCAAATTAAAGGTATATAAAATTTATAATTTAAACTTATTTTTTGCCCTTTATTATTTTTAACTTTAATTGATGATATATTCAGATAAATAATCTAATAAAAATTTTGTTACCAGAGCAGCTTGGTTATATGGGGTCTCATTTTAAACATGGCAATTTAACCAAAAAAAAGTTTATTAGGGTTCATTAATACTACTTAAAACTCTTTAGAAATAAAAGCAAAAAAATATTTACTAATGGAATTATAGATACTTTTCCAAGTTCTCCTCTGATAATAATACTATTAAGCAATGGATAAACTTTAAGTCAAACACCCCATTAAAACTTAGAGTGTCTAGATTCGTTTCATGGTATAGTGATTCAAAAAAAAAAAAAAAATAATAATATATTATGATGAGTTCTCTTATTGATAAAAATAATTTAATTTACAATCTATACAAATTAATCACTTTATTAAACAGGAAAAATAAGTTTCGAATTATTTATTTATTAATAATTCTCTTTTTAAGTACCATTGCTGAAATGATTTCTCTTTCATTAATAATTCCTTTTTTAGCAGCCTTTAATGATCCTCAATTAATTTGGGACAGCCAAATAGCGAGAGAATTTCTTACATTTTTAGGTTTTAATTCATCTGATAATTTGTTATTACCAATCACTATTATTTTTATTTTATCAGTTTTATTTGCATCAATTCTTAAGTTATTTAATAATTGGTATCGATGTTTATTAATTGCAAAAATTAGTTGTGATATAAGCTTCAAGGCTTTTTCTAAGAGTATTTATCAACCTTACTATATTCATTTAAGACGAAATAGTAGTGAATTAATTGGAGCGGTAACTAGCCATATCGGAGGAGCTACGAATGCCTTGGGACAACTACTTTATTTAGTAAATTATTCTTTTCTTTCCCTAGGTATTTTTTGCACTTTAATACTTATTCAGTTTAGATTTTCCTTGATAATATCTTTTGTATTTATCTCAATATATTTAGTATTACTGATAATTACACAGCCAATATTGAGAAAAAACAGTCAAAATACGAGGAAATTTTCAGAAAAAAGAGTTCAAATCATTCAAGAGTCATTTGGTGCTTTTAGAGATGTAATTATTGACAATAATGAAGATTTTTTTATTAGAAATTATGTAAATTTTGATTACCCAATAAGAAAAATGGAGAGGGAAAATGAGTTTCTCTCAATTTATCCAAAATTTATTATTGAAGGTGTGAGTCTTGTGTCTGTAGGATTAATTGCTTTAATTGCAGAAATGGGGAATTATTCATTAGTAAATATTCTCCCTCTCTTAGGTTTTTTTGGTTTAGCAGCTCAAAAGTTTTTACCAGCACTTCATTATATTTATAGTTCTTTTACATCAATAAAAGCTAATACTTTTCAGTTAAAAAGTACGTTGGGATTAATATCTCAAGCAGAAAACAAAAATATATTAATTTCTGATAAGGAAATTATAAATTTCCATAAAAATATATCATTTAATTCAGTCCATTTTTCTTATGATAATGAAGAAAATTTAATAATTAAAAATTCTTCGTTCGAAATTAATAAAGGCGATAAAGTTGGAATTGTAGGAAAAACGGGAAGTGGTAAAAGCACACTAATTGACTTATTAATAGGTTTAATTAAACCTACAAGTGGTGAAATTTTTATTGATGATAACAATCTCAATAAAAGCAATCAAAAAGTAACAAATAAAAGCTGGATTTCACAAATTGGTCATGTTCCCCAGAGTATTTATTTAGTTGATGATACTATTGCAAAAAATATAGCATTTGGAATCCCTGAAGAAAAAATTAACTATAAAAGAATAAAGGAGCTTATAAAAATTGTCCTGCTTGATGATTTTATTAAAAATACTAAAATGGGATTAAAGACTGTTGTGGGAGAAAGAGGAATAATTTTGTCTGGAGGACAAAGACAAAGGATTGGGATCGCAAGAGCACTTTACAAAGAGAATATCAAAATATTGATTTTGGATGAGGCAACAAGCGCTTTGGATAACTATACAGAATCGAAGCTAATAGAAAATATTAATTCGATGACAAAAAATTATACTTTGATTATGATCGCCCATAGATTAACAACTTTAAAAAAGTGTAATAAGATTTTTGAAATTAAAAAAGGTATTATTAAGGAAACTTCTTTGGATAAAGTTTGACCAAAAATTAATTTAAATAAGTAATTAATAAAAAATATTTTCTTTAAGATTTTTTTTATTTTTAAAACTCCTTATTTATCAATAATTATGGAAAACATGACAATATAGTCTTAACTAAGGAAATGTTCTTTAAATTTAATTAAAGCTTAAAAATTTAGATTTTTTCTGGTTTATCTGCAGTTACAGTTATTGATAATCCTAATATTGATTCAAGTTTTTTAACTAATAATCTTGGATATAAAAATTGTATTAAATTATATAATAAATTCTTTTGATATTTTTTTGATCTTGGCATAAGCAAAAGATCTCCAGAGCTAGCAAATTTTTTTAAAATCAATTTTTGAAGTCCAAAACCTTTTAGAATTTTTAATAATTCTTTTTTTGAGTAACATTTTGTGCCAGGAGATTCTAAATATTTAAATATAATTTCTTCTTGTGATAGAAAAGGCTTTCCTTTTGCTAGTCCATAAAGCATCCAAAGCATAATTCCGGTTGCACTAAAATCAGAATATACCATTATTTTAAGTTTACCTCCAGGCTTTAAAACTCTATATGCTTCAGCGATACAACTCATAGTATTTTTTGCATGATGGAGTACTCCATGGCTATAAATCATATCAAATGTATTATCTTGAAATGGTAGTTTTTCCGCGTTAGCTTTCTCTAGATATTCCAGTTTATATTTTTTGTTTTTAAATGAATTAAGAATATTATCATGAGTTTTTTGGATAGCTGAATCTGTAGCGTCTATTCCAAAGCAAATTGCATCTCTTCTTAAGAACTCAACAAAATCAGTTCCTGCTCCTACTCCAATTTCTAATATTTTCTTATTTGTAAAATCTTCACAATCTCCGAAAGCAAATTCTCTAATATAAGGCTCAGCTTTATATCTTTTATATGCAATTTCTTGAAAATATTTATTCTTATCTTTTTTGTTTGAAAAACGAGTCCCACATACTTCTTCTTCCCAATAATTAGTTACATCTTTTTGCTTAACCATTTTAATTATCTCGATAAGTTCGTTAAATTTTAATTTTTTAATCTTCCGAATAAGAAATATTAAATATTCTGGAAGAACACTAAATTTAATATATATATAATTGAATGTAGTAAAGGTATTTATATATAATTTTTAAAATAAGCTAATCTTAAAAATATAAAGATTAATTTTTATAATGTAATTTGATGTATATTTATTAGATATATCTTCAATAAATGTCTCTATTTGAGATTTATTGTTTCTTTATATTTCTCAAAATTAAACTCAGTAATTTTATAAATATGTGTGGAATTTCTGGTTACTATCTAGAAAAAAATTCTTTAATTAAATTAAATTCTGAATTAAATTACTCTTTAGATCTAATATCCCATAGAGGACCAGACGACAGAGGAACTTATATTTCCAGTAATGAGAAAATTGGATTAGCTCATAGCAGGCTTTCAATAATTGATGTTTCCGAAAATGGACATCAACCTATGCATAGTGAAGATAATAGATTAACTATTATCTTCAATGGAGAAATTTATAACTATAAAGAATTAAGGGATTTTTTGTATAAAAATGGTTACGAAAAATGGGACGGAGATTCTGATACCGAAGTAATATTAAAGCTTTTTCTTTACTCACTAAAAAATGGAATGGAGATAGAAAAAATCTTATTGCGTTTAAAGGGGATATTTTCTATTGCATTATGGGATTCATTAGAAAAAGAATTATTTTTGATTAGAGATGCTTTAGGTATAAAGCCCTTATACTTTAGTGAAACGGATTTGGGAATATTTTTTGCAAGCGAAATAAAAGGAATGATTCCTTTTCTGAATAAAATATCCTCCCCAAAAAATAATTTATCTGAAAGTTATCTTGATGCCGAAAATTTAAATAGATATCTTACATTTCTTTGGTGCCCTGGGTCGGGAACTCCTTCTAAAAGATTTAAAAAAGTTGGGCCAGGAGAATATCTCAAAATTAAATATGGCAAAATAATTAAAAAAGTTAAATGGTATTTTTTAGCTACATCAAATTCAAAAACTAAAAAATTAAATAAATTTGATTCTATAAATGGTACGTATGAAAATCTCAAAAAAGCAGTTGATAGGCAATTAATATCTGATGTTCCTATAGGAGCATTCCTTTCAGGTGGAATTGACTCTAGTAGTGTTGTAGCTATTGCCAGTCAAACAATACCAAAAATAAATTGCTTCACAATTAAAATAAATGGACAATCTGAAGAAGGTTTTGTAGATGATCTGCCTTACGCAAAAAAAGTAGCGCATCACTTGAATGTACCTCTAGATATTGTTGAAGTTGAGTCTTCAGTTTTGGCAGCAGGTATAGAAGAAATGGTTTGGCAACTAGATGAACCGTTAGCAGACGTAGCACCTTTAAATGTTCTACTAATTTCTAGATTAGCTAGAAATAAAGGCATAAAAGTTTTACTTTCAGGTTCAGGAGGAGATGATGTTTTCTCTGGTTATAGTAGACACCTTTCTTTAAAGATTGATAAATATTGGACTTGGCTTCCAAAAAATTTACTTCTAAATTTGGAAAAAATGACTTCAAATATCCCCACAGAAAGGTCAGTTTTTAGAAGATTAAGAAAAGTATTTTCAGGTGCCTCTCTTAATCAAGATGAAAGAATAATAAACTATTTTAAGTGGATTGATAATAGAACTCTTGATGACCTCTATACAGATAATTTTCTTCAACAACTTAAAGATGTAAATGTTGAGTTGCCAATTATGAATTTTCTTGATGAATTACCTGATGGCCTATCCCCTTTAGAAAAAATGCTTGCTGTTGAGCAAAAATTTTTTCTTACCGATCATAATCTTATTTATACTGATAAAATGTCTATGAGAGAGGGTGTAGAAGTCAGAGTTCCGTTCCTTGACACTGAATTATTAGAATTTGCAAGTAAGATTTCAGATAAATATAAAGTTAAGGGTTTAGATTGTAAATGGGTTTTAAAAAAAGCAATGGAACCTTATTTGCCTAAAGATATTATTTACAGACCCAAGAGTGGATTTGGGGGTCCATTGAGACATTGGCTTCGTTTTGAATTATATGAATGGCTGAATGATATCCTTTCTGAAGAAAGATTAAAAAATAGGGGTATATTTAATCATTTAAAGGTGAAGCGTTTAATTGAACAAAATAGTGAAGGTTCTATCGATGCAAGTTATATTTTATTATCAATAGCATGTATTGAAATCTGGTTTAGGCATTTTCATGATAATAAATAAGTAATTTATAAAGTACTAAATTATTTTTACTATAAGGAACATATATTAATTAAATGCGCTATCAAAAAATAGATAAGTTGAAACTATTCCAGTAAATGGACTTGTAACCTCACTGAGAACCTCAGTAGCAACATTGAAAGTACTTTTACCTACATATATGATATCTCCATTTCTTAAATAGGGATTTTTTTTAGATCCAGGTTTTGAATTTCTAGAATATCTTATTTTTCTTCTTATTATATTTCCATCATTATCGTATCTTATAAATTGAATAGGTCCTTTCAATACTTTAGGACCACCTGCAACATCAATGGCATCAATCATAGTTCCCGTTTTTGCGAGGTTAACTGGTCCTGAATTATCTACTCTTCCACTAACATAAACTGTTATAAATTTTGGATTAATATTAGATTTTATAATCTTTGAGATTTGTCCTATGGCCTTTTCTTTTCCTTTTTTTACTTTAATCATATCTCCGTCCAGTATACGGATATTTTGAGAAGAATCCTCTAATTCTAAAACTTTTAAAAGATCTATTTTTGTCTTTATTTTGCCCCCGCCATTAGATATTGGATTTTTTCTAATAACTTCTATATTTCTAATATCTGCATTTATGGTTACTCCACCACTTTTCCTTAGGGCATCAAATAATTTCGGAAAAATAACTTGTTTTTGTTCATCAAATTGAAAACCAACGATATCTTCATCAAAAGAACTTAGATTGTCAACTTGAACCATCCCAGTCAAAACATGACTTCCTGGATTTTCAACTTCTCCATCTATATAAATAGTTATTGGACGATATTTTTGAACTTCTATATTAATATTTGGATTTAATACAAATTTTTCATATTCTACTTGTAAAATATTTTTTAACTCTTGAATAGTTAAACCCGATACATAAATTTTATTTAGCCTTTTTAAAGTAATCATACCTTGCCCATCAACTAATAAATTTTCTCTAAATTGTTCTTTATCTTCTGGATCATCAGTAAAAGTAAAAGATAAGACATCACCTGGACCAATTATGTAAAAAGAATCTTTATCTTTTTTTCTTAAATATTCACTGCTTGGAGAAGAAGTATTATTTGATGCATACAATTTCTTAAAAGATTCAAAAAATCCAAATAGTAAGAAAATAAATATAAATCCAGATAACATCAATTTTCTTGATTTAATGTTTATTTTGTATTTAGTATTATTCATAATTTATTTATGCAATGGTAAATAATTAATCAATCGTGAGGTAACTAATATTCAAGTCAGGTATCGAATTTAAACGATCAGTTAGCTTTTGAAATTCACTTTTTTTAACAACTCCCAAATAAACTAAACAAATTATTTGTTTATATTTTAATAAATCACTTATGTTCGAGGTTATGAGAAAATTATTTTCCCCCAAAAGATCTTCCAAAATTTCATTTATGTAAGATATCTCAAAATCTTCTTTTGCCCCAAATTGGTAAAATACAGTTTTACTTTTTGAGTCCAAATTCATAGATTTTATCAAAATCGAAATAATATCTTTCCATTCGGAAGTTTGATTACTCTGAAGATGATCAATTGTTTTATTTCGTATAATTGTGGAAAGCTCATATTTTGAACTAAGAATATTTCTTAATTTTTCAAAAATATAGGATATCAGTGAAGCGAATATCAAACTAAATAAAAATGTAGTTATAACCATTCTTTTTTTTAAGGGTGCCACTGCATAAGGTAAAATTGTTGGTTTTGTTATAATCTGAGCCTCATTTAAATCATTCGACTTCTCTAAAGATAATTGAATGTAGTTCTGTTCCATTGCATCAAGAGTTGTTTTACTTTTCAAAGCAATTCTTAGTAAATTTCCAAATTTATTTAATTTATCTTGTGAGCGATTTAATGATTCTACCTTTGCTGTTAATAAATTCTTCTCTGCCAATAAATAAGAAAATAATTTTGATCTAATCTCTTTCCTTAAGTTGGATCTTTGAGCAATTAAAGTTTGAATAGAGATATCTTCATCTTTAAATATCTTTCTTAAATTAGATAATTTAATTTCATTATCTAAGTAGGTTCTATATTCAGGGATTCTTTCTTCTTTATTATCCACTAAAGAGGTCTTAGCAAAAACTTCATCTGAATCAATAGGTATTTTTTTTAGTTGTTCTATAGTCAATTCAATTTCCTTCAATCTGTTGAAGGAATCTATTTGAGCTGCCATAAATTGATCTGCTCTCGTAGCAGTAAGATCATTTAGTACGGTTGGAACAAACATTGACTGCTGGTTAGCATATGCAAGCAATTCTGCATAATCCTTATTAGATTTGTCTTCATATTTTTTAATTTGCAGTTCAAGAAAATCCATGCTTTTTGCAATATCTCTTTTCCTTTTGTCTTTTCTGTAAATTTCATAAGATCTTGAGATATCTTCTAAAACTTTTTTTAGAAGTATTTTATCTTGATCTTTATAAACAACCTTAACTACATTTGTTTCTTCAATTATTTCTATATCTAAAGATTTTGTCCATTTTTTAAATGTCAGAGATTTGTCATTTCTTTGTTTTTTTACATTTTGATAAATGTCCATAAGTACGAAAGGACTCTTTAAAACGTTTATTTGTGTATTTAATCTACTGGCTGATCCTATATTAAAAATAGAAAAGTCTAAATTACCAAGTGCACCGCCTGCAGATCTCTGACCTTCCTCATCATAAACAATTTGAAATTCCCCCTCCCAAAGTTTTGGTGTATTAATTGCAACTATTGCAGATATAAAGCTACTAAGTAGTGCAAATGAAAGAATAAATATTTTATTTCTAATAATTTTTTCAATTATTGGCCGAATTTCTATATCATCATTTTTTACTGATTTATCAATAGAATTTATGATTGATTTTTTTTCTGTCACTATTTCTGTTTC
This sequence comes from Prochlorococcus marinus XMU1411, assembly GCF_017696075.1. Taxonomy (NCBI): domain Bacteria; kingdom Bacillati; phylum Cyanobacteriota; class Cyanophyceae; order Synechococcales; family Prochlorococcaceae; genus Prochlorococcus; species Prochlorococcus marinus. Next base: position 195,735 of record NZ_JAAORI010000004.1, read on the forward strand.
ATATAGATCAATTTTATTAAATACAGTTTAGCAATTATCCTAAATTACAAAAATTATTAACATTAGTAATGCTTCCTCCAAACAGCTAAAAGTCTTCCTTGAAAGACAACTTCTGAAGGGTTTAATTCTATAGGCTCATAATTCGGATTAGCCGCTTCTAAAAAGATTTTCTCTCCTCGTTTAAAAAAATATTTTAAAGTCGTTCCTAATCCTGGAACAAGAGCGCTAACAATCATTCCATTTCTTAAAGAATATCTATCTTTTATCGGTTCCATCAAAACCATATCCCCATCAGCGATGCATGCGTTTATCATTGAATCTCCATTAACAGTAAGAGCAAAAACATCCTTTTTTTTCAATACTTCAGATATATCTAAATTTTCTTGAATATCAGAATAAGTTTCAACTAATCCGCCAGCTGCAACTGATCCTAGAATAGGAATCCCCGTAACTAAATCATCAACAATTTGTAAGGTTCTTGCTTTCCCTTCTTGCCATGATATGTAGCCCTTTTCTTGAAGATGTTTTAATCGACTTTGAATAGGAGCTGGAGACTTAAGTCCCATAGCATCCATCATTTGCCTTATGGAGGGGCTATGTTGAAACTTTTTTAAATATTCTTTTATCCATAAATAAAGCTCATTTTGAGCATCGGTAAGAGTTTCTTCAGCAGAGTAGGCCACAACAACAAAATACGTACTAATACATTTGTACCCTTTGATGAAGATTGCTGCAAGTATTTTATTGAAGAAGGCAAGCTAAAAGAGCTTGTTGGACATGCATTCTATTTTCAGCTTGTTGAAAAATTCTACTTTTTTCGCTTTCTATTACTTCATCAGTAATCTCTTTATCTCTGTAAGCTGGAAGACAATGTAAAACAATCGCATCTTCTCTTGCTTTATTTAATAATTTTTTATTGATAGTAAATCCATTAAAGTTAGAATCTTTTTTACCTTTGTTATTTTCTTCGCCCATAGAGGACCAAACATCTGTGTATAAAACGTTAGCGCCTGAAACAGCAAATTCTATATCATTAGTTATTTTTAAAATATTTTTATCATTAATTTTTTTTGCCTTTTGAATTATTGAATTTTTTGGCTCATAACCTTTTGGGCAAGCCACTCTAACTTCTACGCCCAACATGGATCCACATAGTATTAGAGAATTTGCGACATTATTACCATCGCCCACAAATGTGATTACTACATCCTTAAAATCACCAAATTCTTCTTTAACTGTAAGAAAATCTGCTAAAGCTTGACATGGATGCTCAATATCTGTGAGTGCATTAATAACTGGTTTTGTAGACCATTTTGCATAATCTTCTAAATCTGATTGTTTAAATGTTCTTATGGCCAATACATCACAATAACTACTTAAAACCCTTGCTGTATCTTTTATTAATTCTCCTCTTCCTATTTGAGAAGTATTAGGGTTTAAATCTATAGTAGTGCCTCCAAGTCTCGACATCGCAACTTGAAAACTTACTCTAGTACGGGTTGAGGATTTATCAAAAATTAGACCTAAAACTTTATCCTTAATTTCAAAATTAAGTTCTTTTTTTTTAAATTTTTTTGCAAGATCCAAAATATAGACTAATTCATCAATTGAAATATCTGAAATTGATAAAAAGTTTTTGCTAAGGAGCTTATATGGTTTTAACATCAATCTTTTATAAAACCTAAAATCTACTAAGCTGGCATTTTACTTTCAGAAAGAAGATTTTTAAGATCTTCACCCTCAATAACTTCCTCTTTGAGTATTTTTTGGGAAATTGATTCAAGCAAAGGTAAATTATTTCTCAAAATTTTCAATGCCGTCTCATGAGCATCATCAACTAGATCTCTAACTTCCTTATCAATAGCTTGTGCAGTAGCATCACTAACTGATCTTCTTGGATTATTCCCATTACCCAAGAATTGACCTCCACCTTGCTTATCGTAAGCCAAAGGGCCAAGAATATCACTCATACCAAAAGTACCTACCATTTGTTCCGCTATATCAGTTGCTCTTTGGAGGTCGTTTGAAGCTCCAGTTGTAATTTTACCAAAAACAACTTCTTCAGCTGATCTCCCACCTAGTAAAGTAGCTATTTGCCCTTTCAATTCGTCTTTAGAATTAAGGAATCTTTCTTCCGTTGGAAGTTGCAATGTATATCCTAGCGCGCTCATACCTCTCGGGACGATTGATATTTTAGCAACCTTCGATCCTCCTGGCATAAGATGCCCAACGATAGCATGCCCAACTTCGTGATAAGCAACCACTTTTTTCTCATCATCCTGAAGGACTCTACTTTTCTTCTCTAAACCTGCAACAACCCTTTCGATCGCCTCACTTAAGTCTTGTTGTTCAACACTTTTTCTTTTGGCTCTCGCTGCAAGCAAGGCTGCTTCATTAACCATGTTTGCTAGATCTGCACCAGCAAAACCACTTGTGGCTTGGGCTATGGAATCCAAATCAATTGAATCTGATAGCTTAACTTTTTTAGTATAAATTTCTAGTATTGTTTTTCTACCAGATAAGTCAGGCCTATCAACTAAAACTTGTCTATCAAATCTTCCAGGCCTTAATAAGGCTGCATCAAGAACCTCTGGTTGGTTGGTTGCAGCAAGGACTATAACTGGCTTATCAGTAGAAGCAAAACCATCCATTTCTGTAAGAAGCTGGTTTAATGTTTGTTCTCTTTCATCATTACCCCCAACAACTCCCATTGAACCAGAGCGACTCTTACCAATAGCGTCTAATTCGTCAATAAATATTATACAAGGTGCTTTCTTTTTGGCTTGTTCAAACAAGTCTCTTACTCTCGCAGCACCAGCGCCAACAAAAAGTTCTACAAATTCAGATCCTGAGATGATAAAAAATGGAACTTCTGCCTCTCCAGCAACTGCTTTGGAAAGGAGGGTTTTACCTGTTCCAGGTGGTCCAACAAGAAGTACCCCTTTAGGAATCCTTGCACCTATATCTGTGTACCTTTCTGGTTTTTTTAAGAAATCAACAATCTCAGTTAACTCATCTTTTGCCTCATCAACTCCTGCCACATCTTCGAAAGTTACTTTGGATTCATCATCTGGCACATAGACTTTTGCTTTACTTTTAGTAAAACTTAAAGCTCCTTGAGCTCCACCACCTCCCATACTTCGTCTTGCAAAGAATTGCAAAACAAGAATAAAAATCAAGGGAGGCACTACCCAGCTGAGGATTGTTGAAAAGAAATTAGGCTTCTTTGGAGGAGCTGCTGCAAATTCGACACCTTTACTTTCTAATCTTTGGGGAAGGTCCATATCAAAGATTGGAGTCGTAGCCAACACTGACGGTGCCCCTTCTTCAGCTCCATTTAATTCATATCTAATTTGTTCTTGAGTTATATACGCTCTTTTTACTTCGCCATCATTTACTTGATCAATAAAGAGTGAATAAGGTACTCTAGGAATCTGCATATTTTGATTTGGGAAAAGGCTACTGAATAAAAGCAAAGCTCCCACACCAATTAAAATAATATTTACAATTCCGAATCTTTTATTAGGTTGGTTATCGTCTTGTCTTATAGGCATAATTAGTTGCAACTTTGAATATATTATAAACTAAACCAACAACTTCCGTATCCGTATTTTTTTTATTGGGTAAGAACCGAACGGAACTTTAACTCATTAATTCATAAGTTAAATTTTTAGAGTAATTTTAAAAAATTTTTTACACAAATATCACTTCCTACCAAATTTACTTGAGAGTGGTTTAAATTAATTACTTCATCCATCTCTTGGAACTCAAAATCTCCAAAAGGATTCATACAATTTTCTCCACCTAAAATCTTTGGGGCAATAAAAGTAATTATTTCCTGAATACAACCAGATTTAAGCGCCGAAGTAGCTAATTTAGGACCACATTCCCATAGAACCTTATTACATCCTCTTTTAGCGAGTAATTGAGAAATCAACTTTGGATTATCAGAAGATAACTTTTCAACTTCAACTTGTTCAGGGATTCTTGTTAAGAGCTTTTCATTTGCTGTAGAAGAATCATAAACAACAATAGTTTTTGCTGTCTTACAATCCCACATATTAGCTTTTTCCGGAAGGTCTAATGTTTTTGTGAAAACTACTCTAATAGGCTCTGGAGCTTTGAGACCTCTTGTATTCAAAAGTGGGTTATCTTTTCTTAAGGTATTACCACCAATAATTATTGCATCAAATTCAGATCTATAAGAATGTACTAATGATCTTGACTTTTTATTAGTAATCCATTTACTCTTACCATTTTTCAAGGCTATCCTTCCATCAATACTCATTGCCCATTTGAGTACACCATATGCATTATTAGTTGTATTTCTATAAATAAAAGATTTATTTAATTCTAGGGATTCTTTTTTGCAAAGACCTAAATGTACTTTAACTCCAGCCTCCTTAAGCATTTTTATCCCCTTTCCAGAAACTCTTTTGTCAGGATCTTCACTGGATATGTATATATCTTTTATCCCTGAGGAAATGACTTTATCTACACATGGTGGTGTCTTGCCTTGATGACAACAAGGCTCGAGATTAACATACATCGAACCGCCTTTAGCATCTTTTTTTAAATTATTAAAGGCCATTGCCTCTGCATGGGGTTCTCCCGCTTTGTGATGAAACCCCTCAGAAATAAGATTTCTATTTTTATCAAGTATTACTGCTCCCACCATTGGATTTGGGCTTGTTTTACCTTTGCCTAATGAAGCTAAATAAATAGCTCTTTTCATCCATTTTGTATGGCTTACATCTTCTTCAAACATCTGATCAATTAAAAATCAATTAAGTGATCTCCATTCTTTAACAACGAACGGAGGAACTGGCAAATCTGAAAAGACACCAGATAAAGATAATCTCAATGGTCTGTTTTTATCAATATTTTGAATCAGTGAATCTAGATCAAATTCTGCAGCAGCTTGCCTAACGTCATTTGATAATTCTACGTTAAGTAATGTTTTATCATCTAATAACCACTGTTTTCTACCAGATTCAACCCTTAATCCAGTGGGATGATCAATCCTTAGATTCCCAGGATAACCTATGACCCTTAAGATTAATTTATCTTCGTAAAGAGGAGATTTATAAGCCACTAACTGCCATGTTTCAAAATCCAAGTCTCTTAAAAACTCACTACTAGCATTTATTAATTCCCCATTAATTTCCGTTTCTGCAACCTCGGCATAAACATTTAATGGGTTCAAAATAAAGCAAAGTAATAATAATAAAGGGAATATCCCTTTTGAAAAAATGTTGTTATTTGATTTTGTAATTTTCTTCATTTTCAGAATCCATCAGAGCGTCTAGAGTTACTGCAGTTCTAACAATAGCTTGGTATCTTTTGATTATTTTACGATTTTTTTCTATAACTCGAGATAAATTCAAAGTGTCTTTTTCAGAATAGCTAGATGTTAAACCACTAGAGTCTTCTTCAATAAACTTGAATTCATTATCTTTATTAATTAGAGTTAACAATAAATCATGTAATCTCTTTCTCCTTTCAGACAATTAATTTATCATGATAACTTTAGTAATAATAGGACAGTTTATTAGAACATTCAAATAATTTTGATTATTCCATTTAAATATTTATGACAGATATAAATAGAAAAATACATGTATTAGGAATTAATTCTTTTAAACTTGAAGATTTACCTCTTAGATTGCAAAACTTATTTATAGAAACAGTTAATATCGCAGTTCCAAATTCATATTTTGAAGAAATTAAATCATGGAATGACAAAACTTTAAAAAGAAAGAAATCATTTTTTGCAAGCCACAGCAATAATGAACTAATTGACTGGCTTAAATCTCAAAAAAATGATGTTATTTTAATTTCAAGAGGAGATCCTCTTTGGTTTGGAATTGGGAGAATTCTCTTAGAAAATTTTTCAAAAGATGAATTAAGCTTTTACCCTTCAAATACTTGCATTCAATTAGCATTTAGTAAGTTAAAGATTCCATGGCAGGAGAGTATTAACGTAAGTATTCATGGAAGAGATTCAACTAAATTAATTGAAGCTCTTAAAACTAAGCCTTCAAATTTGGCCATCATCACAGACTCAAAAAACGATAGTTTAGAAATAATCAAAAAAAACCTATCAGAATTAAATCTGATTGACTTTTATGATTTTTGGCTTTGTGAAGAGATAGGTTTCAAAAATGAAAAAATAAGTAAATTAAATCTAAAAGAAACATTACCCTCTCATGTATCAAGTTTAAACATAGCTGTTCTTACAAAAAAAAAGGAAAATTATTTAGATAATAATCTTCCTCTTTTCGGCATAAGTGATAATATTTTTAAAACTTTTGAAGATAGACCAAATCTATTAACCAAAAGAGAGGTTCGTATCCAAATCTTGGCAGATCTAGAGCTCCCAAAAAATGGTGTAATTTGGGATATAGGTGCAGGTTGTGGATCAATTGGTTTAGAAGCACTAAAGATAAGACCTAATTTAGATTTATTTTGTATCGACAAAAGAGTAGGCTCAAAAGCATTAATTATGGAAAACTCAAAAAGATTGGGAGTCGAACCAAAATTAATTTTCGAAGAGGACGTAAATAATATTATTAACTCAAAAATTTTAAGTTTTTCTAAAAAACCTAATAGATTGGTAATTGGAGGATGTGATAAAAAAACTAAACTTCAGATCATTAATTTAGCTCAAGATATGAGTATTGGAGATATTATTGTTATTCCAATAATAGATATTCAAACTATTGATGCATTAAAAGAAAGACTAGAAGATAAAAGCTTCCAAACAAAGTTAAATTTGATTCAGACTTACAAAAGTTTGAGTATAGCTGAGGGAACAAGATTGGAACCAAATAATCCTGTTTTTTTACTAACAGGGAAAAAGGTAAATTAAAAAATCTTTATTTATTTGGTTTAGCTACATGGGGTAGACCCCAACCTAGTTTATTTCTTAAAACCTGGAAAAATTCATGGTCTTCAAGTCTAATGAACTTCACCGAATGTTTACTTTTTCTTATTAAAACTCTATCCTCAGGCCAAACATAACAACCAGCATTTCCATCAACAACCATTACTAATCTCTCAGGAGTTGCTGGGAAAACAGTTACTGGCTCTGAATCATTAAAAACTAGTGCTCTCGATGCTAACGAATGTGGAGCAATTGGAGTTAGTTGAACAACTGGGCAATCAGGCGTAATGACTGGCCCTCCAGCACTAAGTGAATATGCTGTGGAGCCAGTTGGAGTAGATAAAATTACTCCATCAGCTGAAATATCAACAGGGGCATGTCTTCCTATTGAAATCTCAAAATGACACATACTTGTTAGTGGTTCTCTATGGAGAGCCATCTCATTCAAACAGAGAGACTCCCATCTCCTCTGATCATTTCTCATTACGCTTACAATAAAACATGTTCTTTCTTCAATATCCCAATTTCTAGAAATAAGTTTATCAATAGCTTGATTTAAATTTGATAAATAAGCTTCTGCAAGAAATCCTAGATGACCAGTATTTATGGTAAGGATAGGAATTTTTGCTGGTGCCGTTTGCCTAGCCGCTGAAAGCACAGTTCCATCCCCACCAAGAACAATTGCAAATTCCATTGATGAATCAAAACCATCTGGGACACAATTCGAATATCCCAAAGGTCGCACGTGTTGATCAGGATTAGCAAATCCAACCATCCCGCCAGAACTACTAACTCTTACAACTTCATAATTAGATTTTTTCAATTTTTCCTGAACAGAACTTGCAGTTTGTACGGCCAGTTCTTTACCATCATTAACTATTAGTCCCGCTTTACGTACCAATCAAAAAATTAAAGCTAGAACCATATTAAACTAATTTGCTAGACAATACTAATAAAAAACTTAATTCCACTAGAACTGCTCTAGAAATCTAAGATCATTTGTATAGAATTTTCTGATATCGTCAATTTGATGCCTTACCATACAAAATCTTTCAACTCCTAATCCAGCTGCGAATCCAGTCCATTTCTCAGAATCTATTCCTAATTTTTCTAAGACTTTAGGATCTACCATTCCGCATCCCATTACTTCTAACCATTTACCTTTCCATTGAACGTCTACTTCTGCAGAAGGTTCAGTAAATGGGAAATAACTAGCTCTGAACCTTACAGGAATATCTCCAAAAAAAGTTTTTAAAAAAGTAAGAACCGTTCCTCTTAAGTGACTAAAATTAATATCTTGATCAATACATAAAACCTCAACCTGATTAAATACAGGAGAGTGAGTAGCATCAACAGCATCTCTCCTATAAACTCTCCCAGGCGCAATAATTCTTACTGGGGGAGGATTATTTTCCAAGTATCTTATTTGCACTGGAGAAGTATGGGTCCTCAAAAGTCGATTTTCATCAAGATAGAAAGTATCTTGCATATCTCTTGCAGGATGATTTTTGGGTATATTAAGAGACTCAAAATTATAAAAATCACTTTCTATTTCAGGACCACTTTCAACTGAATATCCTAAACCACAAAATATATCAATGATTTCATCTTGGGTTGATATTAAAGGATGTTTATTTCCATTAGGGGTTCCAATTGAAGGAACAGTAACATCAATGTTTTCGTTTTTAATCTTTTGATCTAGGGCTTCACTATTTAGTTGATTTTTTCTTTGGTTAATTAATTCCTGCAAATTTATTTTTATTAAATTTGCCTTCTGGCCAACAATTGGTCTATCAGCAGCAGATAATTGACTCATTGTTTTTAGAATAATTGACAAATTACCTTTTTTTCCTAGAAGGGAAACTCTCAATTGATCTAGTTCTTGATGAGTATTAGCATTATTTATATTATTTTTTGCTGTTAGAGAAAGATTATTTAATTTTTCCTCAATTTGACTTAATGATTCAATTTGACTCACTGATATAGTAAAAATAAGTATTATTTTATCTTACTTAAACATCGTCCATAAATAAAATCAATTGATTAATGAAATCGCTAAATATATTAATTAGTAATGATGATGGGGTTTTTGCAGAGGGGATAAGAGCTTTAGCAAAATCAGCACAAAAAAGAGGACATAACATAACAGTTGTATGTCCCGACCAAGAAAGATCAGCGACTGGTCATGGTCTTACTCTGCAGGCTCCTCTTAGAGTGGAAAGAGCGGACGAATTATTTGGGGAAGGCATTAAAGCTTGGGGATGTTCTGGAACGCCCGCTGACTGTGTTAAATTAGCACTTTCTGAATTATTGGAGAATAAACCAGATCTAGTCCTCTCTGGAATAAATCACGGTCCAAATTTAGGGACAGATATTTTTTGTTCAGGCACAGTTGCTGCAGCAATGGAAGGCACTTTAGAAAATGTTCCCTCCATGGCAATAAGTGTTGCAAGTTTTAAGTGGAAGAATTTTGAATTTGCTGGAGAAATTGCTATTAATATTGCCGAACAAGCAATTATGGATAATTGGCCTCCTTCACTTCTTTTAAATCTGAATATCCCGCCCTGCGAGAAAAATAAAATAAAAGAATTATCCTGGACAAGATTATCAATTAGAAAATATAAAAATCAATTTTCTAAACGAGAGGATCCAAGGGGTGATGATTATTATTGGCTAGCCGGTGAAGTTGTTTTGGATCTTAAATCAAAAGGTTATGGTCCAAAGAATTGGCCAAGTGACGTATCTCAAATACAAGCAAATAAAATATCTCTTACGCCTGTTGAACCAGACTTATTTTGGAGGGGTGGTTTAGAGTTATTACCTAAAATCAATAATTCATTTGTAAATCCTTCTTAAAAGCCATAAAGAAAAGCAAAGTCCAAAAAAGTGGGCAGCAATAACTTGGGTATTACTTAGCACTGATAAAATCTCAAGCCCAGTAATTGGAATATCTGATGTCGCTGTTATTAATTGTCCAGTAGTTTGAGAGGATGCCTGTATAAATAGAGCGCCCATAAGAGCTTGATATCCAATTAATCCAAAGAGAACCCCTAACAAATCAACTACAAGGCCTCTTTTTATTAATTTACTTGTTTGTCCTCTTGATGGTCTTGCGTTACTCGCTATTGATCTACCAGTTTTAACTATTAACCAACCTTGCCAAAGACTAAATAGTAGTAAAATCAAAGATATCGTTGTAAGTGATAGTCCAGGAGTTAAGCCCAGCTGCCCTTCGCTATTATTTACAACATTTGAAAAAAGTAAAACAGCTGCAACAACAACACCTAAAATGGATTGAACCCAAAAGCGTATCCATCCAACTCGCCGCATTCCAAATGAAAGCGACTGAAAATCGATTTTGTCAGACATTCATTTGATTGAATAAATTATAATCTATTCAAATTTGCCATCAAAATCATAAAATTGCACGTAATCTTTTGATCTCTTTAATATCGCCATCTGAAATTAACAATCCGACTTCAATAGCTATTGGAAGTTTTGATGGCCTACATGCTGGCCACAGAAAATTAATAGAAAGTGTTGTTGAAGAAAATAAATACACCCCAACAATTGCAAGCTTCTGGCCCCATCCAAGAGAAGTCCTATACAAAGAGACTCGCCTTAGACTTGACCTCCCAGATGAAAAGCTACCTGTTCTTGAAGATTTAGGAATTGAACAATTAGTACTTATTCCTTTTGACAAGAGACTATCTACCTTAAGTGCAGATAGTTTTGTAAGAGATATTTTGATAAATCAATTACAAGCAAAAAATATTTGTGTAGGTGCTAATTTTAAATTTGGATTTAGAAGAAGTGGGAATATAAATACAATAAAAAATATCATTAAAGATAGTGATATTAAACTGAAAATCACTCCAATTTTAGAAGACAAAGAAGGGAGAATAAGCAGTAGCAGAATAAGAGATTTACTACAGAATAGTGATCTAAAAAATGCTTTCAAAATTCTTAAAAGGCCCTATTGTTTTAATGGAAAGGTTGTTAAAGGCAAAGGGATTGGTAAAAGTATAGGATGGCCAACCGCAAATCTTGAAATAGACGGAAGAAAATTTTTGCCTGGAGAAGGAGTATACGCTGCCTGGACCACTATAGAAAACTCAAACAAAAAAATTGCATCTATTATGAATCTTGGCTCTCAACCAACAATAAATCCACTTTTGCCATCTGCAGTTGAAGTTCATCTTATTAATAATGAGATCAATCTTTATGGTTTAAATTTATCAGTAGAACCAGTTGAAAAGCTGAGATCTCAAATCCAGTTCGATAATGTAGATCAACTCTCTAAGCAAATCAAGAAAGATAGAGATGATGCCTTGAAAATTTTTAAAAACCATAAAAAATAAATTACAAATGCAAAATTCTAATTGGGTACATGCTGAAGATCTAAGAATATTTCAGATAATTGATGCAAATTTAGATAGAGCAAGAGAAGGACTTAGAGTAATTGAGGACTGGTCTAGATTTGGTCTAGGCGATGAAAAATATGTTAAAAGGATAAAAAATTTTAGACAAATTTTAGGGAAAAATCATTTAGAAATTTATAAAAAATCTAGGAACTCCATTGATGACAAATGCAAAGGGTTAACTCATAAAGAGCAAATCAATAGAAAAACCCCCCAGCAAATCATAAGTTCCAATGCAGGCAGAGTTCAAGAGGCCTTAAGAGTAATAGAAGAATTCTCAAGAGTCCATAATAATAATCTTTCAAAAATCGCTTCAGAAATTAGATATGAAATTTATACTTTAGAAATTGAGTTATTAAGTCTAAGTAAATGCAAGAACTACAAGAAAATATTAAAAGAAAATAATTTATATGTCATAACAGATCAAAAGGAAAATTTATTAGAAATAGTAGAGCATCTATTAATTGCGGGTGTAAAAATTATTCAACATAGATTTAAAAAAGGCACTGATAAAGATCACCTCAAAGAAGCAATTCAAATTAAAAATCTATGTAAAAGATATAATTCATTGTTCATTATTAACGATAGAGTTGATATTGCTCTAGCATCAGATGCTGATGGTATTCATCTTGGACAAGATGATTTGGATTTAAACAACGCAAGAAAATTATTAGGGTATTCAAAAATAATTGGTATAAGCGCAAATAATAAAATTGATATTTCTAATGCTATTAATAATGGTTGTGATTACATAGGAATAGGACCAGTTTTTGATACTTCAACAAAAAAGGGCAAAAAACCTTTAGGTATTGACAAGATAAAAACATTAACAAAAGATTTAAATATTCCTTGGTTTGCAATCGGAGGAATTACAACAAAAAAAATTTCAATTCTAAAAAGCCATGGTTTTAAAAAAGTTGCTTTAGTTTCACAATTAATGAATTCTAAAGATCCTAAAAGAGACGCTATGATTATTTTAAAAGAATTGGTTCATGAAAATTAAGGTAAATGGAGAGGAAAAAAAAATAGACCTTGATAAAGAAAATGCTCTACTATCTGAAGCGTTAAATTCAATGGGATACAAAACTTCCACAATCGTTGTGGAATTAAATAATTTAATTATTAACTCAACAAAATGGGGAAAAGTGAAACTTAAAGATGGAGATAATTTAGAAATTGTTTCAATAGTGGGCGGTGGTTAAAAGTTATGATCAACAAATTTTAAAAATCTTCATATTTTTTTAAGTTTAGGCCTGCAACAATTACCAGATTTTTTCTTTTTTCGTTTTATATTCTTATTATTTAAAAGATTAATGAAAGAAAAAAACGATAATCATCCAAGATCATTAAAGTGGGAGCAAAATGGGGAATTAGCTCAAAAAGACTTATCCGAGTTGATAGAAAGATTAAAAAATGTAGAAAGTGAACATACATCTACTGAACTATCGAGGCTAGGGACAAAATCAAACAAAAAAAATTAAATTTGTTACTTTGATCTTGTTTTTATGAAAATTTGTACCAAATTATAATTATCAAATATAAAATTAGATGCCTAAAAGATTTCCAGAGTGGGTAAACACAGAAGTAGTAATTAAAGCAATCAAAATGAAAGAAGAAGGAATGCTTTCAAAACAACTTAACTTATGGATAGAAAATCTATTAGAAACCGAGAAAAAATAACCACTTTATTTAGGAAGAACTTTTAATTATTCTTAAAGCAGCTATTGCAGCACCATATCCATTATCTATATTCATAACAGATATACCTGGTGAGCAACTAGATAACATACTTCTTAGGGCGGTTTCTCCATTTTTGCTAACTCCATAACCAACAGATACGGGTACTGCAATGATAGGTTGTGGCAACAACCCACCAATCACAGTAGCCAAAGCTCCCTCCATTCCAGCACATACTATTAAAACATCATATTTTTTAATTTCTTCAATTTGATTAAACAAACGATGTAGTCCAGCAACACCAACATCTATAAATGACTTACAAACAATTCCATAAATTTCTAAAGTTAATTTTGCTTCAAGAGTAACAGCAAGATCGCTAGAACCTCCTGATATTATGGCAACTTTTTTATTTGTCGAAATTTTTTTTAAATTTTCGCCAATTATTAAACATTTGGCTTCCTCATTAAATTTTGCATTTTTGTGAATTCCTAGTAAATGTTTAGCTTTGTGTTTACTAATTCTTGTGATAAAAACCACCTCTTTTTTATTCAAAACTTCTAAGGAAACTCTCTTTAACTGATCGATACTTTTATCTGCCCCCCATATGGCCTCAACAAAACCAATCCTTTCTCTTCTTTCAAAGTCAAAATTTATGTCTATATTCATCCTTGTTTATAAAGTTCTCCCTCATAAATTAATTGGAAAGGATTCACATCTAAATTCAGAACTCTTTTGACATAATTTTCAAAACCAATTTGGATTTCGTTGACTTCATTACTAGAAATACTCTTCCATAATTCCTTATTTTTCCAATTAACTAGTATTAGAGCTTCTTCTCTATCCTTATCCCAAAAAATATTTCTACCTAAAAAACCATCTTGATCAGATAACCAAGGATCCCAAATATTTTTCTCAGCATCAAGCCAAATATCTCTATAAATACTGGGGACTTTAAGTCTTAATTCTTCTATAACAATTCCACTTTGGTAATTATCCATAGATAGAGAATAAAGTATTTGAGAATTACTTGGGGAAAGAAATACCCATAAAAAAATTAGTAAAAAAGAAATTTTTTTTATTTTCTCTTTTATTTTAGAAACTATTTTCATTCTTTTTGTTCAAGTAATGCAACTGAATAACAAGAAATTCCTTCCTCTCTCCCCTCGGGGCCTAATTTCTCATTAGTGGTTGCTTTTATGCCAATAAGGTTATTTTCTATTTGCAAACATTTAGCTATATTCTGCTTCATAAATTCTATGTATGGCATTAGCTTTGGCCTTTCAGCTACAATAACACTATCAATATTGCTAATTTGCCACCCTTTATTGCTAACTATTTCAGATACTTTAGATAACAACCCTAAACTATCTGCATCCTTCCATTTTACATTATCCGGCGGAAAATATTTCCCAATATCTCCAAGGGAAAGAGCCCCTAATAAAGCATCCATTATAGAATGAACTAAAACATCAGCATCACTATGACCATCAAGACCTAAATTATCAGGATGATTTAAAAATACCCCTCCTAAGATTAAATCCCTATCCTTTGTTAATGTATGAATGTCATATCCATTTCCTATACGTAACTTGGGTTGAGTTCTTTTCATTTTCTATATGTTTGAAGTATCGTAAATACATATGCAAGTAACTTACATTTTTAACAAGATTATTTTCCTAAAAATGATACTTTCACCTACATACCCAAAATTTTACCAATATTAATAACCATTTAAAACATTTTTTAAGTATTAAATTAAAATGAAAAAATCTTTAAGAATAAAAATATTTTTACTTTTAGCGAGCATATTAACTGCATCAAGTTATGTTTTTATAAGTGCGAATATAGATAAAGGAGGGGTTTTAAGTTGGGACAACTACTTTAGTAATTATCAAAAAGAACTAATTAAGAAATATCTTTTCCCATTTAGATTAATTAAACAACAATCTACCAGATTATTAAAAGAGGAAAAATCAAAGAATTCAATATTGCAGTACTTATTAGAGTTAGAATTAGATAAAAAAAATAGTGGAACAAGTATTGAAACAGTTGAAAGTTTTAAAAAACTATCAAAAGATAATAAGTCTAATTTAAATAATATTCTATTAAAAAAGTATAGATTAACTTCTGGTTTCTATAGAGGTATAAATAACCAATTCCCTGGTAGTGGTTACCATGATTTTGATGAAAATGACATGATAATAATTTCTTCTCGAGGGGTATTAGCCTTCAGCAAAGATTTCCCTTCAAGCAAAGTTAGTTTCAAACAAATAAAAAACAATATTGATGAATATATAAACATGAATCAATTTAGAAAATCTTATAAATTCTCAATAAAAGATTTATTGATCTTCAATAAAAACATATATATATCTTACACAGAAGAAATAAGTCCAGACTGTTGGAATACTAGTGTGATTAATGGAAAAATTAATTATGAAGATATAAACTTTAAAAAATTATTTTCAACAAAAGAATGTGTTCACTCAATTAATAATTTAGACAATGAATTTGAAGCTCATCAAACTGGCGGAAGGATGATATCTTTCGATGATAGCAGTATTATTTTGTCAATAGGAGATTATAGAAGTAGGCATCTTGCTCAGAATATAAATAGTATAAATGGGAAACTAATAAAAATTAATCTTAAAAATGGTAATTACAAAATTATTTCTATGGGGCATAGAAACCCGCAAGGTTTATATTTAGATAAAGAAAATGATTTTTTATTAGCAACCGAGCATGGACCAATGGGTGGTGATGAAATTAATTTGTTAAAAGATATCAATAAAAACTTAGATAATATTTATAATTTTGGTTGGGCAATATCATCTGCTGGCGAACACTATGGAGGGAAAATAAAGAGAAATAAAAAAAAATATGAAAAATATCCATTACACAATTCACATGCTGAATATGGTTTTATTGAACCACTTAAGTCATTTGTTCCATCAATAGGAATTTCCGAAATTGTTAAAATTGATAAGAAAAATTATGTAGTAAGTTCTTTAAAAGATAAATCACTTTATTTTTTCAAAATAAAAAATGGGGGCATCAAGAATTTAATTAGATTAGAAATTGGAGAAAGGATAAGAGATTTAAAATTTAAAAATAATAATCTCTATATGTTCCTAGAAGATACTGCCTCAATAGGAATTCTAAATATAAATCAAATACTCTTAACTATATAAAATATGTTTAGCGTAATCTCTATAAATATCACTAATTAAATATTGATCAAGAAATTTTGACCTTTCTTTTCTTGAAACTTTAATTTCCTTAGACCTTATTATTGCATCAAAAAAACTTTTAGCACTAAATTGTTTAAATGGTATAGAACCGTTAATTTGACTAATAAATTTATATGAAAATCCTGAAGCTCCAAATAATATTGGTAAATTAGTCGATGAGTATTCGAATATCTTAGAGGGTATAACGTATTCAATAGATTTAGCATCTGCGAGCTGAAGCATTAAAATATTGGCTTTTTCATAGACTTGAAAAATATTTTCTTTTTTTACAAATCCGTTATATCTAATAACATCATTTATGGTTTGGTTATTTTTATTTAATAAATCTTTAATTTTATTTAATTCACAACCGGCACCATAAATTTCAAAAATAATATTGTTTTTTTTCATTTTATTTATTGTTTCTTCATCATTACATAAATTAAAAATTAATTTATAAAGTTTTTGTCCTTCTCCAAGATTGCCAAGATGAACTACTTTGTAAAACTTGTCATTATTTTTTTCTTTTATACGAATATTCTCAAGTTTTTTGCGTACTTCAATATCAATTCCATTTGTAAAATTTGTTAATTTAATTCCATATTTTTTTGATATTTGATCTATGTTAGGCAACAATTCTTTAAATCCTATGGATATGAGATTAATTGAGTAAGATGATCTCATTGTAAAATTCTCCAACATAGAAAAAATAGAATGAAGAATAATTCTTTTATTATTTCTATAAAAATAGAAATAATTATCCACAAAAGTATCTCTTAGATCAAGGAAAAATAATGAATTAGTCATTTTTGATATTAAAGCCCCTAGAAACCCAGTAAACAATTTAGCGCTAGTAGCAAAAACAATATCTGGTTTTAGGAAAAAAGAAATAATTAAGGCTTGGATAAAGAAAAATGAATATGCCAATAAAATAGATAACTTATTTTGGCCTAAATAAGGGGTCCAAATTCTTACAATATTTAATCGATTTAAAGATTTTTCTCTCAAAAATAAAATTGATTTTTTAAAAATTTTTTTTTCATAACGATTTGGTGAGCTACAAAAAAGCCATATTTGGGAATATTTTTCATTTTTAAGTAATTCATCAATTAAAAATTTACTCCTTGTTGCTCCTGCACTTTGGTCTGGGAAATAATGATGACTTAAAAAAATAATTTTTTTAAATTTCATACCTTTTACAATCTAAAAATTTATAAACCTATCTTTTGTTTTCGAATAAACTAGTAATCATTATAATTTAAAAACGTTTCTTCTTAATCACTTAATTTAGATTAATAGATAAATAATAATATTATTCATTTTGAAGTTTTAGTTGATTGTAATATTGTAAATTTACCAATTTGGGTAATTTATGTATTCATCTGAATCAAGCAATTTCTTTTTATCGTTTTCAACCTTGCTTATTTCTGAAAAGTTTTTCAAAGATTTATTATCTAATAAATCTTTTCTTCTCTTTTTTGTTCTTATAATCATTTGATTTTTTCTCCAAGATCTTATTTCTTGATGGTTACCACTAAGTAAAATATTTGGTACTTTCATTTCTTTAAAAATTTCAGGCCTAGTATATTGAGGGTATTCCAATATTGATAAATTATGACTCTCATTTACTAATGATTCTGGGTCCCCTAATGTACCTGGTAATAACCTTGTCAAACCATTAATAATCGATAGGGCTGGAATTTCCCCTCCAGAAAGCACAAAATCTCCTAAAGAAATCTCTTCATCAGCTAAACACCTAACTCTTTCATCAAATCCTTCATATTGCCCACAGATAATTATTAATTGATCTAGAGAAGACCATCTTACAAGATCTTGTTGCTTCAAAACCTTACCCTGTGGAGTCATTAATAAAGTTTTGCTTTTCAGAGATTTATTTATTGAATGATGAGCCTTATAAATTGGTTCTGGTTTTAAAACCATTCCCGCTCCACCTCCATAAGGCTTATCATCAACCTGCCTGTAAGAGCCCACTCCATAGTCTCTTAAATCATATAAATTCAAATCAATTAAATTCTTATCTAAAGCTCTTGTTATAACTCCTAAATTATTTATTAATTCGAAAGCTTTTGGAAACAAAGTGATTACATCAAAATTAAAACTGCTCATCTAAAACTCTTCCTCATAACCAAACTCAATAAGCCTTGACTCTTTTTTTCTCCAATTAGGAACAACTTTCACAAACAACTCCAAGTGAATTTGACCATCAATTAACTTTGATATATTTGATCTTGCTGACTGACCAATAATTTTTAACATTGAACCTTTCTTTCCTATAAGAATGCCTTTTTGAGTTGATCTTTCAACGATAATAGTGGCCAAAATAGCTGTAAAACATTTGCCATTTTTTCTTTTCATTTCTTCTATCTTTTCTATCTTAACTGCAACACTATGAGGCACTTCTTCTCTTGTATTTATTAATACCTGCTCCCGCACTAAATCAGATAATAAATTATCTAATGGTTGGTCGCATATAGTATCTTCATCATAAAGTTTTGGGCCCTCTGGAAGAAAATTAAGCACCATATCGACTAGTTCAGAACATCCTTCTCCTTTGTAAGCACTTACAATTTGAAAATTTCTATTAATTCCAAAAAATCTTCTATATTGATCTAATCGTAAATTTCTAAATTCCTTATTAACTAAATCCCACTTATTTAACGCCACAATAAACTCAGTTTTATTTGCGACTAAAAAATTCAATATATATTCATCACCCCTACCAGGTGCCTCACTTAAATCAATTACAAAAATAACCATATCAACTCCATTAATTGCAGATTTTGCATTTTTTACTAATATCTCTCCAAGGCGATGATGAGGTTTATGAACGCCTGGTGTATCAACAAAAATTATTTGCCCATTGTTTGTAGTTAGTATTCCTTTTAATTTATTTCTGGTAGTTTGAGCTATTGGAGAAGTAATTGTTATTTTTTCTCCAATCAACTTATTTATTAAAGTAGATTTACCCACATTTGGCCTTCCTAGTAAAGTTACAAACCCAGATCTATAATTGGTCAAAGACTTTTAATGTATCAATAATAAAATTCTGATCAAAAATGGAAAAAAAAACCATAAATTTAAAAGAAGCTTCGTTCACGCAAGCAATAAACATATCCGCACAATGGTGTAAAGAGTGGGGAGAAGAATTACTTAGCGAAGAGGTTTTAGCAGATAGAATTGCAGAACTAATTAAAACAAAAAATGGACTCAGAGGATTTTTTGCATACGCCTTATCAGATAAAGAATGCTTATTGTTGGATAAACTTCCTTTTTCACTGATTTATAAAATGAACGAAGGTGGTGATGCTGTAACAGACATAGTAGTAAAAAATTTAATAATGAGTTCCGCTCAAATTATTATTCATCGAAGAGATAATAATCATGAATATGAGATAACATCGCAAAACATTTCAGATAGATGCAAGGCTATCTTAAGACTGCTAGAAACTAAGTCAGTTACAAAGTCTGTCAATCAAGTCCTTAGAGAATTAGATAATATGGGCAATAGTTTTGATAATTCAGTAAAATATGATTCAAAGCAAAAGGAATTTATAAAAAAACAAATTCTTGATATCGCCCAATAAAAAAGCGTAGAAATCAATCCACGCTTTGGGTTATTTATTTACGTAGTATGTTTAGTCTCTTCTTCCACCGCCTTGAAGTGCAATCATCAATCTCAATATAAAAACAAAAAGGTTTATATACGTTAAATACATACCTAAAGCCCCTGCAAGGTATTGATCATCATTATATCTTCTTGGCATTGTATAGAAATCGACGAAAGACATTGCAACAAACAATACTGTTCCAAATCCTGCGATTATCAATTCGAGTCCTGAACCTCCAAAAACTCCTGGAGCAAAGAATCCTCCAATTAATTGGACGAACATTGCTATAAGCAGTCCTATTAACCCAAGGCCAACTACCCCACTTAGTGCTTGACCAACGCTATCACTCATTCTTTGGCCAGTGTAAGAGGCAATAACGAAAGTTATACCTGTAGCTAAAGCAGCTGTTCCGACCGAACCAATACCAATTGTTCCTATTGCTAGAGCAACTATTCCACTTAAGGTGAATCCAGTTAACAAACTAAAGGCTGTTAATAAAGGCAAAGCCTTAGCATTATTTGCATTATTTGCAGCACTTGTAGCTATGAAAAATAAAATCAATTCTGCGATTAAAGCAACTATTGATAGAGGCTGGAAAAGCCCTGGATTTGTAGCTATGAGTGAAATACCTGCTAAAACGCCTAAAGAGGTTAGCACCATACCTCCTCCAACATAGGGCAGAGCTTTTTGGACAACATTAGGTCCAACTATTGAACTAGTTTGTGCTTCACGAATAGCTTGATTGAAATTACTACTTGCAGGCATTTTTTTTATTAATTATTTATTTATTCTACTTGATTTTTAAAATTTCAGGGTACGGATCTCCAGAGTTATAAAGTTATTGATAAGCCTCAATAATTTTCTGAACTAAAGGATGACGAACTACATCTTCAATAGTTAAATAACAAAATTTTATACCTTCAGTTTCAGAAAAGATTCTTGATGCTTCAATAAGGCCGCTTTTCTGATCTTTTTCTAAATCAATTTGCGTAATATCGCCGTTTACAACCATTTTAGATCTATCACCCAATCTGGTTAAAAACATTCGCATTTGAGAGCAAGTTGTGTTTTGTGCTTCATCCAAGATAATCAAAGAATTATCTAAGGTTCTTCCTCTCATAAATGCCAAAGGAGCAACTTCAATAATTCCTTTATCGATTAACGAATTTGTCCTATCAAAACCGAAAATACTATGTAAAGAATCAAATAGGGGTCTTAAATATGGATCTACTTTTTGTTGCAAATCACCAGGCAGAAATCCTAAATTTTCTCCAGCTTCTACAGCTGGTCTTGTTAAAACAATTTTTTCAATTTTTTTCTCGTTCAATAGTCTTGCTGCACAAACAGTTGCTAAAAATGTCTTGCCAGTTCCAGCTGGACCAATTGCGAAGGTGAGATCGAAGTTTTCAATTGATTCAACATATTCTTTTTGCCGTATAGTTCTTGGTCTTAAATATCTTCCTTCTTTGGAACGCGCAAGAACCTTTTTTCCAAGTTCAGCATGTGAAGACGACTCTCCCATATTTAGAGAACTTAAAGCCGCTTTAAGATCCACCTCTGGGACTTCTATCCCTTGTTCCCAAATTGGTCTTGTCAGCTCTACTAATGCTGACGCTCTCTCAATTTTAGATATGACACCGTTCATCTCAAGTTGTAAACCTCTTATAGTTAAAGAAACTCCTGTAAGAGACTCAAACTTTTTTAAAAAAGAATTACCAGGTCCAGATAATGCTGTAGCAGCATCAGAGCTTGGCAAATCTATTGTGAAGTGACCAGTTTTGGAAACTTCCTTCATCTAGTTATTGAATAAGATTTAAAAATGATCAAACCACTAGCTTTCAGCTTCATCACTATCGCTTGCAGCTTCACTACTATCATTTCCTTCATCTTTAGTTTTGACTTTAGCTAATTTTTCCTTTTCAATCTTAGCCTTACCAATAGCGATTGAAGGTCTTTCTTTTTTTTCTAGTAAACCGCCTTTTTCTAATAAAGATCTTACAACATCAGTTGGCTGAGCACCCTGAGTAAGTCTTGTTCTTAAAGCTTCTGTGTCAAGCCTAGTTTCTTTAGTTCTTGGGTTATAAAAACCTAGTTCTTGTAGAGGTCTACCATCTCTTCTGGAAGTACTATTGCATGCAACAATTCTGAAACTTGCCTCTTTTTTCTTTCCAAAGCGCTTAAGGCGCAGTTTAATCATCTTAAATTAATTCGCTTTAATTAATAATATCACTCAAAGGGAAAAATTAAGAAACTATAAATCAGCAAACCCTTTTTTCTTCTTATTATTTTTTTGTTTTTTCATCGGTTTATTACCACTCATTCCAGGCATTCCTCCCATTCCTGGCATTCCTCCCATTCCTGGCATTCCTCCCATTCCTGGCATTCCTCCCATTCCTGGCATTCCTCCGTTCGACATTTGTTTCATAAAGCCTCTCATTCTTTGAAAATCAGCTAAGACTTTATCTACATCTTTTGCTTTATAACCGCTACCTTGAGCGATTCTTTGTCTCCTTGAAGGCTGAGCAGCAAGAACCTCAGGTTTTTGTTTTTCCTCAAGAGTCATTGAAGAGATCATAGATTCTATTTTCTTAAGTTGATCTTCTCCATCTTTTATCATCCCATCATCGATTTTATTCATTCCAGGAATCAATTTAATCAATCCACCAAGAGATCCCATCCTTTTAATTAATCTCATTTGCTTAACAAAATCATTAAAATCAAAAGTCGCTTCTTGAAGTTTCTTTTGCATCGCTTCTGCATCAGCAAGTTCAACTTCTTTTTGAGCTTTTTCAACAAGTGTCAATACATCACCCATGCCTAAAATTCTGCTAGCCATTCTCTCTGGATGAAATGGTTGCAGTGCCTCTATTTTTTCACCTACACCTATAAATTTGATTGGTTTACCACTTATTTTTCTTATTGATAAAGCAGCACCTCCTCTTGAGTCTCCATCCAACTTAGTTAATATCGCCCCTGAAATTCCTACTTTTTCATGAAATGACTTTGTTAAGTCCGCAGCTTCTTGCCCAATCATTGAATCAACAACAAGCAAAACTTCATCAGGATTAGAAACTTCTTTTATTCGAACCATTTCACTCATCATGGAATCATCAATTTGTAGTCTTCCTGCGGTATCAATAATTATCGAATTAAAATCATTTTCACTTGCAAAATTCAATGCTTCCTTTGCTATCTCTTCTGGTTTGCTATTTTTTTGTTTAGCTGAAAAAACTTCCAAGTCATATTGACTTCCCAATGTTTTAAGCTGCTCTACAGCTGCTGGTCGATAAATATCTGCAGCAACCAAAAGAACTTTTTTTTCTTTTTCCTTCAAATAAAGTCCTAATTTTCCTGTTGCAGTTGTTTTACCAGCTCCCTGAAGTCCAGCCATCAAAATAACTGTAGGACTATTTTCATTTTCGTTTAATGGAGAATTTTCATTCCCCATAATGTTAATCAATTCTTTATTTACAACTTCTATAAATTTTTGACCTGGGTTAACACCCCTAACTACTTCTTCTCCAATAGCTTTATCTTTAACATCTGATATAAACTCTTTTACTACAGACAAACTAACATCTGCATCAAGGAGTGCTCTTTTTACCTCCTTCAAGGCATCGTTAATGTTATTTTCACTAATTTTTGCTTCGCCTCTTAAACCCTTTATTGCATCTTCAAAGCGTGACGAGAGTTCATCAAACATTATTAAAAAATTAATTTTACTTAATTATAGATGATCTTGAAGTTTGTAATTACAAGCCGCTCACGAAATCAACCAATTTCCATGATTTATTTGAAAAGCCGAAAATATATTTAACTTTAAGAGGATTCAATGATGTTTCATTGACAAATTCTCCAGAATTTTTGACTATTTTCTCTAGATAATTTAATTCAACTAAAACAACTATCCTAGATGAAGTTTGCGATTCCAAATCAATCTTAAGTATTTGGGAATTAATTTCTTTATATATACCCTTCTTGATATCGTTCTGCCGTTCTTCTATTGTTCGATCAATCAAACCTTTCCTAACAATCTTAGAAAGATTAATTTCACTCTTTCCAGCCAAGTAATTACTTTTACTTATAAGCCATCCATTAATTAAATTCCTAATATCTTTCAAAGAAGGTGAAGGGGTATAAAGTTCTTTCAATTCATAGGCAATTGAAGTAGATTTCTCAGGAATAGAATTCAATTTGCTTGAAGGATTTTTTTTTATTTTTTGAATGATATCTTTATCATTAATCTTTTGATTTTTATCTATGACAATTAAAGGTTTTTCAGCAATAGCTTCCTCTTGAATTGATTTTTTGAAATTATTTCTTAAAAATCCAATACCAATACCAAATGCAAATAAAATCAAAAACGCATAAATATAAGTTAAATAAGGTGACCGATTAAAAATCTCTTTATCTTTCAAAAATTCGCCAAAACCAAACTTTAATTCGGCAATTTTTTCAATTAAAAGGTTATAAAACTCTATTGGTTTTTTCTTAAAGTATTCCTCATTGAATTCGTTTTCTTTGATCTCAACCTTTTCATAATCTTGTTTTATACCACCAGGCCAAGGTAATCTCCTTTCATCGTTATTGCCCAATAAATTATTAAAATCTTCAGTTATTTTTGTGGAGGATTCACTCTCAATCTGTTGGTTCTGAAGATTTGACCTAATTGCAATTTTATTTGATTTCTTTTCTAATTTCTCAATAAATTCTTGAATTTCCCTATCTTCAAACCAAGAATCTAAATCTACCTCTTTTGAGTCAATATCTCTATAACCAACTAAAACATCATTTTCTAACCAATTCTTGCAAAAAATACACATAGCTTCTAACTTATTGCCTGGATTATTATTCAGCCAATCTTGTAAATTTTCATCAGAACTACTAGAAAACCTTGTGGAGGCTTGATCAATATCTGCTAACAGCAAGTCTAAACAGCCAAGAAGAGGCATTGAATCAAGACCAGATAAATTTAGTTTCTTTAAAATTTTCCTCGCTTCAAATAATTTCTCCGGCTTTCTTCTTGAAAACCCAATTGCCGTTAATGATAGAAAAGCTAGAAATCCTGCTTCTAATGATCCTCTTTTTTGTAATTCAAGAAACAACTCTATCTGTTCTTGCAATGTTAAGTACGGCTTTATTTGTTTAAAAAAAGCTTCAAATTCTTGCTGATTTAGATAATCTCCATATTCAGATTTATTATTACCTTCCAAGCCACCTCTTTTGATTATTAAATTTTCCAACATACTTAAACCTTTCTTATGAGATTCCTGATCACTTAAATCCCTACTAAGTAAATCAAGAATTCTGTAAGGAAGAAGAGAGAGCAAATCTTCTTCAAGTTCTTTCCTTCTTTCACTAAGTTTTCCCATCCTTTGAAGAAGTTGTATACCCTCATGTAAAAAATCTGCAGCGTTTGAATAGCATCTAACCTGTTGTTCTTGAATTGCAGAATCTCTTGATGTTAGAGCCGCTAATAAAGTTAGATCGGCTTCTCTACTACTTCCTAATGCTGGAGTTTGTGGAGGCTGCAAAGCTTTTCTAGCAAATTTAAATGCTTCTTTTGGAGAACCTGATTCCCAAAGAAGTATTAATCCTGCCACTTCTCTATTAGTAGAAAACTCCAATCCAGAAGCTCCATTGAGTAACAAATTGTCGTACTCTCTTCTGCTTTCTGGATCTGTAAGCAAATCAGCAGTTAGGCGAAGCAACTCAGATCTTTGGGTTAAAACTTCATAAGTAAAACCTTCATCAGGGGTTTTATCCAAACGTAATTGAAATGCCCTTAATATTTCCTCAGATGTAGCAGAGGGGCTTACGCCAATTAAACGAAAATGGTCTAAAGGAAGTTCCAAACAAATATCCTATTGAAAATTCTTAGACAAATTTTATCAAGATAAAAATTTTTTTCATAAGGTCTTACAGAGTTATTAAAAAAAAACATGAAAATCGCCCTTCGCAGCTTAGAATGTTAACAAATCAAAACTTCATTAAGGTAATTTCTTGGAAACACACGTAGAGAGAATCTCAAATCTTCAAGACATACAAAAAGCCAAATTAGATCGAGAAACCGGATTGTATCTTTTTGAAGACATGACACTTGGTCGAAGATTTGAAGATAAGTGTGCAGAAATGTACTACAGGGGGAAAATGTTTGGTTTCGTTCATTTATATAACGGTCAAGAGGCTATTAGCACTGGAGTAATTGGTGCGATGAAAAGGAAACATGATTGGTTTTGTAGTACCTACCGTGATCATGTCCATGCACTAAGTGCAGGTGTTCCCTCTTTTGAAGTAATGAGCGAGCTTTTTGGTAAAGCTACAGGTTGTAGTAAAGGCCGAGGAGGATCCATGCATTTATTTTCAAAAGAGCATCACTTATTGGGAGGATATGCATTTATTGGAGAGGGAATTCCAGTTGCTCTTGGAGCAGCCTTCTCAAGTAAATATAAAAAGGAAGTTGTTGGTAATAAAGATAGTGATGCAGTAACTGCAGCATTCTTTGGAGATGGGACTTGCAATAATGGACAATTTTTTGAATGTTTAAATATGGCCCAACTATGGAAATTACCCATAATTTTTGTTGTTGAGAATAATAAATGGGCTATTGGGATGGCTCACGACAGAGCAACCAGCAATCCTGAAATCTGGAGAAAAGCTTCTGCTTTTGGGATGCATGGTGAGGAAGTTGATGGGATGGATGTATTAGCAGTGAGAGGAGCAGCACAAAGAGCGATAAAACGTGCTAGAGCAGGAGAAGGCCCCACTCTTTTAGAGTGCTTAACTTACAGATATAGAGGGCATTCCCTCGCAGATCCTGATGAACTAAGATCTGAAAAAGAGAAAGAGTTTTGGGGGAAAAGAGATCCAATCAAAAAATTAGCTAAAGAAATTATTGATGGTAAATTTGCAACGGAAGAAGAACTAAAAAGTATTGAAAAGAAAATAGATACAGAAATATCAGATTCTGTTAAAAATGCTTTAGAAGCACCTGAGCCGCCTTCACAAGAGTTAACAAAATATATCTGGGCCGAAGATTAGATTAAATACCACTGGGTAGTTTTCTGGTTAAATTTCTTAATTTTCTTAATGCCTTGAGTTCAACCTGCCTAACTCTTTCCCGAGAAACTTCTAATAATCTTCCAATTTCAGCAAGTGTATGTCTTTCATTGCCATCTAGTCCAAACCTTAATTTAAGAACATGTTGCTCCTGCTCGCTTAAATGACTTAACCACTTCCCAAGTTGCTCTTGATGCATTTTCTGTTCAACTTGATCTAAGGGTTCTTCATTATTACTATCTGCAATTAAATCACCTAAAAAGCTCCTGCCGTCATCACCATTAACTGGAGCATCTAAGCTACTTGTGGACAAAGCTTGTCTTAAAACAGAATCTAATTCTTCCACGTCAATATCCATTGCTTCTGCAATTTCAATTCTGCTTGGCATAGCACCAAGTTTATGTGCTAGTTCCCTACTAACTTTTCTTATAGAAGCCAGTCTCTCGCTTAAATGAACTGGTAAACGAATCGTGCGTGATTGACAAGCAATTGCTCTTGTCATACTTTGTCGAATCCACCAAAAAGCATAAGTAGAAAATTTGTATCCTCTTGTCGGATCAAATTTTTCAACAGCCCTCTCTAAACCAAGAGAGCCTTCCTGAACTAAATCAAGAAGTTCGAGTCCTTTACCTTGGTATTTTTTAGCCACGCTTACAACTAGTCTTAAATTAGCTTTCATCATTCTCTCTTTAGCTCTTCTCCCGATTTTTATTGTTCTTTTTTCCTGCGTTGTAAATTCTTTATTTTTTTCATTTAATAAACCATCTTCTGTAAGTATCATCATTTTCTGGACTTGATTTCCCAATTCAATTTCTTCAGCCGGAGTTAATAAAGGAACTCTACCGATATTTTGCAAATACCAACTAATTGGATCATTACTCCTTCTTTTTTGTGGTTCTGCTTGAGTTTGTATTGATGAAACCATTTTTTTGACCCAGTAAAGGTATTAAAACTCTCCTACATTTTTTTGAAAAAGGCCAAATATTTAATGCGCGCTTCAGATTTCATGTAATATTTGTGAATTTATGTGTTTAAAACTATAAATAACTCTCTTAAATTGTTTCTTTCAAGATATTTGTCTCGTTTTTTTATCTCACATTAATTTTGATAATTTATCTTCAACAGGAGATACATTTGACCCTTCAAATTTTATAGACTAAAAAAATAATCAGTGTGTATTAAGCAAAAATATCAGTAATTTATATTGCCATGAAAAGTTTAAATTAATAGTTAACCTTCCAGCATAAATTCAAATAAATAGATTGCGATTCGACTCAAGCCGTCAGAGAATCTGTTCAAAAGAGTGACTATGCTTCTTAAGATTATTAAATTATTATCTTAGCTCCTTTCAACAAAATAATATTAAATTACCTAGCAGCTTTTACAGGCAATTTATAGTGTTATTAAGATCAATACCAGCTTTAAACCTTAGTAATTCGCTACAGTATAATTTAAAATAAATTGCTGTTTTAAAATTATATGTTTAATAAGATGGATTTGTCTCTTACTTTTAAATCCTGATAATTATGAATGATTTAAAATACCAAATTTGTAAGAAGACTGTAATGGATACTTCAGATCCAGCAACTAAATTTGACTCTAACGGGATATCAAATCATTATTGGGATTTCCATAACATAGTTAAAGCTCATTGGTACAGGGGTAAAAAAGGTGAGAAACAATTAGAGAAGAAAATTGAAGAAATAAAAGAACGAGGCAAAGGCAAAGAATTTGATTCAATTTTAGGCCTGAGCGGTGGTCTTGATAGTTCCTATATGCTCCATACAGTAGTAAGCAAGTATAAATTAAGACCTTTAGTATTTCATGTCGATGGAGGTTGGAATACAGAAATAGCTGTTAACAACATAAAATCTTTAGTAGAAAATCTCAAGTTAGATCTTTTTACTGAAGTGATTGACTGGAATGAAATGAAGAACTTCCAGCTTGCGATGTTCAAATCAGGTGTACCTCATTTAGATGTACCTCAAGATATGGCTTTTGTTGGTACCTTGTATAAATTTGCCGAGAAGTACAACGTCAAAACAATATTAAATGGAGGCAATATTGCTACTGAATCTGTTCTAAGACCATTTAATCTAATCTATTATGGAGCTGATTTAACTCAAGCAAAAGATATAATTAAAAAATTTGGCAATTTAGATATGAAAACTTACCCCTTCACTTCGGTTTTTTATCATAAAGTTTGGTTGAAATATATTAAAAATGTAAACGTATTTAAACCCTTAAATTACATAAATTATTTAAAATCAGATGCTATTCGAGAATTAAAAAGTATTTACGGATGGAAACCATATTCTCAAAAACATTTTGAGTCAAGATTTACTAGATTCTATGAGGGGTATTGGTTAACCAACAGATTTAATTATGACATGAGAAGAGTAGAATTATCTAGCATGATATTATCTGAACAAATACATCGTTCAGAGGCTATTGAAATACTGAAGAATCCTCCGTTAGAAAGTAAAGTAGTTGAGGATGAATTTAATTATGTTGCAACTAAACTTGATATTTCAGTAGAAGAATTAGAAAAATATTTTACTATGCCAAAAAAATATTATTGGGATTACAAAAATAATAAAAAATTATTAAAACTAGGTGAAAATTTTTTAAAAGTTATTGGCGGAGCAAGAAGAGGAGGATCATATTAAGTATGCTTACCATAGTTGATTATGGATTAGGCAATTTAAATGCTTTTGAGAATGTTTATAATCGACTGAAAATAAAATTTAAAATCGCTTCCAATAAGGAAGATTTACTGAATGCGAGCAAACTAATATTACCTGGAGTTGGTTCATTTGATTACGCTATTGATTTACTAAATACTTCTGGGATAATTAAAACCTTAAATGAATTAGTCTTAGTTAAAAACATCCCTGTTCTAGGTGTTTGTGTAGGGATGCAAATTATGTCTAACTATAGTGAGGAAGGC
Source organism: Prochlorococcus marinus XMU1411 (assembly GCF_017696075.1). Taxonomy (NCBI): domain Bacteria; kingdom Bacillati; phylum Cyanobacteriota; class Cyanophyceae; order Synechococcales; family Prochlorococcaceae; genus Prochlorococcus; species Prochlorococcus marinus. The sequence continues at coordinate 225,590 of NZ_JAAORI010000004.1, forward strand.
AAGCGTAAGGGTTTAGGGTGGATAAATGCATCAGTAAAACATTTCCGGAGCAACCCAAATTGGCATCAAAATCAATCAGACAATTATGAAATATCTAATAGGCTGCCTTTACCCCATATGGGCTGGAATAAAAATGAAATTATCAATAACTCCCCATTAATTAATGGTTTATCAAGAAATTCTTTCTACTTTCTTCATTCATATTATATGGATGTCCCTAATAATAAGAACATAATTGCTTGTTCTGAGTATCCATTTAAATTTACTTCAGTAGTATCACACAAAAATATATATGGAGTACAATTTCACCCAGAGAAAAGTCATCATTCAGGAGAAAAACTATTAGAAAATTTTGCTAAATTAGTTTAATGCTTAAGTCTCGAATAATACCTGTCTTATTAATTCATCGTGGAGGATTATATAAATCTATCAACTTTAAGGATCATAAATATATAGGGGATCCACTAAATGCGGTAAAGATATTTAATGAAATGTACGTTGATGAATTAGTAATATTAGATATTGATGCTACTAAATTGGAGAAACCTCCAAATTACAAATTAATTCAGAATCTTGCAAAAGAATGCAGGATGCCAATTTGTTACGGCGGAGGGATAAATAATACTCAACAAGTAGAAAGAATCATCCAATTAGGGGTAGAAAAGGTTGCGATTAGTAATGCTTTAATTAATAACCCTAGACTAATTTGTGAAGCTAAAGATAAAGTCGGGAGTCAAAGCCTGGTAGCAGTTCTTGATATCAAAAGACATGGTTTATTAAATAAAAAATATTACATATACAAAAACAATGGTTCAATAAAGACAAACTTAGATATTTTAGAATTCTCGAAAAAACTAGAATCCTATGGTATTGGTGAAATAATATTAAATTCTATCGATAATGATGGTAAACAAATAGGATACGATTTCGAAATGAGCGACTCAATCATACCGCATTTAAATATACCAATTACCCTACTTGGTGGGGCAGGTAACTTCTCTCACCTTCATCAAGCTAACAAAAAATACGGTATTATTGGTCTTGGTGGTGGAAGTATTTTTGTGTTTAAAGGAAAATATAGAGCAGTTTTAATTCAATATCCTAATGAGGAAGAAAAAGATTTAATATTAACTAATTAAATAAATCATCTTAAATTTGATCTACCGAAAATATAAATAAAAAATGTCAATATCTAATAGTATAAAAAAAGAGGGGAAAACTATATTAGTACTTGGTGCGACAGGAATGTTAGGGAATGTAGTTTTTAGATATTTATCAAGTAAAGAATCATATAAAGTTTATGGTTCAGTTAGATCGGCCACATCAAAACTATTATTTAAAAAAATTCTTAGAAAAAATTTAATTTCTGATATTCATGTTAATTCTGATAAGAAAATTGCTGATTTATTTTCATTAGTTAATCCTGATATAGTTATCAATTGTATTGGTGTTATAAAACAATTAGATCACAGTTCTAATGTTCTTGAAGTAGTTCCTATAAACTCATTGTTACCCCATAGATTAGCTATCTTATGCAAAAAGAAGTCTATAAGATTAATTCACTTTAGTACTGACTGTGTATTTTCTGGAGAAAAAGGTAATTACATAGAATCTGATAATCCTGATCCTAAAGATTTATATGGAAGGAGTAAACTAATTGGAGAAATAGATTATCCTAATTGCCTAACTTTAAGAACATCTATAATTGGGCCTGAGTTAAACGCTTCAAAAAGTCTTCTTTGTTGGTTTCTTAAAGAAAGTGGAACAATCAAAGGATATGTCAAAGCAATATTTTCTGGTTTACCCACTGTAGAAATAGCTAGAATCCTTTGTGAATATATAATTGAAAATAACTTATCAGGGATATATCACTTGTCAGGAAATTCAATAGATAAATATAGCCTGCTTAATCTCATTGCAAAAACATATAATCACAAAGTCAAGATCGTACCAGATAATAGAATAGTTATTGATCGTTCATTAAATTGTGAGAAATTTAGAAAAATTACTGGATATGAACCTAAGACATGGGATGATCTTATAGAGTCTATGAGAGAATTTAATTAAAAATTGGAAATATTTACTGAAAAAAAATTTTTAATAACTGGTGGAACAGGTTCATTTGGATCTATAGTAACCAAAGAATTATTAAAATATCCAGTAAAAGAAATTGTAGTTTTCAGTAGAGATGAATTGAAGCAAGAACGTTTACGCCTAGCTTTAAAAAATGACAAAATTAAATATTTTATTGGCGATATAAGAGATTACTCATCTATTGACTTAGCAATGAAAAATATAGATTATGTTTTTCATGCTGCTGCTTTAAAACAGGTGCCTTCTTGCGAGTTTTTCCCAATGGAAGCAGTAAAAACAAACATAATCGGCACTGAAAATGTTCTAAACGCAGCCTTACAAAATAATGTATCAAAAGTTGTTAATTTAAGCACAGATAAAGCAGTTTACCCTATTAATGCGATGGGATTAACAAAAGGAATTATGGAAAAAATAATGATGGCTAAAGCAAGAAGCTCTTCTGGAAATTTGCCATTATTTTGTGCAACTCGTTATGGGAATATAATGGCCTCACGAGGTTCAGTAATTCCTCTTTTTGTGGAATGTATCAAGGCCAAGAAGCCTATCACAATTACTGATCCATCTATGACCAGATTTCTAATGTCATTAGATGATTCTGTTGATTTAGTCTTTGAAGCTTTCAAAAACGCAAAACAAGGAGATATATATATTCAAAAATCTCCAGCTTCAACTATTGGAGATTTAGCCAAGGCCTTACTAGAGATTTTTGACGTTGATTTACCAATCAAGATTATTGGAACTAGACATGGTGAAAAATTATATGAATCATTGCTTTCTAGAGAAGAAATGGCTAAATCAATTGACTTAGGAAAATATTACAGAATACCGCTTGATAATAGAGACCTAAACTACGAAAAATATTTTATAAAAGGTCAAGAATCTTTTAGTGTTTCAGAAGATTATACCTCTCATAACACTGATAGGCTAAGCATTGAAGAAATTAAAAAAATTTTACTTAATCTAAGTTTCATTCAACAAGAAATTAAATGCTAAAAGTTATAACAGTTGTAGGTACTAGACCAGAAATTATCAGATTATCTAGAATAATCCCAATTTTGGATAAATATTGCGATCACACTTTAGTGCATACAGGTCAGAATTATGATTACGAATTAAATCAGATTTTTTTTGATGAATTGCAAATTAGAAAGCCAGATACATTTTTAAATATAAGTAATAAATCTTTAGGGCAAGCAATAGGAGATTTAATAATAAAATCCGAACAACTATTTAAAGATGTAAAACCTAACGCATTATTAGTCCTTGGAGATACAAATAGTTCATTAGTAACAATAATTTCGAAAAGGATGAAGATCCCTATTTACCATATGGAAGCAGGTAATAGATGTTTTGACTCTAATGTCCCTGAAGAAATAAATAGAAAAATAGTAGATCACTTATCAGATTTTAACTTGGTTTACACTGAACATGCCCGAAGAAATCTATTAAGGGAAGGGGTTCATCCGAGGTTTATATACTTAACTGGATCTCCAATGAGAGAGATTATAGATTATAACCTTCAAAGAATTGTATCCTCAGATATTTTAAATCAACTTGAGCTAAAGGTAGGAGAATACTTTCTTGTGAGCCTACATAGAGAAGAGAATGTTGATAATCAGAAAACCTTGCAAAAACTTATTATGTTACTTGAAGAAATAGAAAAAATATTTAAATTAAAAATTATAGTTTCAACCCATCCACGAACAAATAAAAGAATGGATTCTTTAGGTTTTAATAATAAAAATAAAAATATTCATTTTCTTAAGCCCTTCGGTTACTTTGACTATAGTAATTTGCAATTAAATTCTCAATGCGTTCTATCAGATAGTGGAACAGTTAGTGAAGAGTCAGCTATCTTAGGTTTTCCTGCAATAACTCTCAGAAATTCTATGGAAAGACCAGAGGCTTTGGATTCGGGAACTATATCTCTAACTTCATATGATGTTGAAGAGGTTGTTCAAAATATAAAAATTGCTATTCAACATCATTCAGAAAATAAAAAAAGAATAACTACTGTACCCCATGAGTATCAAATAAAAAATACTTCCCAAATTGTACTAAAACTTATCCTGGGAACTGCAAAAATAAGCAGCAAATGGTTAAATATTGATGATTTCAATAGATATGACTTCTAAGTTAATTTTTAGTTTTCAAATATAATACTTACAAGGTGCATTAATTATCGATGATATTTACATTTTTCCATTCTTTAACTAAGTCGGACAGTACTATCAGAGAATTTTCTAAATCCTGTTTCTTTATTGAGTCTTCTAATATATCTAACTTACTAAATAAGAATTCATTTTCTAAATAATAGTCATTAGCAATAAAAATTAAAGGATTTTCAGTCGAAATAGAATCTCCATTGATTAGCAATTCTTCATACAATTTCTCACCTTTTCTAAGACCAGTGCATACTATTTCAATATCACCATTTGGATTATTATTATCCTTTATTTTTAATCCAGCCAATTCAATCATTAATTTAGCTAAATCTTTTATCTTGATTGGATCTCCCATATCTAATAAAAATATTTCACCTCCATCTTTTGTTAGGGTTGAAGCCTGAAGGACAAGCTCAACAGCCTCAGAGATAGACATGAAATAACGAATTATATCTGGATGAGTTAAGGTAATTGGCCCACCTTCAGAGATTTGTTTTTTAAATAAAGGCATTACAGATCCTGACGATCCTAAAACATTACCAAATCTAACCATTGAAAATTTTGTATATTTTTTTTCGTCGGATCCTAAATTTTTTAATTTATTTGCGTATCCCTGCACAATAAGTTCAGATAATCTTTTAGATGCACCCATTACATTTGTAGGTCTTACTGCTTTATCAGTTGAAACAAAAATAAATTTTCGTACTCTAAAATTTAAACATGCTTCACATAATAATTTTGTAGAAAAGACATTGTTAAAAATTCCTTGAAGAGGATTGATCTCTACAAGAGGTACATGTTTATATGCAGCAGCATGAAAAACAATTTTTATTTTATTAAGTAAAAATAATTTATCCAAAAGAGATTTATCAGTTGCACAACCAAGAATAGAAGAGATTTCAACACTAGTATTAAATTTATTTTTTAACTCTTGATCTATTTCATAAAGACTTGATTCATTTCTTTCCAAAAGTAATAATTTTTTTGGGGATAATCTTAAAACTTGTCTACAAAGCTCTGAACCAATTGAACCGCCTGCTCCGGTAATTAAAACTACAGAATCACGAATATCAGTACCGATAATTTCTTTACTTATTGGGATTAAATCTCTACCTAAAACATCTTCAATTGCAATATTCTTTAATCTGCTAATACTATATTTACCGGTTGTTAAATCCTTTATTGAGGGTACAGATAAAACTCTTAAACCTTTATTTTTTAGAAAGTCAATTTTTTCTCTTAAAACAGATTTACTTAAAGAGGGAATAGCTATTAATATTTGATCAATATCTACCTTAAAGTTATCTATTTTTGATGGAGGTAAAATATTTTTTCCATTAATCTGTCTTTTCCAAAGGTGATCTGCATCGTCTAAGAAAAAACAAATTTTATAATTTGGATCCTCACTTAAATAATTTGACAATTTAACACCTGCTCTACCAGCACCGTAGATTGCTACATTAGTAACTTTTTTATTTTTTTCGCTATTTATTAACAAATCGCTTATTAAAAACCTACAAGAAAAAGTTAATATACTAATTAAAATGACCATCAAAAGCCATACATTAATAGATGGATTTGGGAATCTAAAAATATAATTTAAAGTACAAGTTATTAATATAATAAAAATGTTCCTTTTTACATATGTATAAGGAGTTCTTCTATTTAAATATCTACTTATACTTTTATATTGTCCTGAGAACAGATAAACAAAAATACCTATAACTGGTAATGTATAAATAATTGCCTTATATTCGATTAACAAATATGTAAAGGATTTAGAATCGCTAATATAAAAACTAAGGCTGAAAATAACTGAGAATACTAATAATATAAAATCTATAAAAACAATCAATATCCTTCTTTCTAAAAAACCGATCGAATAAATTCTTTCTAAAGGGTTAATATACAAAATTCATCGTATTTTTTCGTTATTTTAATATAGATGACGCGTTAACATGGGATTTTAAACCTTAAAAAATATTCATATTATCATCCTAACAATCTTAAATGCCTCAGCATATTCACATCCATTTTGGCTTCCTCTAAAACGTGCAAGTGATTTACAAGCATCAGTAGATCTTGAGTCAACATTAGTTAATTGTGATTTATAAGCAGATAAGGCCTGAATTTTTTTTTCAATATGATCACTTATGTCTATAAAAACTTCAGGGCAAAATTGAGGTTCGATTCCGGGGACATTCCAATGAGTTTCCGATAAGGTTTCATAGCTAAAAACTAACTTAGGAAAATATTCTCCAACTGGTCTACAAGCCACAACAGAAGCATCAAATATAACCCTATGATCAATATGCCTATCAGGATAAGGAATAAAAACAACATCTGATTTACTATCAGATATAAAGCTTGCAATCAACTTATTTAGTTCTGAGACTGGTTTTTGATGAACAAACGTAGCAGGTATAGATCCAAATTGATATTCATCTACTCCCAATAATTTAAATGCTATTTTGGCTTCTTCAACTGTTCTTTCGTAAGATTCCTTAGGATAAAGAGGTGGCAAATGTCCTGATACAACCAATATTCTTACTTTACATCCGTAATTCGAAAATCTTGCAATCGTCCCACCTAAAGCTATAGTTTCGTCATCTGGGTGTGGCGCTATTACAGAAATTATTGAATTAGAATTTATCACAATACTTTCTCCTTGTATTCAGGCAAAGGGACAATACATTTTAATTTCCAATCAACTATTTCTTTTAGCTTCTTAATAATATCATCAGCAAAATTCCAAGCAAATATTATTATAATGTCTGGCTTTCTAGATTTCAGTTCATCTAAAGAAAAAATAGGAATAGAAGCTCTTGGAGTATATCTTCCTACTTTCAGTATATTATCTTCAATTAAGTAAGAAACTTCATTTTTAGTTAGCTTTGATAAGTGAAGTAATAAAGTGACTTTTGTGGGAGCTCCATATCCAGCAATTTCACAACCTTCTTTTGAATATAATAAAACTTTTTGATTTAATAATTTCATGGTTTTATCTACATTTCTTCTCCAAGAATTAAGAAAATCACTGTGATAAAGGATTGATTTATTTTCTAAAGATATAAATTCTAAAGCTTCTTTGGTAATAGAGCCTTTTCCTGTTTTTCTTGTCTCAATACGGAGACTACCCCCTTGCATTTTATTTGTAGTGATATTTACAATTTCAAAACCTAACTTAGTTAAGTAATTAACTAATGGGCTGGCATGATGATAATCTAGGTGTTCATGATAAATAGTATCAAAAAGCTTATTTTCAAGAACATTTCTAAAATATCCTATCTCAAATACAAAACTGGAAGAATCCTTTAATAACTTATAAATGTTCTTAAATACACTATCAATCTCATCGATATGAGCTAATACATTATGAGATGTAATAAAATCCACCTGTCCATAATTCTTCAGTATTTCATTAGTAACCTCATCAGTAAAGAATGAATTTATAGTATTAATATTATTTTTATTAGCTATCTCAGCCGCATAGCTAGCGGGATCAACCCCCAAAACATTACAGCCTAACTTTTTAAAATATTGCAACCCTAAACCATCATTAGATCCAACATCTAAGACAAGTGAGTTTTTGCCCAAAGAAAACCTTTTTACAGCCCATTCAGCATATTGCTTAATATGTTCAATAAAAGAGATTCCTACACTACTTAAGTAAGTGTAGTTTGTTGCGTATAACTTTTTTGGATTAACTGATGTACTTAATTGAAAATGATTACATCGCGAACACCTTTTAATACTTAATGGATAAGCATCGGCACTAGCCGCATCTTCACTATTTTCGAGAAGATTATTGCCTAGAGGTATTAATCCAAAGTCAACAAAATTATCCAAATTAGTTGAATTGCATAATCTACAATTCTTTATTTCAACAAACTTATCTGCTTCGAGCATACTTTTCAAGAAATTCCTGTATGTTCGAATCATTTAAAAAACTTACTCGTGTAGTATCTGCTTCATAAGTTTCCTGATCTCTAGGGAAGCCACTACTTACAACAAGAGATGTAAACTCTGGGAAATAACATCCATGAATTTCATTTGCTGGGCTCAAAATTGTATCTCCTTTTAAAACTTTAAAATATCTAACTTCTTTCGAACCTATAGGTTTAAAAAAATAATCAATAGAACCCTCTAATACATACATAAAATGAAAATCAACTTTATGAAAATGATTTGATCTTATCGATCCTTTGACACTATCTATAATAGAAACATTCTGTACTGGATAATCAACTATTGAAGTTATATTTCCTCTTGCATCACTATCTCGTTCTACACTTTTGAATAACTTTGATTCATTAGGAAGTTCAAGCACAGTTAATGATTTTTTTTTTAATTTTACAGAACTAATCTTTCAAAAAATATAAATGTGTAATCATTTTAATATAGTTAATTTGAAGGTAAGTTAACTTGTTTTGATAGTTTTTGCAGAGTTTCTGTAACTTGTATCATGTTATGGAATCTAGTATTTTGTGTCTTACACCATTGATTTCTTGAGATTAAAAAAATTTTTTTAAAACAATTCTCTTCTATTACATTTCTAATTTTAATATTATTATTCATATTAATAGTTAATTCCCTTTTACCCTTTCTTCCATAATAAAAAGGACTTAGTTGAATAAAATTATCATTTTTATAAATTATTTTAATGTAATTAGAATAATTGTTACCCAAACCAAACTCACAACTAAAAGAAGTATGATTATCATTTAATTTTTTAGAATAAAAAAAATATTTATTTAGATTTTTATCGGTCTCAATTTCAACTTCTCTGAGATCAAAACCTGATTCTGAAAGAAAGTTCAGTGGGTAACAGCCTATATCAGCCAACAATGAGGAAGATAGAGATTTTTCATTTCTAAAAGTCCCTAAAGGAATACTTGGAATAATAAATTGTGATCTTATTGATTTAATTTTATTAATATCAAATCGTAAATTATTAATGAAAATATTCACTATTTTATTTTGCAAATACATCATCATCTCAATTAACAATACTTTTTTTGATTTAGCAATCTGAATTAGGTCTTGTAATTCAGAAGAATCTATAAAACATGGCTTTTCTACCATTACATCAAATCCAGCTAAGAGAGCAGCCTTAGCTTGAGAATAATGATATTTTGGGGGCGAAGATAAAATATATAAACAATTAGACTTATTGTGGGGAAAAGATTCACTAATAGAATAAAAATTATTTTTTATGTTATTTGCATTATTGATTTGCGATGATACCGTTGAAATTTGGTTTAAATCATAAAGTTCAACAAGAATTGGGAGCAATTTAGTTTTTGCATGATTTCCTAAACCTACCAAGCATACCTTTGGCCATGGCATATTAACCTTCATGCTTTTTGCCATCTCCAAAAAAGTATTCTTTCTCTACAAAGAAAAACCTTAAAAGCAAGTAATTTATGGGAGTGATAAAAATAATAGAAATATACATAGCTACGTAATCATTCATAAAATTTCTTAGTAGAGACCTACTTAATAAAACAACAAATAAATTAACTGGGACAGGTAAGAGGTAACTATAGTTTTGATTACAAATTTCCATTCTTTGATATAAATGAAGGTAATTTCTAATTAATAAATTATGCGAACATTTTATTCTTAAACAAATTACATAAAAAACGTCAAATACTGGTAAAGCTATTAACGCAAACAAAGAAAAAAATATTTCAGGAGAAATAACATAAGAGAACATTAAAAGCGTCAAGAATAAAAATGCAAATAAAAAACTTCCCGAATCTCCGATATATATACAATTAGGTCTGCAATTTAAAATGGCAAACCCAATTGATATTCCTAATAAACAAGAGCCGATTATATCGAAAGCTCTTAAATTTTGTTCATTAAATATAATTAGAATTAAGCCCATTAAAAATATTAAAGAAGACATATTTAAATTAGAACCATCGTAAAAATTACTAACATTAACTAAAACCAATGAGGAGATCATTAAAATACAAAAAACAATTAGATAAAAAGATGGGAATTTATTTAAGAAGTCCAAACCAATAGGCATATTTATAAGTAGAGTTATCGTTATTGAAGTTATAACCATTCGAATAAAAGGACTCAATTCAAATAAATCGTCCAAATAATATATTAAGGTCATTAATACAATTACTATTAGGCTTGGAAGAAAAAGGGAAATATAATTATCAGTTTTATAAGTATAAATAGATATAAAAAATATAATACTTGCAATTGATCCAAAACCTTTTGGTACTCCATTTTTCCTAGTAAATTTATGTATTCGTGTATAAGCTAAAGAACATAAGAAGGTAAATAATATATTTAACGGAATAAGTTTAAAAGCCAAGTCCATTAATTTATCTTCTACGTTGAATAAAAAGTTGATCATTAGCCAAATTTTTTGTAACTACGCTAGCAGCAGCTATTTTAGAGTTTTTACCTATTTTTATTGGACTGATTATCATAGTGCCAGAACCTAACAATACGTTTTCTTCGACAATAGAATTTCGATGAGTATTTCCGTCGTAATTACAAAATACAACTCCAGCTCCAATAATAACGTTATCTTTTACATGCACATCACCAAGAAAAGCTTGATGAGAAATTTTTACATTATTACCAATTTTACTTCTTGCCATTTCAACGTGGCTACCAATAATACAATCATTCGCAACTATAGAATTATCCCGTAAGAAACAAAAAGGTCCAATAATATTTTTCTTACCAAGAGAACAGTTTCTTATAATAGAGTAGGGTCTAATATTAGTTTCCTTATTAACAAATACATTTTCAAGAACAGATCCACATTCAATAATCACTCCGTTAAAAATACTTGATTCACCCTGAAAGTATGTATTTGGAGATAATGTAACCTCACCTAATAATCTAACAACGGCATTATTATGAAGGTAAATTGAGTCTAATTGAAATTTATTTCGAATAGAAATTGAATCATAAAAAATTTCTTCTCTATCAAAATAAATTGTTTTCATAAAAAATAATATGTGATCACATAATATCCAAAGGTTATTTATTTGCAACGATAGTTCAATATGACATCTGACCACTTTTGTAATATTATTTCTGGAGAGAAGTTCTCATTGTAAGCATTTATTGCAGCCTTCTTATAACTTTTTTTCCAAGATTGATCACTATATAATTTTTCTATTAAGTTAGCTAGCTTCTTGTGCTCTTTAAGAGAAACGACAAATCCACATTTTTTACTATTAATAATTTTAGCTAAATCACTTTCTTTTTCTATAAGCGCAATAATAGGAACTCCCTGCTCCAAGTATGTCATTGTTTTACTAGGGTATGCATATTTATACAAATTTTCTGAAAGAGGTACTAAACCAATATCAGCTTCCCTAATTAGTTCTTTAGCAGATTGATGATCTATCTGATTTATAAATGTGACGTTAGTATTCAATTTTTTGCTTAATTTAAGAAGTTTACTTTTTAATATCCCGTCACCAAGCAGGATAAGTTCCACATCTGAACTTTTAATCAAAGAAAAAGCTCTTAAAACATTTTCAAGTCCCTGAAATCTTCCAATATTTCCAGCATAAATAATCTTAAAAGTACTTGGGTTCAATTTTTTTGAAAGATTATTTTCAGAATTAAAATCTTTAATGGTAAGACTATTAATGATAGTGAAATTTAACTTTTTCTTACTACTAAACCTTTTAATTATTGATTGCTTCATAGATTCTGAATGCACAATCACAGGAGAGGCCTGGGAACATGTCCACTTATCTAATAAAAACATGGTTTTCACAACAATTGGATTGGATAAAATACCAGTTAAAATTCCAATCTCTGGATTTATATCCATGCAATAGTATATGAATCTTGAACCTATTATTTTTGATGCTATTGCGGAAAAGAATGCTGTTACAACAGGAGGAGTAGTCGTACAGATGACAATATCATATTTTTTAAATATAGATTTTAAAGTTACAACTGCTCCCATAAAAAAAGCATTAAATATTCTTGGCAAACCAGAATAACTCTCTTTTATTAGAGTTAATCTATGAATGTTTAAATTAGTATTTCCGTCAAAAAGTTTAAGTTTTTCTCTTGAAATTTTAAATTGATATCGCTGAGGATAACTAGTTACAATATCAACCTCATCAATTCTACTTGATAAGAAACGAGCTAAATTATATAAAATTTCTGAGCATGAAGATTTATCAGGGGAGAAATACCGATGGACAATTAATATTTTTTTTACTTTTCCCATTTAACTTTAAATATTCTGTAGTGATTAATAAAAATGAAAGATGATTCTTTAACTTTATAAAAATATCTCTTATTTATTTAATATTCTAATTGTTGGACATCCAAAATCATTCATAATTAGTACAAAGCAATTGAAGTACTGTTCAAAAATTAAACTTCCATGTTAAAGACACAAAAGAAAAAAAATTTAGAGAACTTTTTTTCTTCTAATAATAAAACTAAAAAGAAGAAAAATATTATTGTAGGTCTTTCTGGTGGTGTAGATAGTTCCCTTTCAGCTGCTCTTCTTGTAGAAGGGGGCTGGAATGTTGAGGGACTAACTCTTTGGCTAATGAAAGGACAAGGCTCCTGTTGTTCTGAAGGATTAGTAGATGCTGCTGGTCTTTGTGAAGATTTGGGAATTAATCATAAAATAATAGACTCAAGAGAAATTTTCGAAAGAGAGGTAATCAAAAAAACTACTGAAAGCTATGAGAAAGGATTCACTCCACTTCCATGTTCGATGTGTAACAAGAATGTGAAGTTTGAAGAGATGCTTAATTACGCAATAAGCAAAAAAGACTTTACTCATATTGCGACCGGACATTACGCAAGGATAAAAAAATCATCTTATGCTGAAAATCTTGATTGCAAAAGCTTTGTATTTAAAGACATCCTTCTTCTCAGAGGTGCTGACGAAAACAAAGACCAAAGTTATTTTCTTTATTCTCTTTCTCAAGAAGTACTAAACAGATTAGAATTTCCTCTTGGGGAAATGAAAAAAGAAGAAACAAGAAGGGAAGCCCTCAGATTAGGCCTTAGAACTGCTCAAAAACCAGAAAGTCAAGATTTATGTTTAGTGGAGCATTATGGATCAATGCAAAATTTTATCGATAAACATATTGAACCCAAAGAAGGAGAAATTATTCATGTAAATGGTAAAGTCCTTGGAAATCACAATGGAATACAGCACTTTACGGTAGGCCAAAGAAAAGGTTTAGGCATTGCTTGGCCTGAACCACTATATGTAAAAAGTTTAGACAGGGTGAAAAACATAGTTTATGTAGCAGATAAAAGTGATCTATTTAATAGAGAAGCAATAATTAGTAAGGTTAACTGGGTTTCAATCGAAGAACCTAAGCAAGAGATAGAAGTAGAAGCTCAAATCAGATATAGAAGTCATCCAGTAAAAGCAACTTTAATTCCTTTAAAAAATTCAGATAATCCAACTAAAACATTTAAATTAATTTTTGAAGAAAGTCAAAGTTCGGTAACGCCTGGACAAGCTGCAGTTTTTTATAAAGGAGAAATTTTATTAGGTGGTGGATTAATTAATTAATTAATTTTCCAAAAGATATTTAATCCCATAAACAATATAAACAAAAACAAAATAGGTTTATCTCCAAATTTTGTATAGAAAGTCTCTTCGGATGAAAAATTAGGGAAAACTAATTCATTTTGCTCAACATTTAAATCTAGCATTTGAATTATTTTTCCATCATCCTGAACTAAACCCGAAGGGCCTGTGTTTGATACAAGTAAATTATCTTTCTTATTTTCAATACTTCTTAATCTAGCCAAAGAAAGGAATTGATAATACAGCTTAGTTGGATAGGGATCTAAATTTGCTGCAGTTATTATAAGTTTTGCACCGCTATTAATAGCCTTTCTTATTTTCAATCCATCACTAATTTCGTAACAAATCGCTACTGCTAACGGCGGTGTAAATTTAGGATCAAAAAATCTTGACTCAGAACCTGGTTGAATTCCTCCTACTGCAGATAATCCTTTTGAAAAGCTATCTAGGAATCTAGGCATTTTTTCACCTAATGGAACAAGTCTATTTTTATCTACAAAAGAGGTAAAAGATTTATCTCCAACTTGAAATCCGAGTAAAGAACTTCTCAACCCATTGTTGGAATTTCTGAAACCTCCTGCCAAGGTATTAATCTTAATGCCTTTAGATAAATAAAAATTATTAGATAGAGTTCCTTCAGGAGCAACAAGAAGTTTTGCTTGATTGGCTAAAGCATATTCTTGAGCGATAGATTGTTTTTCTTTAATAAACTCATCATCTATTTTTAATTTTTCTCTTGTTGGGATATTTGTTTGCCAAATAGCCACAGGAAATTCAGGATTTCTCTTTATGGGATTTGTAAGACCCCCAAATAAATGTAAGAAAATAATTATCAAAAGTCCAGAAATAAATATTTTTTTAAAATGAAGTTTTCTTATCCATCTACCGTGAATAAAAAAAATCCAAAATCCAATCAATATTTGTAATACGCATAAACCACTTGCACCAATCCATCTTGCCAAACCAGCAAGATAAATATCACCCGGGACTAGACTTTCACCTAAACCTATCCAGAAAAAAGGTGTTTGAGAAAGTATCAATTCACCAATCCCCCAAGTCAAAGATAAAAAAAATACTTTTAAGGTTAAAGGCATAATTTTCATTTTAAAAATATCCTCTTTCCAGAGAATCATTTCAACTAACAGCCCCCATAAATAAACTAATAACCCGCCGCAAAAAGCACAAAATAACAATACTGAAATAGCAATTATTAAACTTGCAAACCATGAAAAGCCTAGCCATGTCAATGGATGAAGATCATATAACCATGAATGACTTATCAAAACAAAGAAAAAACCCCACCAAAAGTTTGCTATTTTCCTTTCACTTCCCTCCCATAAAATAAATAAAGAAATAGGCATAAAAATCAGCCAAAAGTGAGTTGAGACTGAAATTCCTCCTAAAATTCCACCTAAACAAGGGTTAAAATATTTTCTTAAACTTTTAATTTGAATCGGGATTAACAATCTAAAATTACGAAATTAAATTTATAATCACGCATATATTCTACCTTTATTCTGTAAACTTAGTTTAG
Source organism: Prochlorococcus marinus XMU1411 (assembly GCF_017696075.1). Taxonomy (NCBI): domain Bacteria; kingdom Bacillati; phylum Cyanobacteriota; class Cyanophyceae; order Synechococcales; family Prochlorococcaceae; genus Prochlorococcus; species Prochlorococcus marinus. The sequence goes on from NZ_JAAORI010000004.1 coordinate 240,954, forward strand.
TAACTTTCAAAATTTAAGTGAGAGAAGTCTTTATTAGTTTTGCAGTTTTCGTTTTTTGTGTTTCATTAACTATTTTCAGTCAATTTAATTCACCACAAGTTGTTAATGCTGCAGAATCAGAAACTGAGTTAATTCAAAAAACACCTTTTGCAAAATCATCAAATGTTTCAAATAATAATTTATTTGAGCTAGACCCATCAGATCCAAATCCTATTCTTTTCGCTATGGCAGAAGAAACACAATCAGAAAGCAATTCAAGGACTACAGAAAGTGGTCTTATAATTTCGGATATCGTAAATGGGGAAGGAGATGAAGCTATTGCTGGACAAACAGTTACTGTGAATTATACAGGAACCCTAGAAGATGGAACACAATTTGATACCAGTATTGGTAGAGCTCCATTCAGCTTTCCCTTAGGTGCTGGACGAGTAATAAAAGGTTGGGACGAAGGTGTCTCTGGAATGAAAGTTGGAGGTAAAAGAAAATTAACAATACCTCCGGAACTCGGATATGGATCAAGAGGGGCAGGAAACGTTATTCCCGCCAATGCAACTTTGATATTTGAAGTTGAATTATTAAAAGTCAATTAAATTAAGTAAGAAAAATATTTAAGACTTTTCAATTTAGTTAATCTCCAAGTAATATATATACATCACCAATTATTTGAAATGTTAAGTAAATTCATCAATTCTTTTCTAGATAAAAAATCCCCAATACCAGTCCATGCTCACTGCGATGGCCCTTGTGGTGTTTATGATCCAGCATCTACTAGAGTTGCTGCTGAAGCAGTTTTATCAATGACAAAAAAACTTATTGCATTAGAAGCTCCTTCTAGCACTGATTCAGCAGAGTGGGCCACTTACAGTAATACATTTTCTAGATATGTTGCAGTTAAAGAGGAGCAAGCAAAAGAAACAAAGAAAGAAATTCTAATTTTGTGGACAGATTACTTTAAACCAGTTCACCTAGAAACTTATCCAGACTTACATGAAACCATTTGGAAGGCTGCCAAATTATGCAGTGCATGCAAAGTTAATATTGATTTAGCTCAAGCCGAAGAACTAATGAGTTATGTAGAAAAGATACATAATATTTTCTGGGCTTCAAAAGGAAGAACAGACGCTTTTGTAAAAGCTAGTTAATTTAGAATTATTTTCAAAAGTTTTTTTGATTTTATTTTATTTTTTTTAGGCTTAAGAAAAACCGCGATTGTTAGTGGTGAATCGATGTTTCCTAACCTAAAAGAAGGAGATATTGTATTTTTTAAAAAATATAAAAAGAATAAATCAATACTTAAAAATCGACAAATAGTTATTTTTAATCATCCAATTAAAAATAAAAACCTAATAAAAAGGATAAATTCAGTAAATCAAAATAACGTTGAGGTTATTGGCGACAATATTGCATTTAGCGAAGATAGTAATAAATTTGGATTAATCAATAAAGAAAAAATAATTGGGATTGTCACCTCTAAATTAATTATTCCTAAATTAAATAATTTTTTAATTCAAAAAAACAGAAGCACTTCTTTGAATCCAAAATAATCCCAAAGAAAAGGAAAGCCCTCCTGCTAAAGCTATTAATCTTTTAATAAATTTTTGACTTGCTTTAAAGGTGGTAAAAGATATTAAACAAGTAAAAAGATTCATACTTATGAGTGAACCAATCAAATATGAAATCAAATATAAGCAAGCGCTTGTTAAAGGTAGTGCTAAAGCAGGAAGAACTGCAAGAAAATGTGAACCTCCAGCTATACCGTGCAGCAAGCCTAAACCAGTCAAAGCATGTGAGTGCTTATTATTATTTTTTTGTTCCTTAACATGAAAGTGAAAGTGACGATGGGCAATTCCATTCTCATGCTTATGGGAATGCGAGTGGATACTTAATTGAAAAGAATTTTTTATAGCAAATACTCCAACAATTAGAAGTGAAATTCCAACTAGGAATTCGGCAATACTAGAAAATTTGTTTAATGGCGTAATATCCTTAATAAAAATCGCTAGAAAAGCTAACAAGAGGACTCCTGAAGAATGTCCCAAGCCCCATGAGAAACTATTTTTAAGAGCTTTTTGGGGATTATTAATAGCTGCTGGTGCCATTGCAATTAGATGATCAGCGCCACTAACTACATGCACAAATCCTGCTACTATACCTGTTAAAATTACAGCCTGCATATATATTCAGTACAACTCTTTTTATTCAATTTTATAGCACGATTTGAAGTCAATATTAAATTGAGTTAAATAATTTCTTGAACGATTGTTCAATATCACTTTCTCTCATAAAAGTTTCACCAATTAATACTCCCTTGATTCCAATAGATCTAAGCGATTCTAAATCTTCGGCACAATTAATTCCGGATTCACTTATGGGAATAATATTTTGTTTTAAAAATATATCTGCATACGTATGCATCAATTCTTTTGATGTTTTTAAATCAGTTTTAAAAGTCTTTAAGTCCCTATTATTTATTCCAATCAAATTAAAAGATTTTAACTTTAGAATCCTTTCTAATTCATTAGAGTTATGGACTTCAACAAGAACACTCATCTTTAAATTATCAGCTATTTTCTTTAAATAAATTAAATCATCATCACTTAAAATCGCAGCGATTAATAATATTGCATCAGCACCAGATACCCTTGCTTTATAAATCTGATAAGCAGAAATAATAAAATCTTTGCAGAGTAGAGGCAGATTAGTTGATTTCCTTACAGTTTCGAGAATTTCATAACTACCTTGAAAAAACCTTTTATCGGTTAGTACTGAGATACATGATGCACCTAATCCTTCATAACAAATTGCTATATTTTCAGGGTTAAAATCTTTTCTAATAACTCCTTTACTCGGACTAGCTTTTTTTATTTCAGCAATAACTCCTGGTTTTATTTTTGACTCCAAGATATTTTTGTAAAAATCTTTGGGAGTAGGAAGTTTTTCAATCTTTTTGATGAGATCTTCTAAAGAGACTATTTTTTTAAAATTCTTAATTTCAATATCCTTGTGCCATACAATTTCTTCCAAAATATTTTTTGCTTGTGCTTCTCTATGAGGTACAGCATATTCTAAGTTTTCTACCCTTACTGTTGGATTTGGTGGCCTGCGTCTTATCTCCATTAATTTTAGATATTATTTTATTTGAGAAGCCGCCTGTTTGTATGCGACCTCAACTACCTCACTAAGAGTGGGATGAGTATGAACTTCTTTAGATAATTCAATTACATCCTGGTTCCTTGAAATAGCGTTCGAAATTTCTTGAATTAAATCAGCTGCATGTAACCCAAAAATATGAGCACCTAATACTTTCCCATTATCTTTATTGAAAATCAACTTTAGCAATCCATCACTCTCCAATTCAGCCAATGCTTTTGAATTAGCCTTAAAGAAACTTTTGACGACTCCCAAAGTGAAATTTTCGTTTACAGATATCTCTTTAGCTTCAGCCTCAGAGAGACCAACTGAACTTATCTCAGGGTGAGTAAAGGTTGCTGCAGGGATACTGTTATAGTTTATTTCGACATTACCGCCGCAAATATTATCAACAGCAATAGTACCCTGCGCTGCAGCTGTATGGGCAAGCATAAGTTTGCCTGTTACATCTCCAACAGCCCAAATGTGAGGTATTATTTTATTACCATTCTTAACTCTCATTTGATCATCTACAGGAATGAAACCTTTTACAGTTTCGATCCCAACTGACTCAAGATTTAGGTTATTACTATTAGGACTTCTGCCAGTTGCAACTAGTACCGCGTCAACTTCTAAAGTTTCTACAACTTCCTTAGATTTTGCATCTGTCAGTTCTATTTTTACAGGACATCCAGGTGTTATTTTTGTTGCGAAGACATTTGATTTTGTGTCTATATCTCTTGCTTGAATAAGATTCTTCTTGGCAATTTTAGTGATGTCTGGATCAAATGTAGGCATAATATTTTCCAAAGCCTCTATCATGGTTACCTCACAACCAAGCGCGGTATAAACATCAGCAAATTCTAGTCCTATATATCCGCTTCCAATAATTGCTATCCATCTTGGAAGCCACTCAAGTTTAACCGCATCATCACTAGTAAATACAGTCCTATTATCCAAAGTTATTCCACGGGGCACAAAAGGAGAAGAACCAGTTGCTATGACGATATTCTTAGATGTAAAAATTTTATCAATTCCGTTTTTATCTCTTACACCTACTTTTTGATTTCCTGCAATTCTGCCAATGCCCAAAATAATTTCAACTCCACTCCTTTTAAGAGTTTTTGTTAAATTTTCTCTAACATTTAAAACTAAATTATTTGCATGATCTGCAATTTTTGATCTCTCGAACCTTACTGGGGAAGCATGAATACCAAATTTAGCTAAATGTTCATAATCAGCTATTTCTCTAACTTTTCCACTTGCAGCCAAAAGAGCCTTAGATGGGACACAACCCTTGTTAACACAAGTACCTCCCATATCAGAAGATTCTACTATTGCGACTTTCAGTCCCTTGCCAGCAGCATGTTTAGCGGCATCAAAACCTCCATATCCTGCTCCTATTACGATTAAATCGAAATCAAAACTTGAATCAGTCACTTTTTATTTTTTTATTAGATGTGAATGCGACTCTTTTTCGTTCTAGTAATAACGGAACTGCAACACAAGCCACATTCAATGATTCTACAAGCTCACTATGCGGAATTGTAATTGTTTCATTAAAAGCTTCTTGAATTTTTTTATGAATGCCTTGACCTTCATTACCCAAAATCAAAGCAGTAGACTTAGTCCAATCAATTTCCCAGTATGGTTTTGAATGTTTTTTTGAGCTTTTATTAAAGCTACTAGTGGAAAAAATCTTAAATCCTTCATTTGATAATTCAGATAAAGACTTTAATAAAGAATTTATTATTTCTTCTTCAGTACCCTCATATCTTTGAAATGGGAGATTAAAGACCGCGCCAGTTGATGCTCTTAATACTTTTTGGCTTAATGGGTGCGCACCTCCAGCTAAAAAAATTGCATCAACACCAGCAGCTAAAGCAGTTCTAAAAAGATTACCCATATTCCCGGGATCTTGAATCCTATCTAGAACAAGAACAAAATCATCTTTACTATTGAATTCATAATTAGGTATCGATGAAATTTCTACTAATGCTGCGATGCCATCTGGATTAACTGTTGAAATTGCTGAAGCTAAAACCTCTTCTGAGACCAAAGTTAATAATGATTCATCAAACTTTTTGCTAAGAATTGGGTTCTTTTTTAGCCATTTTTCAGTAACTAAAATTTTGGAGGGAGAATTTCCAGACCTCAGCAATTCCTCAATAAGATGAGTACCCTCTATACAAAAATAATCTTTATCTTTGCGAGAGGATCCTCTTTTAAAAGATCTAAATCTTTTAACTAGATTATTGTTTTTACTAGTTATTTTTAAAAAAGTATTTTCTATGAGTAATTTGAAAAATTCGTTATCAATTATATTTTAATTACATAAATATTTTGATTAATTATTTATTAAATTTTTATTTCCCAAGAGATCAAAAAAATACATTTTCACTTTTAATTAATATTCAAGACGTTACATAGGGTGGACTTACTAATTTTCGTTTGTCATCATGAATCTAATAAATTAAGTCTTAATGATTTGCGTAAGCAAAAAGACGTCATATCTTAAATCACAAAATTTAAAGATTTTTGGCCAAGGCAAATTAAATGGAATCGTTGAAATAAGTGGTGCGAAGAATTCGGCCTTAGTTTTGCTTGCCGCATCATTACTAACTAATGAAAGAATAGTTCTTCAGAATGTTCCTCGCCTTACTGATATTGAAAAAATGGCTAATATTCTTAGAAATTTAGGGGTTAAAATAATAGAAAAAAACAATAAATTAGAGATAGATTCACAAAATATTTCTATTAAAGAACTTCCATATGAACTTGTTAATGGACTAAGAGCAAGTTTCTTTTGTATCGGTCCACTATTAAGTAAATTTGGAGAGGCTAAAGTCCCTTTACCTGGAGGGTGCAATATTGGTTCAAGGCCAATAGATGAGCACATTAACGGGCTTAAAGCACTAGGAGCGGAAATTCTTATTGAAGAAGAAATTGTCAAAGCAAATATAAAAGGAGATAAAAGCAGATTAATTGGTACCGATATCAAATTAAAGTGCCCAAGCGTAGGAGCTACTGAAACTTTAATAATGGCCGCATCACTAGCGGAGGGAAGAACTACGATTGAGAATGCTGCAAGAGAACCTGAAATTCAGGATTTATGCCAAATGCTAAATAAAATGGGGGCAAAAATTTACGACTCTGGCAAAGAAAAAATAATTATTGATGGTGTTAATAAGCTGTGTGGTTGTACTCATAAAGTAATTCCAGATCGAATAGAAGCTGGCACTTTTTTAATAGCTGCTGCGGCGACTTCCTCTTCGATAACAATTGCTCCTGTAATTCCTAATCATCTTGAAGCTGTCACGAATAAGCTTCAAGAGAGTGGAAGTAAAATTACTATTAAAGGTAATTCAATTACAATCAAGGGTAATAAGATCGAAGGGGTAGATATTGAAACAGCTCCTTTCCCAGGATTTCCAACTGATTTGCAAGCACCATTTACAACTTTAATGGCAATCGCAAATGGTGAATCAAAGATAACTGAAACAATTTTCGAAAACAGAATGAACCATGTTCATTTACTTAACAAAATGGGGGCAAATATAAAATTAAATAAAAATATAGCTTATATCAAAGGTGTTAACAAAATTAAGGGGATGGATCTAATTGGATCTGATTTGAGGTCTTCAGCTGCATTAATAATTGCTGGGATCATAGCTGAAGGTAATAGTAGGATTTATGGTTTAGAGCATTTGGATAGAGGTTATGAAAATTTTGAATCAAAACTAAAAATATTGGGTATCAAAATAACCAGAGAGTTTAGCAAAAAAACATTAACAAATAAGGAATTTAAGACCAGTTCAGACCCTGCAGATATTCCTCGATATAAAGCTGCTTAAAATGCTAAAAGCATAAGAGTTATTAAATATTTAAACATAAGCAATATTGATAAGTGAAATACAACCTAAAAATATGATGAACAACACTAAGAAGCGACTAGACCAAATTTTATTTAAACCACTAATTTTGAGATCATTCATGCCCATGTTCCGCCATTAGATCCAAATGCTGTCAAAATAGTGACTACAATGAAAAGATAGGGAACGAATTGTAAAGATAATTTTTTTGCTTTAACTTTGGACATTTTGTTTTTTCTTTTAAATATAACATAATATTACTGAATATGAAGATTTGTCCTCAAATATAAGTTTTTAAATGGACATTTGCTACAAAGTTGTTTCATATATGTAAATAGTAAAATTTAATCTTATTTATTGCCCGCAAATTCAATAAATATAATTCTATGTTTTTAACGAAAAGATTATCTATTAACAAACGTCATCTTGAGCACTGTTCCTTGACCAAAACAATAGTCAATAATTTGATTTTTGTTATAATAAAAAAGTTCATTTTTGCAAAAGCCTTGGGAGCGTGGTGGAATTGGTAGACGCACCGCACTCAAAATGCGGCACCTTCGGGTATGTCGGTTCAAGTCCGACCGCTCCCACTTTGATGAATACTTATAGTAGATTCGATATATCTTTCAAAAAAGGAAAAGGTTGTTGGCTATGGGACAAAACAGGTAAAAAGTATCTTGATGCAGTCGCTGGCATAGCAACTTGTAGTCTTGGACATAGCGACAGAGTTTTAAGAAGAAGGTTATCAACTCAACTAAGAAAAATTCAGCACATTTCCAATCTCTACAACATTGAAGAACAAGAACAATTAAGCAGAACTTTAACGAATATGAGTTGTGCCAAAAGTGTCTTCTTCTGCAATAGTGGTGCGGAAGCAAATGAATCAGCAATTAAATTAATTAAAAAATATGGTAATACAACAAATAAAGGTAAAGAATCAATTATTCTCGCAGCAGAATCCAGCTTTCATGGAAGGACGCTGGCAGCATTGAGTGCCACTGGACAGCCCAAATATCAAAAAGGCTTCGAACCATTGATTCAAGGGTTCAAATTTTTTAAATTTAACAATTTTGATTCGGTAAAAAAATTATTTGAAGAGTGTGAAAATAATAACCAAAAAATTTCAGGAGTTTTAGTTGAACCAATACAAGGAGAAGGTGGCGTAATTCCTGGAAGTAAATTATTTTTTAAAAACCTTAGAGATATATGTGATAAATATAATTCTCTTCTGATTTTAGATGAGGTTCAAAGTGGAGTAGGTCGAACTGGGAAAATGTGGGGTTATGAGAATTTAGGAATTGAACCTGATGGATTCACCCTTGCTAAAGGATTAGGAGGAGGTCATCCAATTGGAGCATTATTAGTCAAAGAAAAAGCCAACATTTTTTATCCAGGAGATCATGCAAGCACATTTGGAGGGAACCCATTCGCTTGTAAAGCTGCCCTAACTGTATTAGAAGAAATAAATAGAAGAAATCTTATCAATAATGTTTATCTAAGAGGGGAACAATTAAGTGCTGGATTTGAAGAATTGTCAAAAAAATTTCCAAATATTATTAGCGGGAAAAGAGGTTTGGGTTTAATACAAGGTCTTATAATCAATGAAGATTATGCTGATGCAAAAAACATTACATTAAAAGCTTTTGATAAAGGGTTACTGGTAGTTCCGGCAGGAGGAAACGTTGTAAGGATTGTTCCACCATTAGTTATATCTCGAAGAGAAATTAATATTCTTTTAGATAAGCTAAATTTAATTTTTGGAGAGTTATAGAAATTTAAATTTTGAAAAAAGCAAATTTAAAAACTTTTGAATTATTATCACCTAAACATGAAAGGGAAAATATCAAGTTAGGTTTATCAAGAATTAAAAAAGCACTTCAAGAACTTGGTAATCCTTGCGCAAATATTCCAGCGATACAAATTATTGGAACCAATGGGAAAGGATCAATTGCGGCATATTTAGAAAGTATACTTTTTGAAGCTAAAAGGAATTTTGGAGTTACGACATCTCCTCATCTTTTGGATGTATGCGAGAGGATTAGAGTTAATAAAAAAAATATTAATAAAACTGATTTTGAAAAAATCTATAGATTAATAGAAAAAAATTTTTCAATATTTGAATTAACTCCTTTTGAAAAAATCATTTGCTGCGCACTAAATTTTTTTGACCATCAAAAAGTTGAATTACTCATTCTTGAAGCTGGGTTAGGTGGACGATTAGACGCGACAACAGCCCATAAATATAGACCAATCATTGCTATTGGAAATATTGGCTTAGACCATAAAGAATTTCTTGGAGATACGATTGAAAAAATTGCCAAAGAGAAATTAGCAGTTATTGAAAAAAACTCAATTGTCATCTCATACAATCAAAATAGTCAAGTTGAAAATTTAATAACCAAAAAAGTTAAAGAGGTAGGAGCAGAAATTATTTGGAAAGATTCAATTTCAAACAGCTATGAGATTGGATTAAAAGGAATTTTTCAAAAGCAAAATGCCTCAGTAGCTGTTGGAGCAATTGAAGCACTGAATAATTTGGGATTTAATATAAAAGAAAAACACATATCTGAAGGTCTTAAAAAGACAACTTGGAACGGAAGGCTAGAAATAATAAATTATTTCAACAAAGAAATTCTTGTAGATTGTGCTCATAATTATCCTGCTGCAAAAGCACTCTCTAATGAGCGAAGCAATTGGGAGAATGAAGATAAAGGAATTTATTGGATTTTAGGTGTCCAAAGACAAAAAGATATTTACGCAATATTAAAAACACTTCTAAAGAAAAATGATCGCTTATTACTTGTTCCAGTTCCAAACCAACCTAGTTGGCAATTAAACGATCTCTCTCAGATTAAAGAAATTGACTTTCAAAAAACAATTGAATTTAAAACATTTGAACTTGCCATTGAGTATTTATTTTCCCTGAAAAAATGGCCACCTAATCATCCTGTTCTGACAGGTTCTATTTTTTTAGTTGCTGAATTTATTAAATTTGCGAATAAACAGAAATGTTAATTTTTAAATTGTTCTTTCACTTCCCAACCTTCCAATTTCCCTGGATTTAATAGTCCTTTAGGATCAAATCTTAATTTCGCTTTTACTTGATCTGCATCCACCACTCCGAGACCTCCGCCTTCAACTGTTAAAACATGAGGATTAAAAATAAACGCACCAAGTTTCTTGCAATCTTCCATTATTTCTTCTAATTCTTCTAACCCATTCCACTTTAATACAGGTAAAGCAGCTAATCGCGGTGATCCTTGTTGAGAAACTGCCTCTAAATGCCAAAGAACTTTTTTACCCCATTTTTTTCTCAAAAAATTAATTAATTCTAGTTCATCATTTAGTGGCAAAAGCATCTGTAAATACGTCCAATTTTTATCCCTAGACCTCATATGAAGAGTTGTATGATTCCATACGACTTCAGAAATTCCATTAACGAGTTTTTCTTCTTCCCCAAGGAGGGTAAATTCAACTTTGAATTTTTTACAAATCAACTCGATCGTTTTTGTTCCTCCAAGAGTAGATTGAATTAATATCTTGTGACTTCTAGAATTACTTTTAAACCATTTTGGCATTTGTTCTACAATTTCTTCTTCAAGAATTGCTCCTAGTTTCAGATCAATTGCGGCGCTTGTAAGAGTTTTTAATATTTCTATTGTTTTTTCAAATTCAATACAGTCGATAACTATTGAATACCACTTACGTTTGATATCAGTAGCAAGTAATAAAGAAGTAATTATTCCATTAGTCCCATAAGCATGATTCAAAGGTTCGGATTCTTCAGCATCAAATTTTAATAAATCAGGTTTTTCATTAATTGTCACTGCCTCTAAACCGATAAGATTCCCTGGATCTCTTAAAAATCCCCACCTAATGGACCCAATACCTCCTGACCCACCTGCAATAAAACCTCCAATTGTAGCTGTTTTCCAAGTACTAGGAAGCAACCTTAATTCCCTTCCATATTTTTCTAATTGTTTATTCAAATCTCCCATGAGACATCCAGACTGTACTTTCACAAAACCTGTATCTGGATCAAATTCTTCTAACTTATTAAAGTGACTCATCTGCATTACAACTCCTTTAAACAATGGAACAGCTTGTCCATAATTGCCTGTACCTGAACCCCGTAAAGTAAGAGGGATAGAAAATTCCCAACAAATTTCTGCTACTGCCTTTACTGCTTTGTGATCACTAGGTCTTACCACCAAATCAGCAATACATTCGTCTAGTCTTTCAGTAAGGATTGGAGAGTAGTTATAAAAATCTTTTGAAAGTCTTTTTACGTCGGATTGGCTTTCAATAATCTCTAAGTTTTTGACCTCCTTAAATTTGTCTAAAAATTTAAGACTATTTGATGTCATTAAATAAAATTTCTTGCGTTGTATATATAAATTAGTCGATTAGCAATATAAATCGCCTTTTATATATACTTTTCTCTTTAAGTTAGTCGAAAAAATATCTGCCCATTTTTGTGCATCCAGAATTACAAAGTCAGCAGGGCAACCCTTTTTAATTAAACCATCCCATTTTAAATTTAATAATCTGCTTGGAGCTAAAAAAATAGAAGATATAGTCATTCTCTCCCAGGGATTTAGTTGAAGCATAGGTATCGAGCAAGACAACATATAAAAAGGATCAAAATTACCAAAAGGGTACCAAGGGTCTTGAACATTATCACTACCCAGAGATACATCCACATGTGATTTTTGTAATTGCTTTATTGGCGCAACTGGTCTTTTTAATGATGTAGTTTTATTACTTCGATTGAGCAGCCAAAAATTTGTCAGGGGTAAAGCTATAACTTTAATATTTTTCTCAGCCATTTTTTCTCCTAAATATAAAATCTCTCTATGATTTAGATAAATAAGACTACTCAAATGACTACAAGTGATCGGAATACTATTAATCTTTAAATTTTCGATTGTTTCTAATAAAACTTTTATTCCTGCTCCAGGCTCAATAATTGACTCATCTATATGCAAATCAATTTCTAATTTATATTTACTCGCAAGAAGAAGCATCTTTGCGAGAAATTTGCTTGTATTTTTTTTATTGAAAGGCGGTACAATAACACCTCCTAAAATGCCTCCATTAGAGGAAAATATTTTTGCTAACTCTTCTCCATTAGAAGTATCCCAAAATTCCAATGGAGCTAGAGCAACGAATTGTAAAGTTAAATCAGATGCAAATTTTTTTTGTAATTTAAACAGTTCAATCCAAATATCAATAGATTGACTTTTGTATGTATCAATATGACTTCTAATAGCTCGGTATCCATTTTGTATGGCAAGTTTTAATGATTTCTCAACTCTTTCAAGAACCTTATCTGTAGTTCTAGTTTTATGTTCTTCAAGATTTACTGATAATGCTCCTCCATAGTTTGATTCCAGATTAGGAAAGTCTGCCCATATAAATGATTTATCAAAATGCGAATGAGTTTCAACAAATCTTGGGAATAAAATATTTTTTGGTTTTGAAACTTTATTTTTTAAAGGCTTTAACTCAGAAACATATCCATCCTCCCAACTAATGGAGACTGAACATAAATCCTCTACATCAATAATGAGGTTATCTATATCTTCTATTAAACAAAGGCTTCTGGGAATTAGAACCTCAGCTGTGCCAGAATTACTCAAATTTTTAAAATTTTCTTTTATTTTAAATCATAAGAAAACTTTACTGAATTAGAAAATAATTCAAATTTCGCCAAAAGATAAAAATTACTATGAAAAATAACCCTTGAGTTGTTAAATTTATAAATATGAGGCGGGCGTCGCCAAGTGGTTAAGGCAGCGGCTTGTGGCGCCGCTATTCGGGGGTTCGAATCCCCTCGCTCGCCCTCAAAAAAATTGCAGAAAAATTTTTTAACTTGTAATTTTGAATTAAAGAATCATAAAAAATTCCTAGTAAAGTGCTAACAAAAACAAAACCAGACGAAAAAATTTTTCAAAATAATTCAACTACTGGCAGTTATTGGATAACCACATTTGGATGCCAAATGAACAAGGCTGATTCTGAGAGAATGGCTGGGACATTAGAGAAAATGGGATATACCAGAGCAGATAACGAATTAAATGCCGATTTGGTCTTATACAATACATGCACAATAAGAGATAATGCGGAGCAAAAAGTTTATAGCTTTCTAGGAAGACAAGCAAAAAGAAAGCACAAAACACCTAGCTTAAAACTTGTTGTTGCAGGTTGCCTTGCTCAGCAAGAGGGAGAGTCCTTACTAAGAAGAGTCCCAGAACTTGATCTGGTCATGGGGCCTCAACATGTAAATAATCTTGAGAATCTTCTGGGTAAAATTGATTTAGGAAATCAAGTTGCTGCAACAGAAGAAACCTACATTTCTGAAGACATTACAAGTGCAAGAAGAGAAAGCTCTATTTGTGGCTGGGTGAATATCATATATGGATGTAATGAAAGATGTTCATATTGCGTAGTCCCCTCTGTCAGAGGAAAAGAGCAATCAAGATATCCAAATGCAATAAAAAGTGAGATCCAAAAATTAGCTGATGATAATTTTAAAGAAATTACTCTTTTAGGGCAGAACATTGATGCTTATGGTAGAGACCTTCCAGGAACTACAAAAGAGGGGAGAAAAGAGAATACCCTAACTGATCTTTTATATTATATTCATGATGTTAAAGGAATTAGCAGAATAAGATTTGCTACTAGTCATCCAAGATATTTTTCAAAAAGGTTGATTCAAGCTTGTTATGAACTTGATAAAGTTTGTGAACATTTCCATATTCCCTTCCAAAGTGGAAATGATGAAATTTTGAAGCAAATGTCCAGAGGATATACTATCAAAAAGTATAAAAATATTATCGAGAATATAAGATCATTAATGCCAGATGCATCAATCACAGCTGACGCAATAGTTGCTTTCCCAGGAGAAACCGAACAACAATATCAAGATACATTAAAGCTGATATCAGATATTGGCTTTGATCAAGTAAATACAGCAGCATATTCTCCAAGACCAAATACGCCTGCAGCAGTTTGGTCGAATCAACTTTCGGAAGAAGTAAAAAAAGCTAGACTTCAGGAAATTAATGCTTTGGTTGAGAAAACTGCTAGGAGTAGAAACCAAAGATACATCAACAAAATCGAAAGAGTTTTAATTGAGGGTTTAAATCCAAAAAATTCCTCTCAAATTATGGGTAGAACTAGGTCAAATAGATTAACTTTCGTAGAGATTCCAAAAAACATCAACTTTAATTTTTCATTGGGAGATGAAATTAATGTCAGAATAAATGAAGCAAGACCTTTTTCTTTAACAGGTGAACTTTATTTATAATTTTTTTTCTAAATGATCGGGGTAAATAAAAAATGTATTGGGTTAATATTTGGCGGGAATTCCAATGAACATGAAGTATCGATATCCTCGGCAAAAACGGTTTTTAGAGCCTTTAATTCAAAAATAAACAAACAACGCTTTAATCTTAAAGCCTTCTATATAGACAAATATGGAGATTGGATTAATAGTGATCTCTCAGAAAAAATCCTCATTGGGGAGACTGAGAATATTACAACAAAACAACAAGGAATTACTAATCGAGAAAAAATTAACTTTTTAGACGGTATTGAATTTCAAAATATTGATGTTTGGTTTCCTCTTTTGCATGGATTTAATGGTGAAGACGGATCAATTCATGGCTTATTGAAATTTACTCAAAAACCTTTAGTCGGATGTGGAATTGTAGGCTCTGCATTAGGAATGGATAAAATTATAATGAAGACAATTTTTTCTAACCTCAAACTTCCACAAGTTAATTATCTAGTTTTTCAGAATGAAGATCTCAAGAATAAAGAAGTCAAAAATAGGATGATTAATAAGATTTTAAAAAAATTAAATTTTCCTATTTTTGTTAAACCATCTAACTCCGGATCCTCTCTTGGCATCTCAAAAGTCACAAATAAATCAGAAATATTACAAGCAATAGAAAAGGCATGGGAAATTGATACAAGAATTTTAGTAGAAGAAGGTTTAGAAGCAAGAGAAATTGAATGCGGAATAATTGGAAAATCAAAACTCTTAACCTCTGAAATAGGCGAAGTAAAGTACGAAAGTGATTGGTATGATTACGATTCAAAATATAACTTAAATAATAAGATAACTATCCCAGCCGAAATAAATTCTAAAGTCGCTGAACAAATTAAGAATATTGCTATTCAAAGTTGCAGAGCTCTAAATATTTTTGGTTTTGCAAGAGTAGATTTCTTTCTAGAAAAATCTTCAAATAAAGTTTTTTTAAATGAAATAAATACAATTCCTGGTTTCACAAAAAACAGTATGTTTCCAATGCTTTGGAAAGCTTCAGGTTTAAATATTGAGCAACTTGTGGCTAAACTGGTAGACATATCTCTAGATTTATAATTCAAATAAAATGTTGCATGGACTTCTTTGGTTACCATTACTATTAATCTTCGTTTTATTAACTGCTTTGGGATGGTTAGAGAGAAGAAGGCAAAATCTTTTTAGGAGCTGGGCTAACGGTTCTGAACTTTGTAAATTAGATAGTTCAGGTGCAGCTTTTTTAAAAGATGGAGAATTAAAATGGAGCGCATTTGAGGCTGGTAAGTTTGAAGAAAAAGAAAGTTTCACAATCAAGAAACTAGAATTAGTTGAATTAATGGCACTAACTTCAGGAGAAGCTCCTCTAACAAATGAATCCCAAGGGAAGTGCAGGTTGAGACTAGTAGGTGGAGGGAAAGAGATGGATGTACCATTTTCAGATGCAGAACAGGCAAGAGCATGGATGGAGCAATTGATGGAAAAAGCTCGATGTGATTTGTGAAAAACCCAAAAAAAATTAAAAATAAATTCTCTTTATTTCTAATTTTATTTACCACAAGTTTAATAAGCCTAAAAACCCTAAAAGAGGTCAATATAAGCGACATTAGGATCTCTGGTAGTAAATTATTATCACAGAATGATTTAGTGAAAAATTCATCTTTAAAATTGCCAATCAGGTTAATTTTTATTAGAACTAATTTTTTAGAAAAAGAGTTAAAGCAAAATTTGTCGCTCAAGCATGTTTCAGTAAGCAGACATATATTTCCCTTTGGTTTGAAAGTTTTTGTTAATACTAGAACTCCGATAGCTTACGGCGAAAAAATATTTAATGATGAAAAAATATTAGGTTTTATTGATAAAGATGGGGTTTTTATCAAAAAACAAAATGCAGACAATACAAAATTTACCGATTTAACTGTACGAGTTTTTGGTTGGAAAAGAAAATTTAAAAAAGTATTATCTGAAATTTTAATTTCACGAGAGAAATATGAATTTGAGGTCGTAAAAATAACTTTTTCACCCAGTGGATTTCTAACTGTTGAGGAAAAAGATTTAAAAACAATATTTTTAGGATTTAACCCTAATTTAATCACTTATCAATTACAGATAATCAATAATCTAAAAAATGAATACAAGAAAAATAACTTTTCTGAAAAAATTGATAATATTGATCTTACTGATCCAAATAAACCAAAAATAAAAGTGTTCAAACCCTAATATTTGAGATTTGATTTTGAATAATTTTTTTTAATTATTGTAGTGTTGATGTGGGTTAAGCATATAAAACAAAATATTTAATAAATAAATATTTTAAGGTTTTTCCTCAACAAATTCCTACAGATGAGCTTAGTAAGTTCATAATGCACCCAATACTAGTATTAGATCCCTAATTAAGAGATGAGCTTCGGTAACAATCCAAACTTTGATCAATCGAGAGAAATCCTTCCAAGCCAAAACGCCAAAATAGAAGTAATTGGTGTAGGCGGAGGCGGAAGTAACGCTGTAAACAGAATGATTGATAGTAATCTTGAAGGCGTTTCATTCAGAGTTCTCAATACTGATGCTCAAGCCTTACTACAGTCATCTGCTCAAAGGAGAGTCCAATTAGGTCAAAACTTAACAAGAGGACTAGGAGCTGGAGGTAATCCAAGTATCGGTCAAAAGGCCGCAGAAGAATCCAGAGATGAGCTGCAACAATCATTAGAGGGTGCTGACTTGGTTTTTATAGCAGCTGGAATGGGTGGAGGTACTGGGACGGGAGCAGCCCCAGTTGTCGCTGAAGTAGCAAAGCAAAGCGGTGCATTAACAATTGGCATAGTAACTAAACCCTTTTCTTTCGAAGGGAAAAGGAGAATGCGTCAAGCAGAAGAAGGAATTGCAAGGTTGGCAGAAAATGTTGATACTCTTATTGTCATCCCTAACGATCGGTTAAAAGAGGTTTCATCGGGCGCCTCTATTCAAGAAGCATTTAGGAATGCAGATGATGTTCTAAGAATGGGAGTCCAAGGTATAAGTGAAGTAATAACCCGCCCAGGCGAGGTTAATCTTGACTTTGCTGATGTCAGATCAGTCATGACAGAAGCTGGTACAGCTCTTCTTGGGGTAGGTATTGGTTCTGGCAGATCACGAGCGATAGAGGCTGCTCAAGCAGCAATTAATAGTCCATTATTAGAAGCAGGAAGGATTGATGGTGCAAAAGGTTGCCTTGTGAATATCACTGGAGGGAGAGATTTAACCCTTGATGATGTGAACTCAGTAGGAGAAGTTATTAGCGATGTTGTAGATCAGGATGCGAATATAATCGTTGGTCAAGCAGTGAACGAAGACATGGATGGTGAGATACAAGTCACCGTAATTGCAACTGGCTTTGATACAAACCAACCATTGAAGCAACAAAGAATAAGAAATAGATTATCAAATCAATCTTTTTATAGTGATTCGAACAACAAAGATACTGGAGCGAGTATTCCAGAATTTTTGAAATTAAGGCAGAATAAAAAAGATATAAATTAAAAGTTAAATTAAACTAAGGTGACTCGGTTATCTCGCCTGCCTCAAGCATCCCTTGTGGCTGCTACCTTCCGGTCCTGACCAGGTTTAGGCGTTAAAACCGCGAAAGGCCGAGTCAGTATTATATTAGCAATTCTTGATTAAAAAAGATACATAAATTCTCATGTTGCCTTCAGATCTCATCAAATATAAAGAGAAATCTCAAAAGATTATTGCATTAACTGCATGGGACTCAATATCTGGATCTATTGCAGAACAAGCTAATGTTGATCTTGTTTTAGTTGGAGATTCACTAGCAATGGTGTGTTTAGGATACAAATCCACATTGCCGTTAACTTTAGAAAACATAATCTACCACACTAATGCTGTATCAAGAGGGTTCAAAAAAGGAATTGAAGAACAACCTTTGGTGGTATCAGACATGCCTTTTTTGACTTATCAATGCGGAGATGATAAAGCTGTAGAGTATGCAGGAAAAATAATTCAAAGTACTTATGCAAAAGCTGTAAAGGTCGAAGGAGCTGAGCCAGAAATACAAAAAGTTATTTCAAGGTTAATTAGAATGGGAATCCCTGTTATGGGGCATATAGGACTTACACCACAAAGCTATTTAAATCTTGGATTAAAAAAACAAGGCGAGAGCTTAGAAAGCCAAGAAAAAATCAAAAGAGAAGCTTCGATACTAGAAAATTTAGGGTGTTTTTCAATAGTTCTTGAACATATTCCTGAGTTACTTGCTAAAGAAATACAAAACGACTTAAAAATTCCCACAATAGGTATCGGTGCAGGTAAATATTGCGATGGGCAAGTAAGAGTTACTGCTGATTTGCTGGGTCTCAGTGATGACCAACCACCATTTTGCCAACCCATTATTCAAGGGAAGAAATTATTTAAAGATAAATTAAAAGAATGGATAGAATCTGAAAGACTTAACTAATCTCATCCCACCATTTGAACATAGAAATAAGAATTTGATTGCTAAGCTCCATACCTTTTGGATTACTTAAAAAGAACCTATAACCCTTTCTAACTAATAATCCACTCTCAAGATATGTTTCCCATTTTGCAAGCAATTTTCTTAAATTACTTTCAAATTTTTTATTCCCCCAGTTTTGTTCTTTAAAAACTTTATGGATATCTAGACCCTCTCTAAGTCTCAACCCCAACATTATTTTCTCATCCAAATCTTTATAAACAAAATCTTTATTAATGAGTGATGAATCTAAATTTAGTTCGCATTGTCTGATTACCCATTCTTTATATTCCTTACTAACTCTTGGTCTAGTTAACTTTTCCCCCCAAGGCGAACTAGTAGAACCTTGACCAAAACTCCACCAGCCTAATCCACTCCAATAAACTCTATTATGTCTGGATTGATGACCAGGGAAACAATAGTTTGAGATTTCATATCTTGAGTAGCCTGAGTTCTTTAAGATTAAATGAGTTAATTTACTATTTCTAAAAGCCTCTTCATCATTTGGAAGTTTTAATTTCCCTGAATTAACTAATTTCTGAAAAACAGTGCCATTTTCAATATTTAAATCGTAAATGGATATATGTGGTGGTAAAAAAGTTATTGCTTTTTTTAAGTCATCTTGCCACTCTTTAAATCCACTAAGTGGCAAATTTTGAATTAAATCAAGGCTCCAGCTTATTATTGACCCAGAATCGTGGACTCTTTTCAACCATAAACAAGATTTTTCAGCATCCTCTCTCAAATGCCGCCTACCCGCGTTTTGCAGTATCTGATTATTAAAACTTTGTACTCCGAGGCTAAATCTATTGATCCCAGCATTTATGAATCCATTAAGGTCATCTTGATTAAAACTTGCTGGGTCAACTTCCATAGTTATTTCAGCACCATAGTCAATTCCGTAATTTTCTTTAAAAATGTCAATTATTTCTTTGATCTGTTTAGGATCCAAAATTGATGGTGTGCCACCTCCTAAATAAATTGTCGAAAGAGGAGATTTATCTTTAATTGACAATATTTCTTTGTATAAAAAGTGTAAATATTCTTTAACAGTTTTGCTTCCATAACCTTGTAAAGTTTCAACTTTGTTTCCAAGTGGAATAACTGCAAAATCACAATAAAAACACCTCCTATGGCAAAAAGGAATATGTACATAGGCACTTCTTGGAAACTTATTCATAATCTAGATACATTTTTAAGCTCCAAAAAAGCATTTAGGATCGAAAAAATAAGATCCTTATTTACTCAATTAATAAATCCTAGTAGATTATAGATATGACAGATGCCTTAGTATTAATTTTATTTGTATTGTCTGGAGCTGCCTCAGGATGGCTTGGAGTTGATTTATTGCCAGTAGACATCCTTAAACAGGTATCTAATGTAGAAGGTTTTAGAATTGTTTTAGCGATAATTGGTTTATTTATAGGATTAGCCGCAGGTTTTGTATTTCTTCAACTTAGAAAGACTTTTCTTGATCAAATAAGGACAATGCCTACAGACTTATTAATAAGTAGGTCAGTTGGCTTAATTTTGGGATTACTTGTAGCAAATCTCCTACTTGCTCCAATACTATTAATTCCTTTCCCTAGAGAAGTCTTTTTTGCAAAACCCTTAGCAGCAATATTAAGCAATATTTTCTTCGGAGTTCTCGGATATAAGTTAGCAGATACCCATGGAAGGACATTATTGAGATTATTTAATCCAAATAATACTGATGCATATTTAGTTAATGAAGGCATACTCCCTGCTGCAAGTCCAAAAATTCTTGATACCAGCGTGATTATTGATGGCAGAATAAATGGCCTATTAAGTTGCGGATTGTTGGAAGGACAATTAATTGTTGCTCAAAGTGTAATTGATGAATTACAAACTTTAGCTGATTCAAGTAGTAACGAAAAAAGGTCTAAAGGCAGAAGAGGTTTAAAATTATTGAAAGAATTAAGAGATTTATACGGTAGAAGACTTGTAATAAATCCGACAAAGTATGAAGGTAATGGGGTAGATGAAAAACTCTTAAAAATTACTGAGGATATGACAGGAACTCTAATTACGGCCGATTATAATCTCTCGCAGATTGCGGAAGTTAAAGAATTAAAAGTCATGAATTTGAGTGATTTAGTCATTGCTTTAAGACCAGAAGTACAGCCAGGTGAATCGCTGAATATAAAAATCGTAAGAGAGGGGAAAGAAAAAATGCAGGGTATTGGATATTTAGATGACGGAACTATGGTTGTGATTGATGAAGCAAAAAATTTCGTGGGAAGCAGATTAGATATTATTATAACGGGAGCACTACAAACTCCTACTGGAAGAATGGTCTTTGGAAAACTTATAAATAATCCTGAGTCAAACAAATCTTTTAAATCTCCAGCGACACAGGGCTAAATATAGCTAGAATCAAATCAATAACAATTTTGTGATACAAATGACTGTATCTGCTCCTTATTACGGCGAAAACACCGTCATGAGGACCCCACCCCCTGATCTGCCCTCTCTTTTACTTAAAGAGAGAATTGTCTATCTTGGTTTACCATTATTTTCAGATGATGATGCGAAAAGACAATTAGGTATGGATGTCACTGAGCTAATCATTGCCCAACTTCTTTATCTAGAATTTGAGGATCCAGAAAAACCTATCTATTTCTATATAAATTCAACAGGGACAAGTTGGTACACAGGTGACGCTGTCGGTTTCGAAACAGAAGCTTTCGCTATATGCGACACAATAAGCTATATAAAGCCTCCAGTACATACAATCTGTATCGGACAAGCGATGGGAACAGCCGCAGTTATCCTTTCATCTGGCACTAAGGGACAAAGAGCTGCCCTCCCGCACGCCTCTATCGTTTTACATCAACCTATAAGTGGAGCAAGAGGTCAAGCAACAGATATCCAAATAAGAGCTGAGGAAGTTTTGAAAAATAAAAAGTCAATGCTGGAAATTCTATCTCGAAATACTGGGAAGACTATCGAAGAACTTTCTAAAGACTCAGACAGGATGAGTTATCTCAACCCTCAAGAAGCTTTAGATTATGGAGTTATAGATAGAATACTAACAAGTCAAAAAGATTTACCTAATAAAATTTAACTCTCACAAACAACTACTTTAAAATCATGCCAATAGGAACACCAAGCGTGCCTTACAGACTTCCAGGAAGTCAATACGAAAGATGGGTTGATATATATACAAGACTAGGAGTAGAAAGGATTCTTTTTCTTGGACAAGAAGTTAACGATGGTATTGCAAATAGCTTAGTTGCACAAATGCTTTATCTTGACTCTGATGACAATTCCAAACCTATCTATCTATACATAAATAGCCCAGGAGGATCAGTGACTGCCGGCTTGGCTATATATGACACTATTAAATATGTAAAAAGTGATGTTGTAACAATATGTGTAGGCCTAGCAGCCTCTATGGGTGCGTTCCTTTTAGCTGCTGGAACCAAAGGTAAAAGGGTTGCTTTACCCCACAGTAGAATAATGATTCATCAACCCCTTGGAGGAACATCTCAACGTCAAGCAAGTGATATTGAAATAGAGGCTAAGGAAATTTTAAGAATTAAAGATATGTTAAACATGTCTATGGCCGATATGACAGGACAATCATTTGAAAAAATCGAAAAAGATACTGATAGAGATTATTTTCTAAGCGCAGAAGAGGCAAAAAACTATGGTCTGATTGATAGAGTAATCACTCATCCAAGCGAAGCCAATCAATCTTAAATTTTCTAAATAAATTCTTTAATTTTCATTTTTAAATTAATAATTTGTTGGTTTATTTACACCTTTAATGTCTAAAATATTAATTATCAAATGAAAAGAAGTTACAACTAATGACCCAACTCTTTTACGACACAGATGCAGATCTAAGTCTTTTACATAATAAAACAATAGCGATAATAGGATATGGTTCACAGGGACATGCACATGCCTTAAATCTTAAGGATAGCGGTATGGATGTAATTGTAGGATTATATAAAGGAAGTAAGTCTGAAAGCAAAGCTATTAGCGATGGTTTACAAGTCTTTAGAGTTTCTGAAGCTTGCGAAAAAGCAGACTGGATTATGATTCTCCTTCCAGATGAATTTCAGAAAGATGTTTACCTTAAAGAAATAGAACCAAACTTAAAGGCAGGAAAGATATTAAGTTTTGCTCATGGCTTTAATATTAGATTCGGACTTATCAAACCTCCTAGTTTTGTGGATGTTGTAATGATTGCTCCAAAAGGGCCTGGACACACTGTTCGTTGGGAATATCAAAATGGTCAAGGAGTTCCAGCGTTGTTTGCAGTAGAGCAGGATTCTTCCGGAAGTGCAAGATCATTGGCAATGGCTTACGCAAAAGGGATTGGAGGAACTCGAGCTGGGATACTTGAGACAAATTTTAAGGAAGAAACAGAAACTGATTTATTTGGCGAACAAGCAGTTTTATGCGGGGGCTTATCAGAACTCGTTAAATCAGGCTTCGAGACTCTTGTAGAGGCAGGATATCAACCAGAACTTGCATACTTCGAATGTTTACATGAAGTCAAACTAATTGTTGATCTAATGGTGAAGGGTGGCTTATCTCAAATGAGAGATTCAATTTCCAATACCGCAGAATATGGAGACTATGTAAGTGGCAAAAGACTTATTAATAGTGATACGAAGAAAGAAATGCAGAAAATTCTAAAAGATATTCAAGATGGAACTTTCGCTAAGAATTTTGTGGAAGAATGCGATAAAAACAAACCCTTAATGACAAAATTAAGAGAAGAGAACTCAAAACATGAAATTGAGAAAGTAGGTAAAGGTCTACGCTCGATGTTCAGTTGGCTGAAATAAACTTATTTTTAATATTTCTTGGATCTATTGGTTTTGATTTATTGATTGGCGACCCAAGATTCTTAATCCATCCTGTTCAAATAATTGGTTTTTACATAAAAAAAATATCTAATTACCTCATAAATAATTTTGGAGGAAATAAAAAAATTTTATTTTGGGGCGGTTTCATTGTTTCTATATCCACTATTGGGATAAGTTTTAGTTTTGGAAAATTGATAGAACTCAGTTATGTGCAATCAAGAAATCATTTTTTGGGTGGATTTTTAATTTTTTTTGGACTTTCAAGTTGTATTGCAACTAAGGGACTTATTTCAAGTGTGAAAGAGATTGCAGAGCTAATAGAATACAAGGAAATTAATGCCCAAAATAAGAGCCTAATCCAAGAGAAGGTACAAAGAATAGTCAGTAGGGATGTGAGTTCATCTTCTATAGAACATCTTTTGAGATCAAGTACCGAGAGTCTTACCGAAAATTCTGTTGATGGAATATTTGGGCCATTATTGTGGATTTTTATTGGAATTGTTTTTATGAAGTTTTCAATTTTTTTCCCAGGGCCTTTGTCGCTTGGCTTTTCTTATAAAGCAATAAGTACTTTAGATTCAATGATAGGTTACAAATATGATTACTTTAAATACTTAGGTTTTTTCAGTGCAAAAATCGAAGATATTTTTACGTTTATTCCTTCAAGATTAGTTTTAATCACGCTACCTTTAGTTAGTACCAAAGTTAATCAGTATAAATCAATCATAAAAAAAAGTTATCTAGATGGTAAAAAATATGATTCTCCTAATGCTGGGATTTCAGAAGCTATATTTGCCTATATTGCCGGCGTTAAATTAGGAGGAAAAAGTAAATATAAAAAAGAAATTATTGAAAAGCCAATAATCAATCCGACTGGAGATAGTTGCACTAGAGAGAAAATTAAATTAATTTGTCAATTAATTTTGAGATTACAATTTTTATGGATAATAATTTTTTTCGTCTTAATTTTTTTATTATCTCGAGTTTAATTTAATGATAAATTAATATAAAAATTATTAATATAAACAAAAAAGGATTCTATGCAAGAAAAAGACTCTCCAATGGAAAACCAAAATGATGATTTTACTAATAAATCATCAACTGATAATGAATACTCAAAATGGGTAGACAATAAGGGGGATGAAGTAAAGAATGTTTTTGGATTTAATAGCAGCGCTGAGCTTGTGAATGGTAGAGCAGCTATGATCGGATTCTTGATGCTCATATTAACAGAGTTGGTTTTTAGCGGTAGACCAGTGACTGCCTCAATCTTTGGTATCAATTAAATATGGAAGAAAAAAAAACTAATTCAATAAAAGTAATCCTATACATATCTGTATGGGTAATAATTTGGGGAACATTTGGTTCTTTCATAGATTATCCTCTTTATAAAAATAAAATTTACTTAGAGGGAAGCATATATCAGTATCTTACTTTCACAATTACAGCAATAATATCAATAATAAGTGCAAAGTTTTTTTATAAGAAATTTGATTTATAAAAATTTGTACCTAAATTTCTTAATAATTTTAGCTGGTTCTTTTTTGCCATTTGACTCGTAAAGTATCCACTGATGTGTCTCAGTATCATGATCACAACCATAATCTCCAGATAGGTTATCGTAACTTGAAAGCGATGAATGACAATTCTGATCTGCCTCAAAAGCAGAGTCATAACCTGTTAAAAAATATATTAAAGATAGAAGGGTTACTAACAAAAAAAATAATTGAAAAACTAAATTTACTACCTTCATAAGAATTTCTAAAATTTAAATATATCATTTAATAAATTTTTTAGATCTAAAAATATTTAACGACCAACATTAAAAACAAAGTCATGGAATTCTTGATTCTTTAAATAAAGGATGACTAGCAATATTAAAGTCATATTTAAACCTATTACTATTGATCCAAAAATATTTATTTGTTTTTTACCTGGCAAAGTGTAAGTAAATTTCTTACCTTTAAGAAAACCTGCTAAACCTTTTTTTTCTTTTTTTGAATCCTTTATTTCAGTATCATTTTCAACTTCATTATCGGAGAAACCTTTGACCATTACAAATTAAAATCCAAATTTATAATATTCCAAAAAAATAAAATTTTTCTATAATTAACAATTTTTAATCACATATGGGATCATAAATGAAATTCTCTCATTTGAGTAATTTCTAAAAAAATAAGCTTCAATTATTGCCGACTGCATCCCCAATAAACTTGATTGACATTTGAATCTATTTTGGTCAAATACAACTAACTGAAGTTTTTCTATTTCAGAAACTAATTCTTTACAAACTTGGGTTTGCGAATCTTTAATACAATCACTAGATTCTTTTAAAATCTTTGATTTTATTGGTATTGCTTCTGCCATAACAAAATTAGATACAAATAAAAATTTTAAGAATAAAAAAGTTAAACGTTTCATTACTTCTTAAGACTTCATCATTTGTGATACCTTGTTAAGAGTTTTGGTCATTGAGCTAATAGCATTTTATTGAAATTAAAAAAAAAGATGCTCTTTTAGAGCATCTTTGATATTTAAGAAAGAAATAGGTTAAAAAGTTTACCCTTGAACTCTATCCTTAAAAAGCTTACCTGCTGAGAATGTTGGAACTCTTTTTGCAGGTATTGCTATTTTTTCGCCTGTCTTAGGGTTTAATCCCTGTCTTGCAGAACGATCTCTTGGTTCGAAAGAACCAAATCCTAGTATGGAGACTTTTTTGCCTTCCACTACTGAATCAACAATAGTTTCAATAGCCGCATCAACAACTAGAGAAACATCAGTTTTTGTGAGCTCAGTACGAGCAGCAACAAGATTTACTAAATCAGCTTTGTTCATTGAATTGTTTGTAAAGCAGAGATTCAAAAGAGATGAGTTTTAATCAAGTCTAAAAACCTCGAACTTGCACATCATATGGAGCAAATACGAATACGGCAACCGAAAATGCTGGCGGCGCAAAGCTTTATACAAATCTGGGGGACATTTTTAGCTTTATTTTTTAATTTCATAACCGCACACTTTTCTTAAATTAAAAATAATATCTATATCTAGAAAACTGCTAAAACCATTGTCACCACTGGTTTTAGTCTTCAAAAATATAACTTAATTTAAGTAGAGAGAAAAACGTCTAAAGGTAACGTAGGGAAGAAATTGAAGTATTTATTATATTTTATTAATTTTCAGATATATTTCCTTCTCATCACATGAAAAAGCATTATTTGTATTTTGGAATCAAGAAATATCTTATTTTCTAATTATTAAACTTTCTCTCTAAATCATTCTATGCACTGCGCAGATGGATGGATGAATTGCAATAAATTAGAAAATTAATACTCTCTAAGATCTAGTAAAGTTGATTAGTGAAACCTTAAATTTGAGTTTTTTTTTTAATTTTGGATCTATTATTCAAATATAAGTAATTTGAATAAATTAACCCAATATTTAACTAATCAATGATAAAGAGAAAGTGACTCATATCAATAAAGGTAAACCATTCCCTTTGGGAAGTTCTCTAACCTCACAGGGCGTTAATTTTTCCTTAATAGCCACAAATGCAGAATATGTAGAAATCTTATTGTTTGAGCGAGAAGACTCTATTTCTCCAAAAACTATATTTAAATTAGCTCAGAACCATAATACTGGTCCCTACTGGCATGCGGAAATAAAAAATCTAAATGAGGGTTGTATCTATGCTTTTAGGATAAAACAAAAAAATAATGAAATTAATAATAACTATGAAAAAAAAGTATTACTTGATCCATGTTCAAGGGGTATTACTGGATGGGGAAGTTATAAAAGAGACAATGCATTAAATACTCAAGAAAATACCAATTCTTGTCTCAAAAGCGTTGTTTGCGATAGAAAATTATTTAATTTTAAGGATTATCCAAGACCGAAACATTCTTGGGAAGAAATAATTATTTATGAACTCCATATCAAATCCTTCACTGAATCAACTGATAAAAATGGAAGTTGTTTCAAAAAGTTTTTAAAAAAAATTCCGTATCTCAAAGAACTCGGCATTACAACAATTGAATTACTTCCAATTTTTTGTTTTGATCCATCTGATGCACCAAATGGTTTAGAGAATTTTTGGGGTTATAGTCCAATCAATTGGTTTACCCCTCATTTTGAATATCTTTCAAATGAATCTGCCGAAAAGAATAGAGAGGAATTTAGAAGATTAGTAGAGGAATGTCATAAAGCAGATATTGAAGTCATCTTAGATGTTGTGTACAATCACACCTCTGAGGGAGATTCTCATGGACCTGCAATATCTTGGAAAGGGATAGATGAAAATCTTTATTACTTTATAGGAAAAGATAAAAATTATCAGGACGTCTCTGGTTGCGGAAATACTATTGCAGCAAACAGAGGATTAGTTAGAAAACTAATAATTGAATCATTAAAGTGTTGGGCGAGTGAATTTGGAGTAGATGGTTTTAGATTTGATTTAGGAATTGCCCTATCAAGAGGAGAAAATCTTTCGCCACTCGAAAATCCTCCAATTTTTGAGGATATAGAATGTGAGCCAGAACTTATCGATATCAAATTAATAAGTGAACCATGGGATTGTGGTGGTTTATATAAATTAGGTGATTTCCCATCTAAGAATACTTTCACTTGGAATGGTCATTTTAGAGATGACTTGCGAAGATTTTGGAAAGGGGATAAAAATACAGCTTGGAATATGAGCGATAAAATAAAAGGTTCTCCATCGATTTATAAAGAAGATAATATTTTACCAAAATCAATAAATTTTATTACTTCACATGATGGATTCACTCTAAAAGATTTAGTAACTTTCAATAGAAAACACAATTTTGCCAATAGAGAACAAAATAGAGACGGTGATAACCATAACAATTCTTGGAATCATGGTACAGAAGGACCAACCACAAACTTATTAATTAATGATTTAAGAAAAAGACAACAAAAAAATCTTATTCTTAGTTTACTTATCTCTAAAGGTGTTCCAATGATACTTATGGGTGATGAGATAGGAAGGTCACAAGGCGGTAACAATAATTCTTGGTGCCAAAATAATTTATTGGGCTGGATGAATTGGGAACATGGTCAACAAGATTTGGAATTATTAGAATATTTTAAATACGTTATAAAAATCCGAAAAAAGCTAATAAACATTTTTAACCCATCATTCTTACCTAACAATCAAAGCAATGAAAATAATCCAACATATCATTGGCATGGAACCAGTTTAGATAGCCCTGATTGGAGTAGTTGGTCTCACACAATTGCTTTTAGCATTAACAAAGGCAATACTAATCCCCTGGTCTGGATAGGTTTAAATGCTTATTCAAAAAGCATCGATTTTCCTTTACCAAAATGTAAATATAATTGGTTAAAAGTTATTGACACAAGCATAACTGAGATTTTTAAACCCTTAACTATTAATGAAAAATCTGTTTCAATAAAGAGTAGAAGCTCCTTATTAATCATTTCAGAAGAAGTATTTGGGGCAAAAAATAATATATTCTAAAAGCGGGCGGCGGGAATCGAACCCGCATCTTCAGCTTGGAAGGCTGAGGTTTTACCACTAAACCACGCCCGCATTAAGTAATAGAATTACCATTGCAATAATACATTATCAAACAATCAACAAAGTAAAAAGATTGGAAAATTCACACTCGAAAAAAAATATTACCAGATCAACAACAAGATTAATGTTCTCTTATGGGCTAGGAGATGCAGGCACTGGTTTAGTCGCAACGCAATTTGGTTTTTTTCTGTTCAAATTCTTTATTTCTGCTGGTTTACCAGTAATAATTGCAGGTTCACTATTAATGTTAATAAAGATATGGGATGCAGTAAATGATCCGTTAATTGGATGGTTAAGTGATCGTACCAAATCAAGATGGGGACCAAGAATCCCTTGGATGGTAGCAGCATCTGTTCCTCTTGGTTTCTCTCTAGCTGCGATATGGTGGACACCCACTGGCTCCGTATTAACTAAGACCATTTACTTTGCGATAATTTCTATAGTCGTGATGACTGCTTATACAAGTATTAATCTTCCTTTTGCAGCTCTATCTACTGAAATTTCTGAAAAAACATCAATAAGAACAAGACTAAACGCATCTAGATTTACTGGCTCAATAATTGCAGGACTAACTGGCTTAATAATTGCTGGAGTTGTATTAGGTTCTGAAGTATCAGCAAATAATGAATATTTTTTAATGGGTAAAATAAGTGGATGTATCGCAGTTGCTGCAACATTAATTTCTTGTTGGGGATTAGCTCCATACGCAAAAAAAGCAAGAAGGCCTTCAGGAAAAGTTGAAGCTATAACACTTCAATTCAAAAGGATCTTCAGAAATAAAAAATTTCTAAAAGTTATTACTCTTTATATTCTTCTCTGGTGCGCCTTACAATTGATGCAAACAGTAGCGTTAATCTATGTAGAGGATGTACTGAATGTACCAACATATATTGCGAAGTGGATCCCAATACCTTTCCAAATTAGCGCTTTAGTGGGATTACAAATATGGACCAGAGTATCAAATAAATTGAATAGAATTTCAGCTTTAAACTATGGAGCGATCATTTGGATTATTTCATGTACGGCAGCTTTATTTTTACCTTCCTTATCAAAAATTTCAGGAGTTGGAGATAATTTATTCCTGAATACCAGTAACTTATTCCTGTTCATTCTTTTAATTTTCATAATCTGTCTTATTGGCATTGGAGCTTCAACTGCTTTTCTTATCCCTTGGTCATTACTTCCTGACGCAATAGACGAAGATCCAGAGAAACCAGCAGGATTATATACTGCTTGGATGGTACTTATTCAGAAGATTGGGATCGCGTTTAGTGTTCAATTATTAGGATTTTTGTTGTATTTATCTGGTTATCAATCATGCTTTGTTGATAAAGATAGTCTAAATATTGTGGAAAAATGCTTCTCAGCACAATTAACTATTAGATTGTGTATAGGTTTTATACCTTCAATATTGGTAATAGTTGGTCTTTTAATAATGAGAAAATGGGATCAGAAAATAATTACAAACTAATATAAAGATATGTATTACCCTAATTTTTTTAAAAGACTTCTTAGCAGCTTCATCATTGGCGGGCAAGCAATTAATTTTATCTTTAGAGGTAAAATTTCCAAAAATGATCTGTTTGACCAACTTATGGATTCAGGTCCTGGAAGTTTGTTAATTGTATTGATTACAGGAATTGCCGCAGGGACAGTTTTTAATATTCAAGTTGCATCACAACTTACAAGTATGGGGGTTTCGAGTGAAATTGGAGGTTTATTAGCAGTAGGCATGGCGAGAGAAATGGCTCCTCTTCTAACTGCTACTTTAATGACTGGAAAGGTTGCCACTGCCTATGCTGCTCAACTAGGCACTATGAAAGTGACAGAGCAAATTGAGGCAATAACAATGTTAAAGACCGAACCAGTCCAATATTTGGTAGTCCCAAGGTTACTATCGATGGTAATAATGTCACCAATACAATGTCTTTTGTTTTTATCTGTAGCTTTATGGAGTGGACAAATTTGGAGCACGATTTTTTATAAAGTTCCTCCAATAGTATTTTGGACATCTGTAAGATCAGGTAATGTGAGCTTAACTAGTACGGACTTAACTTCAATGTTAATAAAAGCAGTAGTCTTCGGATTACTTATTTCAATTATTGCTTGTGGATATGGACTAACCACTAAAGGTGGTCCCAAAGAAGTTGGAACAAGTACAACAGGTGCGGTTGTAATGACTCTCGTTACTGTATCTTTAATGGATGTATTACTAACACAAATTTTATTTGGATAATTCTATGTTCAACACTAAACAAAAAAAAGAAGAGCCAGTCATAATATCACCATCATTCCAATTACCAATTATTTTAATATTTTTAAGTTTTATGCTTTTATTTTTAAATATTGGTTCTTTGCCAACAATAGTTTTTGCTTCTTTTAGCTTTTTTTTATTACTTCAATCATTTACCTTAAGAATAAAAATAACAAATGATGATTTTATCGTTTTACAATTAGGAAAAGAGATTAGAACTTTTCCATTCAAGAACTGGATATCATGGAAATTCTTTTTCCCTGTAATCCCTGGTATTTTTTATTTTAGAGAAAAGTCTAGCCCTCATTTATTACCAATATTATTTAATCCAAAGCAATTAAAAGATGAGCTCATAAAAAAAGTTGACTCCCTGGAAATTAAAAATTCCTAAAATTTAGTATTTGCTTAATCATCAAAATTATTTAAATGGCCAATAAAGAAATTTCTAACAATATTCCTGAGAAGGAATTAATAACAGATAATTTGATGTCAGATGATCAAACCAAACAACTTAATAAAAAAGATACAACGCAAGATAAAAAAATTGCCCCGAAAAGCGATAAATCAACTAAATCTTTTGATGAAATTTCTAATGAAATTTTTAGAGATCTCGTTTCAAAAAAAGACTCTTTAGTTAAAGAAATAAAAGAGTTAGAAACAAAAAAAAATGAAATAGAAAAAGATATTGAGTCAAATTTTAAAGGACAATCAGATAATATTGCTAAAAGAGTTAAAGGGTTTCAAGAGTACTTAACTGGAGCTTTGCAGAATCTTTCACAAAACGTAGAGAAACTTGAATTAGTTTCTCAACCAATAATCGTAAAGCCTTCTCCCCTTGATGATAATGATAAAAAGCAAAACAATAATACAAATAATATAGTTAATGTTCCCGCTCTTTCTGAAACATTTAAGCCAGATGAAGAGATTATAAAAAGTTGCTTTTCAATTTTTACAGAGCAACCTGACTTTTATGCAGAACCTTGGAAATTAAGACGGAGTCTTGATTCATCAGATATAGAAATTATGGATGATTGGTTCTTCAACATGGGCGGAAGAGGTTCTCTTGAAAGTAGAGGTTCTCGACAAAAAAATGCCTTGTTATCTGCTGGTTTAATATCTATTCTTGGGGAATTATATGGAGATCAGTTTCAGACTCTTATCTTAGCTTCGCAGCCTGAACGATTAGGTGAATGGAGAAGAATTCTTCAAGATTCACTTGGTCTCACAAGGGATGACTTTGGACCTAATAGTGGGATTGTTCTTTTTGAAAGGCCTGAAGGTGTCATCGAGAGAGCTGATAGATTAGAAGCGAATGAAGAATTGCCATTTATTATCATTGATGCAGCAGAAACCTCTGTTGAAATTCCAATACTTCAATTCCCATTATGGGTTGCATTTGCTGGTTCAGATAATGAAATTTACGATGATCTTGAACTAAACTAAACTTTATGAATATCTTAATAATTTTTGCAAGTTATCTTTTAGGATCATTTCCGACAGGTTTTTTAATTGGAAAATATCTCAAAAATATAGATCTAAGAACTATAGGTTCTGGATCTACAGGTGCCACAAATGTCTTAAGAAATGTTGGGAAATGGCCAGCACTTTTTGTATTTATCATTGACGTTGGGAAAGGCCTTATTGCAGTAAAAATTGCTCAATATTACACAGATCAAGGATTAATAGAAGTTATAGCAGGGATATCAGCTATTTCAGGACATATTTGGCCAATATGGCTTAGAGGTAAAGGAGGAAAAGCTGTTGCAACTGGATTAGGTATGTTTTTAGCTCTTTCTTGGAAAGTTGGGCTCGCATCTCTTGGTATTTTTTTAATAGTCCTAACAAAAACTAAATTTGTTTCTTTATCCAGTATTTCAGCTGCAATTTTACTTCCTATTTTTATGTTTTTTTACCTAAGTAAATTTATGCACTCATATTTTTTTATAAGTTTAATTGTGGCATTATTAGTAATCTGGAAGCATAGAACAAACATAACAAGATTGCTTAAGGGAGAAGAATCTAAAATTAATCAGAATCAATAGATTTAAATATTTCTATTAGAGCTTTATTAGGATCTATAGCTTTTGATATTGATCTACCAATGACTAACTTAGAAGCGCCATTATCTATAGCTTCATGTGGAGTCATAATTCTATTTTGATCATCTTTACTCTCAATATTTAATCTTATGCCGGGTGTAATAATTTCAAAATTATTCTTATAAATCGATCTCAACATTTTTACCTCCCAAGGGGAACAAACACATCCATTTAATCCAGCATCAAAGGACAATTTTGCAAGTCTCAATACATTTTCTTCAATTGAATTATTTCTATCAAGATCAGTTTGAAAATCTTTAAGAGAAAAGCTTGTTAAAACAGTTATTCCTACAACAATTGGAGGTTTAACACTTACTGAGGCGGCTCCTTCTAAAGATGCTTTCTTTGAATCCTTAAGGGCTTTTAGACCTGCAGAAGCATGAATAGAAATTATATCAACTCCTAATTTTGAAACTTGGAAACATGCAGCACGCATGGTATTTGGAATATCATGAAATTTTAAGTCTAAAAAAATTTTTTTATTTAAACCTTTTAATATTTCAATAACTCTTGGACCTTCCCTAACAAAAAGCTCTAAACCAATTTTCACCCACTTTATATTAGGACATTTTTCCAGAAGTAATTTTGCCTGACTTACATCTAATCCATCAATTGCCAATATTATTTTATCTTCTGAATTAAATCTTTTATTCATCAATTTTCAGTTTTCAAACCTCTTAATTATTTTTTTCCCAATTTGCAAAATTTTACCTTCCAAATCATTTTTTGAATTAAAAACTAAATCAGGATTTATTACTTTCTTACTATCAATTTTTACACCCCCACCTTTAATAGATCTTTTGGATTCGCTGCTAGATTTGAAAAGTTTTAGAGCACTTAACAAGTAAAAAAACTTTACTGGAAAAACTACGTCTTTTAAGGAAATCTCAGGAATTTCTCCAACTTTTTCTTTGTGTCCAAGGAATAATTTTTCACAGTTTGATTGCGCCTTTAATGCTTCTTCAGCCCCATGGAATAAAGAAGTAACTTCTAAAGCCATTCTTCTCTGTGATTCACGAGGATTTGAGTTTTCAAGAAAACTCAAATCTAATTCAGTAAGTAATTCAAAATAGGTAGGTATTATATTATCAGGTACTTTTTCTAATTTTGAATACATTGAAAGAGGATCTTCAGTTAACCCGACGGTGTTAAATTCAGATTTACTCATCTTCTTAATTCCATCTAGACCTGTCAAAATTGGCAAGAGAACACCAAATTGAGGGTCTTGTTTAAAATGCCTTTGAAGATCTCTTCCTATTGCAATATTAAATTTCTGATCTGTACCTCCAAGCTCAATATCCGATTGAACAATTACCGAATCGTAACCTTGTAATAATGGATATAAGAATTCATGCAAAGCAATTGGAACTTGCGAAGTGTACCTTTTATTAAATTCCTCCTTAGCTAGCATTTGACTAACTGTTGCACTCCCCATTAATTCAATTATCGAATTAAGGTTTAATTCTTTTAACCATTCACTGTTATATCTAATTTCTATTCTATCTTTTGAATCAAAATCTAAAATAGATTCATTAGCTGGCTTTCCCATCCCTAATTGGGTTAAGTATGTTTTTGCATTTTCCTTAACTTGTTTTTCCGATAATTGAACTCTTGTTTTGTTTTTTCCGGTTGGGTCTCCAATTTGAGCAGTAAAATCCCCAATAATTAGAACTGCAATATGTCCATTATCTTGGAATGCCCTAAGTTTTTTAAACAATATGCTGTGCCCAAGATGAATATCTGTTCCAGTTGGATCGATCCCGAGTTTAATCCTTAATTTTTTATTATTTTTTTTTGCATGATCAATTATCTCCGAAAAGGTTTGATCTGTTCCCTTAATTGGAAAATATTCTTCTATTCCTCTTGACAACCATGATGGCAATATTAAATTATCTGACATGAAGCTTTAACAGTTAAATTTAAGAAGTTTTATCGAGTTCATCCTTCATTCTTATTAAGGTTTTATTCATTTGATCGAACATTTGATCAGGAGTAATCCCAAATTGACTTAATTGTGTCTTTAATTGTTCTACTGTCATTTTTGCTTGAAAATCCTCAGACAATTCAAATCTCTTCATAAAAACCTTATAACGATCCATAAGTGATTCCATTTTTTTTATAAACATTTTTTTCCCTTCTCTGTCAAATTTTCCATAATCAGAACCGAGTTTCATAAGTTCCTGGTAATCTGTAAAAAGCTTTTTGGCTTCTTCTTGAACGATGTCTGACTCAAAAAATCCCATTTCTATTTTTTACTTCGCAAGATTAAGGCTCAATTACAAGATAACAAGAATCTTTTAAATTGATTAGAACATTAATAAATTTTAGTTTATAAATAATTCTTTGATTTATATTTTTTCAGAATTAAATTTAGTAGACATGTTTCATACATATTGGAAAAATTTAACGTAAATAATATTTCAAACAAAAATAGACAATTTGAATTATTTGGTTCAAATGTAAATACATCAATTAATTTTCAACACGCAAATAATCTAAAAATCAAAGGCAAAATCCTAACTGAATGGAGAAATAGAATATACAATCACCAATTCAAAATTTTAAAAGATATTCACAATAAAACTTTGCACCAAACAAGTCTTCCTATAAATACAATTTCCAATGAAAGAAAAATTGATCCTTTTTCCTTGCAGCCATTATCATTGAACTTTTGGAGAACCAATCAATATATACACAATGGTCCAGCAATGTATTTTGTAATTGACTCGATGGAGAATTCTAAAATAATCCTTTATATAGGAGAAACAAATTCAGCAAATAAAAGATGGAAGGGAGAACATGACTGTAAAAATTACCTCATGAACTATAAAGAAGCACTAACTCATAACAAACTCTCAAGTCACCAAGATATTCGTTTCTTCTTAGATGTCCCTAAAGAAGTTAAATTAAGACGTAAATTAGAACAGCAACTGATATATTTATGGTTACCACCTTTTAATAAAGAAACTCGAGATAGGTGGGCAACTACTTTCACAAACAACTAAAAATTAATTAAATCAATTTAACAAATGCAATTTTCCACATTCCAAAAAAATCTAGATAACTGGCAAGGTGCTTCATTAATTTTTGGAGTTTTAGAAGAAGAAATTGCAAGCCAACTTGAAAACATAAAATTTGTTATTGACCCAAAATTATTACTAAAAAAAGTTACTCAAAAAAAATTCAAAGGAGAAAAAGGAAAAACTTTAAGCTTAGAATTTTTAGATCAAAAATTAGAAACTTTAATCATAGTTGGTCTTGGCAAATCAAAAGACCTTAATAAAAGTGATGTAGAAAACTCTATAGGAAATCTAGTTAGGAAAACTGTTGATAAAAATGAAAAAATCAGCATCTTGCTACCTTGGGAATTTATAAATTCACAAATAGAAATTAATCAAATAGCAGAGTCAGTTAGATTATCTGCCTATAAGGATAATAGATTCAATAAGAAAAAAGATGAAAAAAAAGTTCTTAAAGAAATAGAGTTTTTGAATTTAAAAAAATTTGAGAATATTAGCTTTGAAGAGACGGCACAAATATGTGAAGGTGTAGAGCTAGCTAGAAGACTTGTAGCAGCCCCTCCAAATAGCCTAACGCCTCAGGAAATGTCTATACAAGCTTCTCTAATAGCAAAAGATCATGGTTTGGAAGTGAAAATTTTAGAGGCAAAAGATTGTGAAGATTTAGGAATGGGTGCATATTTAGCTGTAGCAAAAGGTTCTGATCTAGATCCTAAATTTATACATCTTACTTTAAAGTCAGAGGGGCCTATAAAAGAAAAGATTGCTCTAGTTGGGAAGGGTTTAACCTTTGATTCTGGAGGATACAATCTGAAAGTAGGAGCATCTCAAATTGAAATGATGAAATATGATATGGGCGGAAGCGCTGCAGTTTTAGGAGCAGCAAAAGCACTTGGTGCAATAAAACCAAAGGGATTAGAAATTCATTTTATTGTGGCATCTTGCGAAAACATGATAAATGGATCTGCAGTACATCCTGGAGATGTAGTTAAAGCATCTAATGGTAAGACAATTGAAATAAATAACACAGATGCAGAGGGTAGACTCACATTAGCTGATGCTTTAACTTACGCATCAAATTTAAAACCGGATTCAATAATAGATCTCGCCACTTTAACAGGAGCTATTGTTGTTGCATTAGGGAATGATGTAGCTGGATTTTGGAGTAATAATGATAATCTAGCAAATGAGCTAAAAGCTGCATCAGCCCAATCTGGAGAAGAATTATGGCAAATGCCTTTACAAAAATCTTATAAAGAAGGTTTGAAGTCTCATATAGCTGACATGAAAAATACAGGTCCAAGAGCAGGTGGCTCAATAACTGCTGCTTTATTTTTAGAAGAATTCTTTGATAAAGAGATTAAATGGGCTCATATTGATATTGCTGGGACTTGTTGGACTGACAAGAATAAGGGGATTAATCCATCAGGTGCAACAGGATTTGGAGTTAAAACTCTTGTTCAATGGATTAAAAATAAATAACTATATTTCAATTATTCATTCCAAAGATTTGTTGATCTAGCATTATCGCCCCATAATTTATCCAACCTCTGATCTCTCCCACATGAGAATCTATAGAACTTATATTTTAATTCATTTCTCTCAGCGAAATCCTGATGATATTCTTCAGCTAACCAAAATTGACCTTTTGATTTTAGTTCTACAGATATTTTTTCTAATGGCATACGCAATTCATTAGAGGCCGAAACAATTGCATTTATGGCATCACTTTCCTCGGTGGCATCTTTAAAAAAAATCACTGGCCTATAAGAATCTCCACGATCACAAAATTGACCCTTACCATCCAGAGGATCAATATTTCTGAAATAGAGCCTAAGTATCTCGGGTAAAGTTACCAATTTGGAATCATAATTAACCAAAACCACTTCCTGATGTCCTTCATGATTTTCGTATGTAGGATTTTGTAAATCTCCGCCTGAATAGCCACTTTGTACAAAATTTATCCCCTTTAATGACTCTAAATCATGTTCTAAACACCAAAAACAACCCCCTGCAAGAATCAATTCCTCTGCAAAAGCATTCACAGGGTTAATAATTATTAAAAGAGCAATTAATAAAGGTAAGAAATATTTCATTTTTTTATTATAAAGTTCAAATAATAGAATTAATAATCTCTTTAGCAGCTCTCTGGACTACGCCCTTTTCTCCTAATTCTTTTTTTAGAAAAGCATAACCTTTTTTAATTTTTATATTTTCTGACTTCCCTTCAAGAATTCTACAAGATTTATAAAAGATTTTCTTTTCGACAAAGTCTCTTTGTACAAATTCAGGGATGATTAACTTATTAACTAACAAATTTACAGGGGAAATAAATTTAACTTTGAAATTGAGAATTTTTTTTGCAATAAAAGCAGTTACCCTACTTACTCTATAACCAACAATCTGTGGGATTCCATATAAAGCTAATTCCATATTAACTGTCCCAGATTTACAAAGCGCAATTTTAGTGAGGGAATAAATATAAGGCTTTAATTTTGCACTATCTTTTTGAGAAATCACAAGTCCTTTAACTTGATATTTTCTAAAGGCTTTTTTGAATATTTCATCAAAAGCATCCCGACAGGAAGGAATGAAGACAACCAAACTTGGATATTTTTGTTGTAATTTTTTAGCCGCTCTCATAAAAGTAGGTAATATATATCGCAATTCTTGAGGTCTTGATGCAGGCATTAAAAGTATAATGTTTTGATCTGGGCGAAGGTTCAAAATATTTCTGGCATCCTTCTTTAGAGGAAGTTTTTTTGTTAAATCAATCATCGGGTGTCCAACCCAAAAAACATTTCCGCCCCTCTTTTTATAAAATGCTGCTTCTTTCTTGAAAATTGCAAAAATCTTATCTGAAAATTTAATTAGATTCGTTGTAGTATTATTACCAACTCTCCAAGCCCACTCTTGAGGAGCAATATAGTAAAAAATTGGAATTTTAGTCTTCGATTTTTTTAATTTTGTACCAATTTTTATATTGGGTCCCATATAGTCAATCAAAATTAAGCAATCAGGAGGATATCTTTTTAGTAATTTATAGAACCTTTTTTGAATTATTATTGTTGGAATAATAAGAGGTAAAGCCTCCCAAATTCCAATTGCACTAATTGATGTAGTATCTTGAAGAATTTTTACACCTTCTTTCTTCATCCTTTCCCCGCCTAAACCGCAAATTTCTAAATCTATAGATTTTTTTTTAGCTTCATCTAATAATGCTTTTGATAACAAGCTTCCGTGCAAATCTCCAGAGACTTCTCCAGTACTTATAAATATCTTTTTTTTCATACATTCACTACAGGCATTGGTCCTCGTCTTTCTTTAGATATTGACTCTTTTAAAAAACTACATAATCTTGAAGATGAAATATCTAATTCTCCTTTCATTACTTTTTCTAATGAATTTGAAATCGCATCATTAGATTTAAAAAGTATATTCCAAGTACTTTGAAGTAATTTTAAGTCAAAATCTTTATTTTCTATTAAACCACTTCTCTTAATTCCAATTCTATTTAAACCTCTCAATCTTCCTGGATGCCCTTCGGCCAAACAAAAAGGAGGTACATCTCTATCTACTCTAGTCATCCCTCCAATCATTGCTAAATATCCAATATGTACAAACTGATGAATACCTAAACAACCACCAATAATAGCTTTATCTTCAATCTTTACATGGCCTGCAACTTGAACACTATTTGATAAAACTATCCTATTACCAAGTTCACAATTATGGCCGATGTGAGTGTAAGCCATCAACAAATTATTATTGC
Source organism: Prochlorococcus marinus XMU1411 (assembly GCF_017696075.1). NCBI lineage: Bacteria > Bacillati > Cyanobacteriota > Cyanophyceae > Synechococcales > Prochlorococcaceae > Prochlorococcus > Prochlorococcus marinus. The sequence goes on from NZ_JAAORI010000004.1 coordinate 281,299, forward strand.
CAATAATAGTTTTTTCTCCTTCATCAGTTGCTTTATTTATAGTTACACATTCTCTGAAAGTATTATTATCTCCAATAATTACTTCAGTAGGGGCCCCTTTATATTTAAGGTCCTGTGGATCAAGACCTATAAAAACACTCGGGAAAACTTTATTATTTATACCAATTTGAGTTTTTCCTGAAATAACAGCATTCGGTCCTATTACGGTTCCTTTCCCGATTGTCACATTAGGACCGACAATAGCTCCTTGAGAAATAGTAACCCCATCATGTAATTCGGCACTGGGATCAACAAAAGCATTTGGGTGCACTTTTACACCACTAAAGCTTGCTCCTAATTCAGTATTTTTATTATCCATATCCCTAATCAACTAATGAAAACATTAATTCTCCAGCACAAACTAACTTCCCATCAACATGCGCCTCACCTTTAACCTTACCAAATCTTTGTCTTTTAATAGATAATAACTCACAAGAAATTATCAGTTGATCTCCAGGCACAACTGGTTTTCTGAATTTAACATTATTGATTCCAGCAAAGACGAAAAGTCCTTTAGGGAGATCGGGCATTTGCGTTACAATAATTCCACCAACTTGAGCCATTGATTCAACAATAAGAACCCCAGGCATCAAGGGTCTTTCCGGAAAATGTCCCTGAAATTGAGGCTCATTAATAGTTACATTTTTTACTGCAACAGCTCTTTCCCCAGGGATATGCTCTATTACTTTGTCCACAAGAGCAAAAGGATATCTGTGAGGTAACAAACCTAGTATGTGCTCAGAGGAAAGTTGATTATTTTCACTGGATAATTTCTTTTCCAAAACAATTAAAGATAAAGTTAATTTTTTAGGGATGAGGCCAATAAAGCATTTAAAGAATGTGATCCTTTATAAACTATGATTTGAGCCTTAGGTAACCCTACCAAAGCCAAGTCCCCAATTAGGTCTAAAATTTTATGTCTTATTGGTTCATTATCAAATCTTAATGGTGGATTAACCCATTTATCCCCGTCACAAACAAGGGCATTTTCCAAACTTCCGCCTTTTATTAATCCAAGTTCATTTAACTCTTGAAATTGATCTTTAAAACCAAATGTTCGTGCAGGAGCAATCATTTCAACAAAACTTTTTGGATTTAAATCAATCACATAAGTTTGATTCCCAATTGCTTTATAGGCAAAGCTTATAGTGGATATAATTGTAGTTTTTTCAGAAGGAGTGGCTGCTATAACTGAGTCTTCTTTATTTAAAATTATTGATTTATTTATCTCTCTAAAGAAATTATCTGGTCTAGCTGCCTTTTTTATCCCTACTTCTTCAAAATCTCTAACCCACTGGATTGCCGATCCATCTAAAAGTGGAATCTCTTTTCCATCAACCTCAATATGTATATAACTTAGCCCGCACCCTGCCATTGCAGATAATAAATGTTCAATGGTATATAAATTTCTGCCTCCTAATTTAACAGCTGTACAAAGCATCGTACTTCCAATTAAATCTTGAGTCAGCTTAAAAATTTCATTTGGTTTATCTTTAAAAGAAACATAATATCCTTCTTTTTCGTATGAAGAAATCCTAACTCTTGTTTTTTCTCCACTATGAAGACCTATACCTTCCTTGGAGATCACGCCAGCCAAGGTATAGCAGGAATCATAATTAGTTGGCCAAGAAAACACTTAAAACTTCCATCCAACTCCTAGTGTATATCTCCAATCCCCACTAAGGTCCTTACTTGCGACATCTAATCTTAATGGCCCAATTGGCGTTTTTACTCCAATTCCTCCACCCAATGAATAGCCAGAACCTGATTTCTGCAACAATTTACCAGGTTTTCCTGGTACATCCTCTTGAGAATCTAAATCACTACCTGCATCAGCAAATAAAGCTCCTGATATCATTCGCCAAACAGGGAATCTATATTCTACAGTTCCCTCCACAAAACTTTTACTTACAGCTAAATCACATGATCCCCAACCTCTGACAGATGATGTTCCTCCCATGCAAAATGCTTCATAAGGAGGCAATTCTCCGATAATAGTTCCAGCCTTAAATTGAAAACCGATTGCTTGAGGACAATCTTGGCTGTCATAGTTATTAGTCCTGCATGCTTTAGTTAAATTTATCAATTTTGTAGGGACAAAAAATGAATAGGAAGCTAATAATCTATTAAAAGTAGGGGAATTTTTACCCATTGAAAAAAACTGTTCACTCCCAAAAGCTAATTTATTTCCTGAAGTTGGGTTTACAGAATTATTCAAATTATTTCTTGATGTACTAGCAACAACACTTACTAATGTATTTTCTTCAGGGCAAGATCCATCATTTGGAGTAAATCCAATACAGATAATATCACTTATATTTTCTTTGGTTGTAGTTGGGGTAATATCACCATAAGGTTTTTTATTACCACTACCATCTATCATCTCTACTTTCTTAAAATTCATTCCTGCTAACACTCGCCATTTAGCGACTTTAAAGGGATCTCCACCATTGAGTGGCCTTGAGAAAGAAAATCCGCCTCCAGTTTTTTCTAAAACTATAGATGAAAAAGTATCGGAGCTTGATGGTGTTTGATCATCTACAGCATATATTTTCCCATTCTTCTCACTTTTAAATTCTTGTGGATAATCTCTACTTAGAAATATATTTGTTCTAAAAGAAGTTTTATGAATATCGCCTTTAATCCATGGGTCAGTTAAAGAAAAATTATAAGTTGTGGAATATTCTCCAAAATTAAGATTTAGATTAGTTGACCAGGCCCTACCAAGAGCATTTGTTTCCTGCAGACCAATTGAAGCAAATATCCCTGAACTATTGCTATAACCAAGACCACCTGTTAATGATCCTGTTCTTTGCTCACTTAAGTCTAAAAAAATTATGACTTGTCCAGGGTTTGAATTATCAGGGCCCAGAGATACCTTTACATCATCAAAAAGTGATGTGGCATATAGTCTTTTGATATCTGCTTCTAAAACTTTTCTGTTAAATATAGTCCCAGGTTGAGTTCTTAGCTCTCTTTTAATAACCCAATCTTTTGTTTTTCCTTTTCTAGGTTTTCCATCAATCATAGGTTCTCCATCAGAACCAGGGAATCTCAACTCAATATCTGATATAATTCCCGCGCTAACATTTAAAGATACTATTCCTTCATCAGAGATTCTATCTGGGCCTGAAATTCTAACTAAAGAGTACCCTTTTTTTTCATAACTTTTTTTTATTGTATTTATTTTATTTTGCAATTCATTTAGGTTAAGAGTTGTACCATAATAATTTTTAAAAATACTATCTATGTATTCATTAGAAATTAAGGAGTTTTTTGGCTTGATTTCTACTTTCTTCAGAATCGGATTAGGCACTACATTTACAATTAGCCTCACTCCTAATGGTCCATCTTGAGACTTTATATTAACTCCTGAAAACCAACCACTAGCATATATTGCATTAAGGTCTTGATTTAAAATTTGATTATTAATAATACTTCCTGGTTTTATACTCATAGAGTCATATGCAGCCAACTCAAGTTTTCTACCCTCAGGGTTATTTTCCCAACCCTTGATTATTATTTCTGAGATAAGAACGTTTTCTTGATTAATATTTTCCTTTTTTTCTGCAACAAAGACATCTTTCTCTTGTTCAATATCAAAACTATGAAATAAAACATTGTTAAACGTATTTATTTCTGAATTTGTGAATGATTGCTCAAAGTCATTTTGCAAATACTTGGCAGCTAATTCTGAATTATTTGATACCACCATCAAGGGAGGTAGAGCAATATTTGTGAAAAACTTACTAATTTTTAAAAAATGTTTTTGCATAGTATTTTTTTATTATTGAAAATGAAGCAAAACTTGTTTAAGTTAATTAAATAAAATTGTTTATTCTTTGGTTAATTTCACTATAAGCCTCAATTAACCCACCTAAATCATTCCTAAATCTGTCTTTATCCAGACTTACAATTGTATCACTTTTCTGATTGAGATCCCACAATCTACAATTATCAGGACTTATTTCATCTCCAAGTAATATGTTATTTTGAAAATCATAACCAAACTCCAACTTGAAATCTACAAGTTGAAGCTTAATATTTTTAAAAAACTTTTTCAGGATTTCATTTATCTTTATAGTTAGATCTATTATTAATTCTAAATCTTTAGAGCTTATTATATTCATTAACGCAATCCTATCTTTTGTAATTAAAGGATCATTAAGTTCATCGTCTTTAAAATAGATATCGATTAATGGTTTTGCCAGGACAGTGCCAGATTTAATAGAAGTTTGTTTACACAAAGAACCATAGGCTGTATTTCTAAGAACAATTTCTAATGGAATTATTTTTATTTTTTTTGCAATCATTGTATATTCATTTTTAAGTTCAAGAAAATGAGTTGGGATACTATTCTTCGTAAGAATTTCAAAAATTCTTGCACTTATTAGGCAATTAAGTTTACCCTTTCCTTCAAATTTAGCTTTTTTCAAAGCATTAAAAGCAGTTGCATCATCTTTAAATTCGATTACTACTTTGTCTGCATCATTATGAGAAAATACTTTTTTTGCTTTACCTTCATAAATCAATTCATGTTTATCATTCATTAATTTAAGACCTCACGAGATTACTAAAAGTAGGATTTTTAATTAACATAATTATTAGAGATCAACTTATTAAAAAGGTTTATTTCATTTTAACTGATTTTTCATCTAAACCTCATAGCCTTCAAGAAACAAATTAATGAGTATTAATTCAAAAAATTTTAAGAGCCTCAGTATATTAGAAAATATTTTAATAATTGGAAATGGAGGAAGAGAAAATTCTTTAGCTTGGGCAATTCAAAAAAATGAATTAGTCAAAAAAATTTATTTAATCCCTGGTAACGCTGGATCAGAAAGAATAAATAAATGTGAAAGAATAAAAATCAACATTAATAATCAAACTGATTTAGTAGAAAAGCTTAATTTTTTAAAAATAGATTTAATAGTAATTGGACCAGAAATACCATTAGCAAATGGTTTAGCAGATTTACTTCGAAAAAAAGGCTTTAAAGTATTTGGCCCCGGGAAAGATGGCGCAAAATTGGAATCAAGCAAATCTTGGGCTAAAGAATTCATGAAAGACGCAAATATCCCAACTTCAAACTTTTGGAAAGTTAATTCTCTAAAAGAAGCCAAAAAAATTATCCAATCATCAACCATACCGCTTGTAGTTAAAGCAGATGGTTTAGCTTCAGGTAAAGGCGTTTTTATTCCTGATTCAAAAGATGAATGTTTAAGAGCAGCAGAATCAATCTTCAATGGTAAGTTTGGCAATTCTGGAAATGTTATAGTTCTTGAAGAAAAAATTGAGGGGCCAGAAGTTTCAGTTTTTGCTCTATGTGATGGACAGAAATTTATATTACTACCAACTGCACAAGATCATAAACGTCTCAAAGAGAAAGATAAAGGTCCTAATACTGGAGGCATGGGAGCTTATTCTCCTGCCCCATTATTAACAGATGATTACCTAGATAAAATAACTAAAGAAATAATTGAACCAACTATAAATGAATTAAATAAAAAAAATATCGATTACAAAGGAGTAATTTATTTTGGATTAATGCTCACAAAATCAGGGGCAAAAGTTATAGAATACAACTGCAGGTTTGGAGATCCAGAATGCCAAACAATAATGCCTTTGATGGATAAAAGTTTTGTATTTCTTTTAGAAAAATGCGCAATGGGAAAATTAACTGGTTCTGAAAAAATTGATACTCCTGATAAGTTAAGTGGTTGTGTTATTGCTACCTCAAAAGGTTATCCAAACAAATATAAAACTGGTTTTCCCATATCAATAGGCAAGATTGATGCAACTGATTGCCAGATTTTTGACTCGGGTACCTGTTTTAGCAAAAATGGGGAATTACTTACTGATGGTGGGAGAGTTCTGAGTATTGTCTGTCAAGATAAAGATTTTGATCGGGTTTTTGATAAAGCATACAAAAATTTAAAAGAAATAGATTTTGATGGTATCTATTTTAGAAATGATATAGGTCATCAAGTTAGAAAAAACTTTTCAACAGAGAATTAAGCTTATGGATAATGCCAATAATCGAAATAACATAGAATATGACATTCCCGATAAAAATGATACTAATAACTATTATTGGATTAATAGACTTCTTTCATGGTGGAGTGGGTTTAGTTTAAGAACGAAATTATTAGCAATAGCAACTCTGGTTGTAAGTCTCCTTATGACAGGAATTACATTTTTTGCATTAAATAGTATTCAAAGAGATGCAGGAATGAATGACACAAGATATGCTCGAGATCTTGGTTTATTGTTATCGGGGAATGTAACAGAATTAGTAGCTAATGACCAAAAAAAAGAAATTTCTAATGTAGCTGAAAAGTTTTGGAGATCAAGCAGAAACCTACGTTATATATTTTTTACTGATGCTGAAGATATAGTTCAACTTGGGATACCAATTAGCGCTACTCCAACAAGCCCAGATAGTCAGTTCCAGCTAACTAGAAAGCTAAAACTACCCTCTGAATTAAAGAAAAGACCTCAATTTCCTCTGGTTAGGCAGCACGTTACTCCTCAAGGTCAAGTAACTGATGTATTTGTACCGATGCTGTGGAAAGGTAAATATCTTGGAACTTTAGCCTTGGGAGTAACACCTAATAAGAAAGCGTTAGCAAGTGCCGCATTAACAAGAGAATTGACGATAGCAGTTTTTATCTCTATTTGGGTTTTAGTAATATTAGGGGCAGTATTCAATGCGCTTACAATCACTAGGCCTGTAAGGGAGTTGGTGAGAGGTGTTAGGGAAATTTCAAAAGGGAACTTCAAATCTAGAATTTCTTTACCTATGACAGGAGATCTAGGAGAACTTTTGAATGGATTCAACAGAATGGCTACTCAACTAGAAAATTATGACGAGGCGAACATAGAAGAACTTAAAGCTGCTCAAATCAAGCAGCAATCTTTAATAGCCACTATGGCTGATGGCGCAATATTGTTGGATTCCCAAGGAAAGATTGTACTTACTAATCCAACAGCAAAAAGATTATTTCGTTGGGAAGGTAGATTCTTAGAGGGAAAATATTTTTTAAATGAAATACCCGAAATTTTATCTAATGATTTACATACAAATATTGAATCCATTTTAAACAGAGAAAAAGAGAAAGATGATCTAAGGTTCAGCTTAGGAGAACCAGCGAGAACTTTAAGGATTGTCCTGCAATCAGTATTAGATACAAACAAAGTAGAATTAAAAGGTATTGCGGTTACAATTCAAGATCTAACTAGAGAGGTAGAATTAAACGCAGCACAAAATAGATTTATTAGTAATGTTTCACATGAGTTAAGGACACCACTTTTTAATATCAAAAGTTATGTAGAGACCTTACATGATTTAAAAGATCAGCTATCTAATGAAGAACAACTAGAATTTCTGGGAATTGCCAATTCAGAGACTGATAGGCTAACAAGGCTTGTAAATGATGTATTAGACTTATCCAGATTGGAATCTGGTAAAATAATTCAACTCGAGGAAATGGATATAAAACCAGCAATAGAACAGACTCTCAGAAATTATAGACTAAACGCTACTGAAAAAAATGTTTCATTGGCACACGATATAGAGGAAACTATTCCTTCAATTCTTGGAAATTTTGATCTTCTTTTACAAGTTTTTGATAATTTGCTGGGTAATGGATTGAAATTCAGTCCGAAAAACAGCAACCTGATGATAAGAGCTTATACTTGGCCAGATTCCTGTCCAGCTTTTCCTCCAAGTAATAAAAATAATGAGGCGCCTCAATGTGAGTTAGTTTCACCATTGCCAAAAGTAAGAATTGAGATTGCTGATACAGGGTCTGGAATATCTCAAGCGGATCAAGAGAAAATCTTTGACCGTTTTTATAGAGTTGAAAATGCTGTTCATACAGAGCAAGGAACAGGTTTGGGGTTATCTATTGTGAGAGGAATAATTGAAAAACATGGTGGGGAAATAAGAATGGCTAGTGAATTAGGAGTTGGGACAACCTTCTGGTTTGATTTGGCATTGGCACAATCTGATAAAGATGAATTATTAACCCAAAGTATCAATAATTCAGATACTTTTTCAAAATCTGAGGTAAGTGAAATTATCTAATTAGTATCTAATCCTTTAAATACATTTTGGACATTCTGATCAGGAATAACCCTATGGGGAGCACCACTGAATATCTGTTCAAAGTTAGAAAAAGAATCTTTTATTTCAGGACCTCTGCTAGTGATAATAAATTCTCTAATTCGTTTATCATGCCACGATCCACGCATTTTAAAAACATTTAAAGCTCTAGCCATCTCTCCTTTTATTTCGACATATTGAAGTAACAATATAGTATCTGTAATTGTTGAGATATGGGAATCAGTAATAGAATGACTTCCCATGAATTCTTCTGCAGTATTAGTAAAAAAGCCCGCTATCTCTTCTTGTTTTGTATAACCAGTGACGGCAATTACAAACTGTCTAAATGCATTCAAACTTACCCCTCGGGCTAATGCCGAGAGAGAATCTATTGCCATTCTCTTTGGTTTAAATTGATTAATTTGCGTTTTTATTATTTGCAAGTGATCTTCCAAACCAGTTGATTCAGGATATGCACAAATAATTTTTAATAACCCATCACTTTCCATTTTTTCAAAGTCTATTCCCCAACTAGTAGCATTTCTAAGCAATTGAGCCCTAGACTCTTCATATGCAAAAAGTATTGCTCTTTCATTGTTGTTATAGGCATCTTCTACAAATTTTGATACAAGCATTGTTTTACCTGTACCAGTAGCTCCTGTTGCGAGGATAATAGAATCTTGAAAATATCCACCACCACACATATCATCAAGATCTTTAACTCCAGAGCTAATCCTAATATTTGAAGATCTTTGCGTAAGTCTCATAGCACCAAGAGCAAAGACACTTATACCATCATTACCCATAGTGAATGGATATTCGCCTTTCATATGCACAGTTCCTCTTAACTTCAAAACTTCTAAAGTTCTTCTTCTCTTTTCTGACTCTAAAACATTTCTTAATAAGACAACATTATCAGATACAAATTCTTCTACTCCATATCTTGCAATTGGTCCGTAATCATCAACCCTTTCTGTGGTCATAACTGTTGTCACACCTATTTCTTTTAATCTTGCTATCAATCTAAATATTTCTCTTCTAACAACATAAATGGCATCATATTGTTGAAAGACAGCAGTTATAGAATCTATTGCAACTCTTTTAGCCTTATATTTTCTAATTGCATAACTAATTCTCTCAATCAAACCAGATAAGTCAAAGTTACCTGCAACATCCTGACCATCAGGGTCAGGAGAAGCATCTAGGATAAAAAGTTTATTTTGATCAATTAATTCTTGTAAATCCCAACCAAAACTTGCAGCATTTCTAATGATATCTAAAGGTGACTCCTCAAATGTGACAAAGATACCAGGTTCATCAAAGTTACAAATTCCATGGTGTAGATATTGCAAAGAAAAAACAGTTTTACCAGTTCCTGATGTACCACTAACGAGTGTGCTTCTAGATACAGGTAATCCGCCCCTACAAACATCATCAAAGCCTTCTATGCCAGTAGGCAATTTTTGTACTTGCATTTTATTTGATTTGCCAAATTTCTTATCTTTCATAGTTTTTTCTAAAGAAACCAAAATAAAAATAAATTCAATTTATTCTTAATTTTAAAAGTTTTCTATGTGTTACTTATCACCACTATATTCAGTTTCAGTTAATTCATCAAAAAGTAGATCTAAACCAATTAAAACTTTCTCTCTATCAGAGAGATCACCAATTATTCTTCTAACTGGTGGAGGTAAAATTTTTGCTAAGGTTGGGGTAGCCAAAATCTTATCTTCCTCTGCAAGTTGTGGTTGCTTAAGTACATCAATAACCTTCAAGGCATAAACCCCTTTAAATTCATTTTCTAAAATTTCTCTTAAAGTATTTAGTGCTCTCATTGAATTAGGAGTATTTCCAGCTACATAGAGTTTTAAAATATATGTTTTTCTTGCGGCCATTGTTATGGTTCCTGAATTGATATGAGAGAATTAAAATAACCCTTGACTTATTACACTACAAAATAAGAAAATAGACAAATCCTTATGATTGCTCGTTTGGCTTAATCAAATTTTAAATTTGAGCCTAATAGCGTCTTCTTTTTATGACAAATTCTAAAAACTCCTCGAACAATTCTAAAAGCAATGAATTGTATGCAATAGCGGAAACTTCGGGTCAACAATTTTGGTTCGAAGTTAACCGATACTATGACATAGACAGGTTAAATGCAAAAGAAAAAGATAAGATAATACTAGAAAAAGTTTTACTTTTAAAAGACAAAAATTCTATTACTGTTGGGAAACCATACGTTAAGGATGCAAAAATTGAATTAGAAGTAGTCTCACATAAAAGAGATAAGAAAATTCTTGTATACAAAATGCGTCCCAAAAAAAAGACAAGAAAAAAGATGGGACATAGACAAGAACTTACAAGGGTTATGGTAAAATCCATTAAAATAGGTAAGAGTGCTCCTGAGTCTTCTTCTAAAAAGGAAACTGTCAAAAAGGAAACTAAACCAAAATCTGAAAAATCTACAAATTAAAAATTTCTCATGGCACATAAAAAAGGAACAGGCTCTACAAGAAACGGAAGAGATTCAAATTCCAAGAGACTTGGTGTGAAAGCATATGGAGGAGAAAAAGTAACTGCTGGATCAATTTTAATTCGCCAAAGAGGTACATCCTTTTTACCAGGGGTCAATGTCGGCAAAGGTAAAGATGACACACTTTTTGCACTCAAAGAAGGAACTGTAAGTTTCGAAAGTATTAAAAGAAATTTAAGAAATAGAAAAAGAGTTAATATAGTTATCTAATTTTCTTATAAGCTCTTGTAGTTATAAGAATGGGATGAAATACCTCTAAAAATTTTGATTGAAGAGTCTCAAAAAACTTTTCTACAATTTGACCATCGTCGATATGAAAAGGATATTCATTCTTATCTCCTTTATAGAAATACCAATTAAACAGAGCTATAGAATTAATATCCATAATCTCACTGAAATTATTAATTTGAGAAGCTGGATCTGCAAGATGTTCCAATACATCAAGACAGACTATAGTATCAAATTTCAATATTTGTGTATCTTGAATTGACTTGCAAAAAGTAATTTTTTTTTCGACTCCTAATTTCTTAGCCCTGTATTCAACAAAATTTCTATTTGTTTGATTAATATCTACAAAAAAAACATGCTCAACTTTTGAAGACATAGCGTTTGCTAAGGCATGTGTTCCAATACCTCCTCCAAAATCCAAAACCAAATCTCTAGAAAATCTCTGCTGAAGTTTTAAAGTATCAGCGATGTAGTCCCTGCTTGTGATATGCCAAGCAGCTAAATCAGCTACATGCCTTTCTCCAACAATCTCAGTATAAAAATCTGAAACATCATTCAAAGAATCCCCAGGATGTGAATTTGCTAAATTCATTTTTGCATTTGCAAGGAATCCATCTAAATCACATTCTCTAATAGATAAATATTCCATTAAATGTGATTTCAAATTAAAAGCATTGTCTAAAAACTCTTCTAAAATATATTTATTATCTTTCAATTTCTTACCCTAAATTTCCAATAACAAAATCATAGAATGGTTATAAATCTTTCTCAAAGTATTCTTAATATTAAAAATGGAAACTAAAGATGGATTTTTAGTAATTAATAAAGATAAAGGCTGTACCTCGCATGATTGTGTTAAACAAATTAGGAAATTACTAAATACAAAAAAGGTCGGCCACACTGGAACTCTTGATCCAGAAGTTGTAGGAACATTACCAATCGCTATAGGCAGTGCAACAAGATTTATTCAATATCTTCCTCAGGATAAAACTTACATAGGGGAAGTTAAATTAGGGATAAGAACTAACACTGATGATATTCACGGAGAAATAATTAAGCAAAAAAGTTGGCCTAAAATCAGTGATGAAAAATTAGATCAATACTTAAATAGATTTAGAGGCATTATTAAACAAATTCCCCCGAAAGTATCAAGTGTGCACGTCAATGGTGAGAGAGCTTATAAAAAATCTTTCAGGAATGAAATGTTTGAACTAGCACCAAGAGAAGTAAAAATAGACGAACTTACTTTAATGAAATGGGACCAAATAAATGGAATCATAGAAATAAAAATAAAATGTTCAGCTGGCACATATATAAGAGCAATTGCAAGAGATTTAGGAGAAATTCTTAATTCTGAAGGTTGCCTTCTTCAACTAAAAAGAATTTCAGCTTGTGGCTTTGATGAACAAAACTCAATTAAAATATCTGATATCGAAAAAGAAAAGGGGGAAATAAACTGGCAAAATTTTATTATTCCAACAATTTCTGCTCTTAATCACATTTCATCATTTGTCTTAAGTAATAAAGAACAAATCAATTTTTGGCAAACAGGAAGAGCAATTAAAGTTGATATTAATCACTTCCAGGAAAGCAAATTTTTTGACTATGAAAAACCCATAAAAGTAATAGATAAAAAACAAACGCTACTTGGGATAGGCTTCTTAAATAAAGATCAATCTAATTTAAATCCAAAATTAGTACTTAATGCTAAATAACTTCTATAGGTACTCTTTTCTAAAAGGTTTAATCTTCACACCCCTATAAAAATACTTTAATATTCTCTCAGCTTTTTGGCCTCTAGACGCCAGATATTTAGTACCCCATTGACTCATTCCTACTCCATGACCTGAACCCTGCCCAAAAACTATCAAACCCTTTTTTATAGGAAATTTATTGTTTAATTCTTCCTCAAAAAATTTAAATCTCACAAAATTACTATTTAGGCCTAATCTTTTTCTTAAAACCACCCCAGACATTTGATCAGAACCATAAGCCCCAATAATTTTTACATTTTTCACCCTCCCCGTGCTTGTAAAATCTAGAATCTTTATATCTCTTAAACCTCCAATCTTGGGAAATAAATTTGTTAATTCATTACTCGATAATTTTTTTTGCCATCTAAATTTTGGATTATTTTGATCAAAATCTTTCACACTTGATAAATATGGGTATTTATTCTTCCATACATCTTGACTGTTTTCTGTCATTCCACCTGAGCTGCTATGGAACAAAGCATTAATTAATTTATTTTTATAGGTCAAAACTAAAGATCTTGTACTCTTAACGGCTCTGATAGTTTTATGAGTTCTTGACTCCAAACCGTTATAGACTTGATTTCTCTGGGTTGAATCTATATCAAATAAATTATTTCCCTTTTGCTTTAAAGCATAAGTTCTGGAGGCAATTGCTTGTGCTTTTAATGCTTCAATGGGCCATTTTGTTGGCATCTCAGAACCCACCACACTACTTAGGTATTTTTCTATTCCTAAAACATTCACTACCAATACTTCAGATTCAAGTACAAAGAGATTAAGCTTACCAGAAAACCTCTTCTGACCTACCCATATACCTCTTCCATCAGAAGATCTAACTTGAAATTGTTGATTATTTTTTAAATCATATTTTTTTTGTTTATTTTTATCAAAATATAAAATTTTTCTATCTTTCTCATTTTTCAAAGTTAAGCCTTTTATTTTTTTACTTGAAAAAAATTCCCCCTCTATGGTTAAAGGAATTGATCTATCTGATCTGATCCTTAAATTATTATTTTTTGATATCAAAACTCTAATTATTGGCTCTCTAAATGCAAAAACACTTTCACTCTGAAAAACACAAATAAATAAAACACTTATCAGATAACATTTACTATAGAAATTTTTAGATTTAAGTATCACTTTGTTTAAAAACAAATGCTTAATTTGCCTTAGTTTGACTATAAGTCTAAATTTAATCCAGATATAAAAATAAAAATATTATAAATAAGTGAATATCACCTTTTTAGGAACAAGCTCAGGAGTCCCATCCTTAACGAGAAATGTTTCTTCACTAGCACTCAAATTATCGCAGTCATCAGAAGTTTGGCTTTTTGATTGTGGAGAAGGAACGCAACATCAAATAATGAGAAGCAATATTAAATCTTCACAAATCAAGAAAATATTTATTACACACATGCATGGGGATCATATTTATGGTTTGCCTGGACTTTTGGCTACCTTAGGTTTATCAGGAAATAGTGAGGGAATTGAAATTTACGGCCCTTCAGAGTTGCAAAATTTTATAAATTCAGCACTTAAAAGTAGTTTTTGCAAATTATCATTCCCATTGCATTTTGTGGAAGTTGAAAATTTTGCATCAAAAAATAAAATTCTATTTGAAAACAACAAAATAAAAGTAAATTGCGCCTCCCTTAAACATAAAATACCCGCTTATGGTTATAGGGTAAGTGAAAAAGATAAGCCAGGTATATTTGATATCAAAAAAGCACAGTCTCTAAAAATAGCACCTGGACCAATTTATTCAGAACTGCAACAAGGTAAAAAAGTCGTATTAGCGGACGGGAGGTCATTTGATGGGAAAGAATTCTGTGGACCGCCTAGAGAGGGAGAAAGTTTTGTTTATTGCACAGATACAGTCTTTAGCGAATCAGCTGTTTCACTTTCGAAAAATGCCGATTTACTCGTTCATGAGTCGACTTTTTCAGAAGAGGATGAAAGCATGGCCTACGAAAAATTACATTCCACAACAATCATGGCTGCCAAAACAGCATTATTATCTAATGCAAAAAAATTAATTATTACTCATTTAAGTCCAAGATACACCAACAAAAATGCAATTACGCCAAGCGATTTGCTTAAAGAGGCTCAAAAAGTTTTTCCGAATACTCAGCTTGCAAAAGATTTTCTAACGGCAGAAATAAAATAAACTGCAACAGTTCGTGAGAAGAAGGGTCGTAAATGACCAACCCATGGAATAATAGTCTTAGGTTTTCTATATTGATGTTGATCGAAATGGTTTCTATTTTTTCATCACTACATGAGTCTTGTAAAAGACTATTTATTTTTCTTCCGTTAATTATTGGTTTAATTATTAATCCAATCTCTGCAAACGCACTCTATCCTAGTGATCCTTCATCAGTTGACGTACTAAAAGATGATCTTCACGGTGCCGACCTGCATAATACTGAATATGTTAAATATGATTTATCTAATCAAGATTTAGGGGAAGCTAATCTTCAAGGCGCGTATATGAGTGTAACAACTGCAAAAAACTCTAGTTTTAAAGGCGCCAATATGACGGACCTCATTGCTTATGCAACACGCTTTGATAATGCTGATTTTACAGATGCAAATCTTACTAACGGTGAGCTAATGAAAAGTGTTTTTGATGGAGCAATTATTGATGGAGCAGACTTTACTGATGCAAATCTTGATCTTTCTCAGAGAAAATCATTATGTGAAAGAGCTAGTGGAACTAACTCTCAAACTGGAGTTAATACAATAGATAGTCTTGAATGCACTGGCTTAAAAGGTTACATGCCTCCAAAGCCAAAAGCATAATATTTAAAGCTAGCTAACTTCATAAGGGAAGATATTACCAGGTTCTTTTGAACCTGGTTTTTTGCTATACCACCATTCTTGTATATCAGAAGAAAATTTCTTTGAAAAAAGAGTTATAACTGTATCAACAGGTTTAGATCCAGGCTCCAAAATCTGTACTGAGTAAGATGGGCATTTTCTTGAAGCCATATCAGCAACGAACCTAGAACCAATTCTTCTCCAACTAGGCTCCTTACTTCTCCAAGCAAGCCTTGAACAGGGCCAGGGTAACTCTTCCCTATCATAAAGTCTGCAACATGGTCCTATTACCTTATAACTGTACTGACCTCCATAACTTGATTTAACACTGCCAGTCTTAAAAAATTCAAATTTATTCATTTACAAAAAAAGCCACCTTCATAGAGGGTGGCAGAGAAATAATAAATAATCAACTTATAAAAGTTAATTTTTTATAATTAATACAATTCTTCCTCAGCATGAGTTGTAATTGTTACATCTGATGTTGGATAGGCAACACATGTAAGAACAAAACCAGCTTCTAGTTGGTCATCATCCAAGAAGCTTTGATCTGATTGATCAACACTACCTGAAGTAACTTTTCCGGCACATGTCGAACATGCTCCAGCCCTGCAGGAATAAGGAAGGTCGATACCTTGTTCTTCAGCTGCATCGAGGATGTATTGGTCATCGGGAACTTCGATAGTTGAATTGAGACCTTCACCTTCGCTGATGAGTGTAACTTTGTAAGAAGCCATTTAAATAAAAAATTGTTGGTAATTAATACCTATCAAATACATTTTTAACATCGATTAGGTCGATATGTGAGATTTTGAAGTAAAAAATGACACAATAAAATGTATGAAAGAGTATGCATAAGAAAAACTTATGCTTTGGTTGAATCGCTGGCTTTTTGCGCAGAAATGCAAGCCCAATCTTTTCTAGTTGATACATCCAATAATTTCAAGTCATTCTGAATTAATATTTTTATAATTTCATCCTTTTGTGAATTCAGAATTCCACTGAAAATGACTTCCCCATTGTTTCTCAAACACTTATAAATATTTGGAATCATTCCTTTTATTACTTCAGCAAGAATATTGCATAAAACAAAATCAAATTGTTTGAGTTGATTTGTTAAAATTACCTCATTAAATGACCCCAAATATGTATGTAAGTTGTTTAAATTACCAAAATTTAGTTGGAAATTAGATTTAGTTGAATTTATAGCTAAATAATCATTATCCACTGCACAAACCTCTTTAGCACCAAGCAATCTTGCGGCGATACTCAAAATCCCGCTACCACTCCCAATATCTAATATCTTTTTATCAGAAAATAAAATATTTTCCATTTTTTCCAAGCAAAGATAAGTCGAAGGGTGACTTCCTGTACCAAAGGCTGCTCCAGGATCAATTTTTATAATTTTTTTATCTTTAAATTTTTCATTTAGATTTATCCAACAAGGCAATATTAAAAAATGATTTCCTACTAATTCAGGCTCCCAATATTTCTTCCAGCTTGTCAACCAATCCTCCTCTTTAATTATACTCCAGTCAAAAAATTGATTCTTAGGGGCATTGATGTTTAGGAGTTTGCTAATTATTTTTTCAAAACCACGCCTAGAGCTCTCGCCCCAATCATCGACTGGAAGCCATATATTCACCTCTTTTTTATTTGCATTTTTAAAAAAATATTCAAATGAAAAACTAAATATTCCCAGCTCATTTAATTTCCAAATAATAATTTCTTCTGAATCACTTTCTATCAGAAAAGTTAGTTTATACCAATCTTTAATTGCCATTAATAGAGCAGGCCTTTTTATAAAGTAACTGGATTAGCCTTGGTAATTCCCTCAACTTCAATAATGGTATCAAGCAACTTATTAGGAATTGGATCATCAATACTTAGAACCATAACAGCTTCTCCTCTAACAATTTTGCGCCCAACTTGCATTGAGGCAATATTTACATTGTTACTACCCAATAAAGAACCAAGCTTGCCAATAATACCAGGCATATCCCTGTGCCTAGTAACCAACATATATCTGCTTGGAGATACATTAACAGGATATTGATCAATACTAATAATTCTTAATTCCCCATCAGCAAAAATGCTACCTGCTACGCTATGGTCGCCATTATCTCCATAAGTAGTTAATTGAAGCGATCCACTAGCAAATTCAGGTCTTGCCTCATCTTTACTCTCGACTACTGAAATACCTCTTGAACCTGCTTCTAGCGAAGCATTTACATAATTGATCCTATCTCCCAAAGCTTTACTTAGAAGCCCTTTTAGACTAGCTATTATTAATGGCTGGGAAGGATGTTGAACAAATTCGCCTTGAAGCTTCACCTCTAGTTTTTGAATCTGTCCACCTGAAAGCTGGCTTATAAGCAGACCCAATGTTTCAGCTAACTGCAAATGAGGTTTTAGACTATCCATAATATCAGGGCTCAAACCTGGTATGTTTACTGCAGTTCTCGCAGATAAACCAAGCAAGACATCTCTGATTTGTTCTGCAACGTCAACAGCTACATTTTCTTGTGCTTCCCGAGTAGATGCTCCTAAGTGAGGGGTAAGGATAAGATTCTTTTCAACCTTCAAAAGTGGTGAATTAGATTCCAAAGGTTCTTTTGAAAAAACATCTACTGCAGCCCCTCCAATCAATGATTTATTTAAAGCTTCTGCTAATGCTGCTTCATCAATCAAGCCTCCTCGAGCACAATTAATTAATTTTGCGCTACTTTTCATACTTTTAAGCACCTCCATGTTTACTAAATTCTCTGTCTCAGGCGTCCTAGGCAAATGCAAAGTTATATAATCTGATTGTTGGAATAAATCCTCTAGTTCAGAAAGTTTAACTTGTATTTGTTGAGCTCTTTCAGTTGAAACAAAGGGATCATATCCGTAAACTTCCATTCCTAATGCATTAGCAACTTTCGCTACATGAGCACCAATTTTCCCTAAACCTACTACACCTAATTTTTTTTTGTAAAGCTCATTCCCAACAAATTTCTTTCTTTCCCATTTACCTAACAAAGTACTACTATTAGCGATTGGAATATGTCTAGATAAGGCCAACATCATAGCTATAGTATGTTCAGCAGCAGCTATCGTATTACCCCCTGGAGAATTAACAACAAGAACTCCTTTTTGCGTAGCGGCCTTAACATCTACATTATCAACTCCAACTCCTGCTCTTCCAATAATTCTAAGCTTACTTGAAGAGTTAATAATTTCTGCAGTCACTTGAGTACCAGAGCGAATCATTAAAGCATCATAATTTCCAATAATGGAAGCCAACTCAGAGTCTGAGATTCCTATCTTCTGATCAACCTGAGCAACTTGAGAAAGAATATCGATTCCAGATTGATCAATTGGATCTGTAATGAGAACTTTTGTCATTTAAGATTGGTTCTTTAATCTTTTACTTTAACTTAATCTATAGTGTATGTATCTTAATTTATTAATTTGAATAACACACAAACATTTGAGGATTGAAATTTGACAAAAAGTATTGTGATATTTGAAGACATTGACAAATGTGTGCAGCTATTTGATGTTTTCAAAGAAAAATCAGTAATTCTCTCTGAAGCTATTTTGATCCCACCAATAAGTGAGAAAATATCATCAGACGAAACAGAATTGCTAAATTCGAAAGCAAATATCCTATTCAAATCTCAAAATTTTGAAGATATAAGAATCTTAAATCCTAAACTTGATAGAAAGATCAGACAAAAAGATATGAGTAGATGGCTAATGCCATTTGGGTTTATAGCTGGAATAGCTTTTTCTAATATGACAAATTTATCTACCTTCAGTTTTCTTCGTTTAAATAACATCGGTGAATCATTAATTGGAGGTCTTTTAGGAATGGGTTCAGGATATTTAGGAAGCATTGTTTCTTCTGCAAGTATCAACATCAATAGAAATAAAGAGTTAAGAACAATTATTAATTTTAATAAAGAGGGTAAATGGCTTGTTCTACTTGAAAATCAAATTGGAACTGAATTACCTTGGGCTTTGATAAAACAATCACAAGCAAAAGATATAATTTTTTTAGAAGGCTAAATGATTGACTTAAAAGAATTATTAATAAATTCAAACTATAAAAAAGAAACTGAAGAATTAATAAATATTGCTAACTTAGCTTACAAACACTGGGAAACTTATTGGACTGGGTTTAATTCAACTTATGTTTGCGAAGAGATACTAAAAGATTTTGAAAATTTAAATGATTTCAAATTTTTTATTTATGGAGGATTCAGCTCTTCTCAAAGATCTAGAATAGCTTGCTTTAGAGGAGATAATATTCCTGAAGAGGATGCGATAAAAAGTAATTTTCCAGCACAAGGGATAAAAATTATTGGCAATTTTTTATTTGATAATGCTACACAAGACGACTTTAGATCCCTCTTAATTGAGAATGGGGTAAATAAAAAAAAAATAGGAGATATATGGACTACTGGCGATAGGGGAGCACAAGGGATAATTGATAACTTAGACTTTAACTATTTAAATGAAGAGTTTTTTTATTTGAGAGACGTAAAAGTAAAAATTAATTTAGTTGATATAAATGAATTACAAATACCTTCTGGAAGATCAAAAAAACTTGTCAATACAGTAGAAGCTTCAACAAGATTAGATGCTATAGCCTCAGCTGGCTTTAGGGTATCAAGAACCAAAATCATTGAAAGGATAGAAAATGGAATGCTCACATTAAATGGAAGCAAAGTTAATAAGCCAACTATTCATCTAAAAATTGGCGACAAACTAGAACTTGAAAATAAAGGATTTATCGAAATTATAAATTTAGAAATAACCAAAAGAGAAAGATGGAAAGTTAAATTACTTAGAAAATGAAACGCAACCTGCTATTTTCTTATAAGGGGAATTAAAAATTCTTCAATTTGGGCGATTAGCTCAGTGGTAGAGCACTACCTCGACACGGTAGTGGCCACTGGTTCGAATCCAGTATCGCCCATTAAAACTTTTGATGACCTAGGTTATATCCACAAAAAATAATTTCATTTTTTAGATTATTAAAAAAGATGAAACTTAATCAAATAATTAATCTACATAAGGGCCTCACTGCATTTGTAGTTGTAGGTCTTATGATTTTTTTTGATAATTTTACGATCGCTCCGTACGTTTATTTAGCTCTGCATGGTACTTATGGATTCCTTTGGCTTCTAAAAGAAAAGATATTCCCAGATCCTTATTTTAAAGAAAAAATCAATTTTTTAACTTCAGTTACTGGTTTTATTTTCCTTGGAAGTTACTGGGTAGCTCCCTACATTCTTATCTCATCACAGAAATCTGTTCCAAATATCGTAATAGCTGCATCTGTATCTATAAATATAATTGGTGTATTTTTACACTTTGCTAGTGATGCCCAAAAATATTTTTCTCTTAAATTAAAAAAAGATCTAATTAAAGAAGGATTTTTCAAAAATATTAGGAATACAAATTATCTAGGAGAAATACTGATTTATCTATCATTCGCTATACTTTCAATGAGTTTCATACCACTAGTAATTCTTGCAATATTTTTCTCTATAGTTTTTCTACCAAGAATGATAAAAAAAGATAAATCGCTCTCAAAATATGATTCATTCGAAGAATACAAAAAGAAAAGTGGTCTTATATTGCCAAAATTAAATGCCTAATAACAACTTACCCAGTTGGAGGCAAGATTTAAAATCTTCTAGAAAAAAAGAGGGCAAATCACCCTCTAATAGATGGATACAGCTAGCAACAGTCAGCGAAGAAAATGAGCCAAGATTAAGAACTGTTGTTTTCAGAGGATGGCATAAAGATAGTTCAATGATTATTTTTACAGATAAAAGAAGTGAAAAAATTGGGCATTTAAAATCTAACCCTAATGCAGAAATATTATGGTTCTTTTTGAAAACCAAGTCACAATATAGATTCAAAGGAAAAATAAGTGAATTAAGTGATAACAAAAATTATTGGGATTTATTATCAGAAAAATCAAAATCTTCTTGGTTTTGGGGATCTCCTGGAGAGAAAATAAATCCAAAAGTCCAATCTACTTATGAAATATTATCCAATCTACCCAAGTCAGAAAATTTTGTAGTTCTAAATTTTGAAATCGATTCAGTAGATCTTCTTAAATTAAAACAGCCTGTTCATAAACGATATCTTTGGGAAAAGATTAATAAATGGGAAAAAGTTGAAATTAATCCTTAAATATTTCTAAATTGTATATTTAGGTTGAAAAACATATACTGATCAGTCAGTTTTAAAAAAGAAGTATTATTCATATGAATTTCTCAGAAATTCCTGAAAACCCTTTTATTTTTTTATCTTGGGTTACTGCTATAGGACTGTTTATAAGTCTTTCTGAAGCAACTATTAAGATTAAACTCGAGAAGAGAAACAGTTATCGCAAAAGGTTAGAGCTAATAAATAACCTTTATCCTAAAAAGTTAGCTTGAAGTATCCGAGAGTATGTTTGCTTGCAGAAATTGAAACAAACCGCCTTTACTTGTTTCTTGTTTAACTTCAACTTTCTTAGAAGATTTTGATTTTGTTGAAGGTATAATTTCGGCTTCATCTTCCGATTTCAAAATTCTGATAATGACTTCATCTAGAGAGAAATTACCAGGTCCTGTTAATGCAATTGAAGTTGCTGAAGCGAAATATAAAAGTAAAAGCTCTAGTAAAAAAATATTAAAACCTGAAGTAACAAGTGCGTGATATATAGCTACAGAAATTGTTCCAACAATTGCCAATGCTCCGAATCTTGTGGCCAAGCCGATAATTAATAACCAACTACCACCTATTTCTGAGAATGCAGCTATGTATGATAAAAATATTGGGAATGGGAGATGTAATGGTCTTACAAAAGCATCAGCAAAATTTTCTATATTTGCTAATTTCTCATAACCGTGATGAATAAGAACAGTTCCAGTTATAACTCTAAGAATTAATAAAGCAGTATCTTTGCTAAACGACTTGGTAAGAATTGTTGAAAGCACTATAAAAAAATTATCCTTAAGTAAAAATAACTAGTCACAGTATCCATCGTGGATTAAAGAGCAAAAGTCGCACCTAAATAAGTATTTATACTTACGTACCAAAGGGGTTTTTTTCTGATTAGGAATTCAACTAAGTTAAAAATTATTTTTTGAAAAATTTTCTAATATTCTCTGATTTATTTTTGGAATATTTTCTTTAAATTTAAAAAACCCTCTTTTAGCAAATTTCCAAGCAAATAAATCTTCATCCCTTACAAGATTAAAAATTTTTTTATGGTGTAAATTTTTAAACTCAGTTATGAAATCATAATTTTCTCCCACTCCAGGATAAATAATGTCTATTTCGTTAGTATTTTTAAAAGTATTTTCCAATGAATAAGGATCAATCTGTTCAACATTATCAAACTGCTCTACAAATTCAGAGACCAAATCTTGTTTAAATTTCAAAACAGATTCAGACAATTTAATTTGTCTTTGTTCATTTTTTAAAAGAATAATAAATACTTTTTTGTAGCTTGGAAGTAAATTTTTAAGGGTTGCAAGGTGCAAATCATTTTCAAACATAATCAGATTATCTGATTTAGGATCCATATCATTTTTATAAATCTCATCTTCAAATGGTATTTGGTTAGATTCTTCAAGAAAAATTTGTTGATTACTTATTTTTTCTACATTAAATCTATTATTTGAAAACTTTCGGAGGTTTGATGATGAAAAAAGATATTGTTTTCCCTTCGTTTGCAATCCTCCGACCCATCTCCAGCTAAGGAGATTAGATGAAGCATCTCCATCAAAAAGATATTTAAAGAAAAACTTTGCTCCCAATTGCCATGGGAGGCCTAAATTAAATATCCAAGTACTTGCAAACCACATTCTTGTATGGTTATGCAAATAGTTATACTGCTTTAATTCATGGACCCAAGAATTAAAAAAATCTAATTCTGTATTGCCATTAATTGCACTTTCATATAGCTCATAATCAAAATCAAGATTGTTTTCTAAAATAAAATTTCTCCAAACTTTAGGTCTATTTTCCATCCACCCTTTCCAATAAACTCTCCAAAATATTTCTTCAACAAATTTAGTTGAATTTTTGATTTTGTACTTACTTTTAATATCATGGATCAGATCATATTCGGATAATATTCTATGAGTAATGAAAGGCGATAATTTTGAAACTGAACTTTCGTTATTTGGCCCAAAATCAAAATTTCTTAATTTTGCATAATCATTGATTTTGTATTTTGCAAAATTTTCCCAGGTATTTTGAGCTTTTAATAAAAATGACATTTTCTCATAACTTTAAAAAATTTTTTTTTGTATTGATAGAAATTTCAAAAATTTTCCTTCAAATTAATCCTTAAATTTTCTATTTCACTTTTAAGTAAATATGTTTGGTTGAAGTATTTAATTTAAACGCCTTATAAGTACATTTTATACTCTTAAATCACTCTCTGCGTAGGAGGATATTTAGTGGTCAATTACTTTTTAGATCTAATTTTAATTTTCAAATCTTCATTTAAATGATTTTTTCTAAAAGATTTTTAAATATTTATCAAAATTATTATGAATAATTTATTAGTGAGAAATGTTAAGTATATAGATGAACAATACAGAATAGGTGAAGGCATAATTTCGGATGATGCATTTAAGCAACTTGAAAAGCTCTTTATTCCTGTTGATCCAGAGCCTGACTACTTTAATCAAAAAAATAATAAACTTTTGCCAAAATTAGCCAAAGAAAACTATAAAGAATTTTTGGAAAGTTTATTAACAAAAACAAGATTAAGCATTCAACCAAAAATTGATGGCTGTGCTATTGCAATTAGATATGTAGATGGCAAGTTTAATAAAGCTATTACAAAAAAAGGATTTGATGTCTCAAGCAAAATTAAACAAATTAAAAATGTCCCCGATTGTATTCCTATCAAACGAGATTTTCAAATTAGAGGTGAACTATACGCTACAAACCAAGTTGCCGGCATTTCCAAAAGAATTACGAGAAAATACCTCAATGATAAAAATGGGATTGGAGAAAGTCTCCGCTTTTGCTGTTTCCAAATACTTAATGGAAGACTTAATCAATACGAAACCCTTAACTATCTTAAAAAATGTGGCTTCAGCACCCCTGACAGTTACTTCACAAATAATACAAGCGAAATCCAAATATATAAAAAAACTTGGTTAGAGAAAAAAATATTTGCGAAATATCCAACTAATGGGATAGTTATAAAAATAAATAGTAGGAAATTACAGTTACTGAGAGAGAAAAGTTTATCTCAAAATAAGGAATGGCAATATGCAATTGAAAAATAATATTAAATAGTACCTTCAAAAAGAGCTCACGATACTGACTTCCAGTATTTACAGTGGAAGAATAATTAAATTTTGGTTAAATTCCAAAGCAATTTGCAGGATTACTAAATGACTGCCACTATTTCTAGACCTAAAATCTCTAACTGGGAAACATCTAATATTCCAAACCTTACAGGCAAAACAGCTCTAATTACTGGTGCGAATAGTGGTCTTGGATACTACACTGCAAAGGCCTTTGCAGAAAAAAATGCTCATGTTGTTATAGCTTGTAGATCGCTTGAAAAAGCTAAACAAACTATCAAAAAACTCAAAGGTTTTAATCCTGAAGGATTATTTACACCTTTAGAATTAGATTTGTCAGATTTAAACAATATTGTTCAAGTTCAGTCCAAAATTTTTGATAATTTTGAAAATTTGGATTTACTAATCAATAATGCAGGCATTATGCATCCGCCTAAAACTCTTAGTGCCCAGGGATATGAAATACAATTTGCAGTTAATCATCTAGCTCACATGCTTTTGACCCTAAAGCTACTTCCAATTATTGAAAAAAAAGAAGAATCTAGAATAGTGACGGTTACTTCTGGAGCACAATTTTTTGGCAAAGTTGGTTGGAAAAATCTTAAAGCTGAGAACTATTACAACAAATGGGAATCTTACTCTAATAGCAAATTGGCAAATGTAATGTTTGCTTTGGAACTAAATGAAAACTTAAAGCACAAAAATATACTTTCTTTAGCTGCTCACCCAGGAATTGCAAAAACAAATCTCTTTACTGCTCAAAAACCTAACCCTAGTCCATTAGAAATTTTCTCCTTGGAATTATTTAGCCCTATTTTTCAAACTGCTGAGATGGGTGCTTTACCTCAACTTTTCGCAGCTACTTCACCAGATGCAAAAGGCGGTGACCATTATGGTCCTAGATTTAATTTCAGAGGTCATCCAAAACTATCCCCTACTTCTCCTTTCGCTATGAATAAAAAAGAAAGAAAAAATTTATGGGAAAAAAGCCTTGAAATACTTAGTAACTTCTTATAAATTTTTCATTTTTACTAACTTTAGAAAATACTTCAAGATATGTAATTCACTCTCTGAGAGTTTCATAAATTCTGTTAAGGCATCATAATTTTTTTCATCAATTTTTTTTGACAATTTAATAAAACTATCATGGTTTTCATTAACAAAGCGCTCAGCAATCTGAGACGGAGTTAAACCCTGTTCAATTAATTCACCTGGAGCATTTTTCTCCCACTTTTCATAAAACCAGGAGAACCAATATTTTGAAGTATTTTCTTCCATTAATTAAATTTTCTTTGGCAAATTCTATAAATACATAAGAAAGATCTCATAATTGAATTACCCCTTAAACACAATTAATATAAATGCAATTATTAATTTAATGATAGATAATCATTCTAGTAAAGAAAATATTAATCTTGTAATTGGATTAGGTAAATCTGGATTTTGGGCTGCCAAGTATTTGAGAAGCATCAATAAGAGAGTAATTGTTTGGGAAAGTAAAGATGGGATAGAATTCTTAGAAAGAAAAACAGAATTAGAAGAGCTTAATATACTAGTTTCTCTGAATAAAGAATTTGTATTTGAAGAAATTCAACCTTTTGTAAAAGAGATCGAATCTGTTGTTGTAAGTCCATCAATACCTTATGACCACATAACTATTATTGAATTAAAAAAAAAGGGAATTAAAGTAATTGGAGAAATTAATGTTGCATGGGAAATTTTAAAAGACACAAATTGGATAGGTATTACTGGCACTAATGGCAAGACTACTGTTACTCATCTATTAAGCCATATACTCTGTGATACTGGATTATATGCTCCTTTTGCTGGAAATATTGGTACACCTTTATGTAAATATGCTCACTCCAAAAAACATGAAAAAATTGATTGGGTTGTAGCTGAATTAAGCAGTTATCAAATAGAAATATCTCCAGAAGTAAAACCTAATATTGGAATATGGACAACCTTCACAGAAGATCATCTTGAAAGACATAAAACACTTGAAAACTATTTCAACATAAAAAAAAGCTTGCTAGAAAAATCTGATTTTAGAATTTATAATTATGACGATAAAAACCTAAGAGATCACTACGGTTCGCTATCAAAAGGGCTTTGGATAACAACTAGTTTCTATAAATCAAATATTATTCAATGCGATTATTGGATAGATGATCAAGCATACATTGTTGAGAGAGGACAGAAATTATTCAAACTTGAACATTTTTCTTTAAAAGGAATGCATAATCTACAAAATCTTTTATTGGCAATTGCAGCAGCAAGAAAAGTTGGATTATCTGGGAAGAAGATTAAAGATTCTTTATCTAATTACAAACAATTACCCCATAGGATGGAAACAATTTATAAAAATAAGGATCTGGAAATAATTAATGATAGTAAAGCTACAAATTTTGACTCTTCTATTGCAGGAATAAGTTCAATTGAAGGTCAAATAATAGTCATTGCTGGGGGTAGATTAAAAGGGAATGAATATAGTGAGTGGATAAAAGTTTTAAAGAAAAAAGTTAAATGTGTTTTCCTTTTCGGAGAAAGCTCAAAAGTCCTAAAAATGGCGCTTATTAATGAAGGATTTAAAAAAAATATTTTTGAATTTTCAGAACTAAAAGAGCTTTTAAATTTTGTTTTTCATTATTTACAAAATAATAAGGTTGGAACATTATTATTCTCACCTTCATGCTCTAGTTTTGATCAATTTAAAAATTACGAAGAGCGTGGAGATTATTTCAAGAAACTAATAAGTGAAAAAATTAAAGGTTAGTAAATCCATTTTTTGTTCAAGTATCATTTCGTAATTTTCAGGTCGGTCATCACAACCGTCTCCCCTCTAGCAAATATTCACTTATTTAGTTAGATTTTGACTATAAATTAACTACTAGCAATGAGTGAATCTAACAATTTACCTCAAGCAATAAGCCATAAAAAATTAAGTAACTTGATGCTTAAAGCACAAAAGGATTCTCATTTTTCTGACGAATTAGCAGAAATAGAAAGCCCCGAACAAAGAGAATTTGAAGAGTTAATAAACAATTGGGAAGCTTCAACTAAGAAGGTAGTTAATGAGTTATCAAAAAGAAAAGATAATTTACTAAAAGATAAATCACCAAATTCCTTAATTGCTCTTGGTGCTATGGAAGTTCATCTCAACATGGCTTTGCAAGCCTTAAATGCATTTAATAAAGGGGTTGATGGGTAAAATTAAAATATAAATTATAAGTAAGGCATCGAAAATAAGAGAAAATCTAGTTCTTTTTCAGTATCTATAGAGACATCATCATAATAATCAACTTCAAAACCCAAGCCATCTCCAGATTCGAGACATACATTTAGATTAGAGTCTTTACTTTTTAATAAAAGATTACCTTCTATTATTTGTATCCAATTATATTTATCGATTTTTAATGGCAATTTTTTTTCTTTAATTGGCTTATATTTACAACGCCATAAAGAGATACTTTGATTTAGAAAAAGCTTATTATTTTTACCGTCTTTGTAATTAAAAATAAGATTATCCCACAACTCTTCATTTAATGAAATTTGATCATATCGGGGTTTGATATTTTCTTTTTGAGGGTATATCCAAATCTGGAACAACTTACAGGTCTCATTTTCTTCATTCTTCTCGCTATGAGAGATTCCAGTACCTGCAGACATAACTTGTACTTCATCTTTGTGAATTTTTCCAAGATTATCTAACGAGTCTCTATGAGTTATTGCTCCTTTTGTTACAACAGTAATTATTTCCATATTTGCATGAGAATGTGTATTAAATCCTGCATGAGGAGAAATAATATCTTCGTTTATAACTCTAATTTTCCCAAAATTATCCCATTTTGGATCTCTATGTTCTGCGAAAGAAAATGAATGCCTCGAATTTAGCCATTCTCTAGTCGATCTAAATCTTTCTTGAGATTTCCTTATTTTAATTATTTTCAAAGACATAAATACTAAGAAATAAATATGGTGTATTTGTGTAAATTAAATATTTTTGAAAATTATAAATTATTAATAAGTGAAATTACTTTTTATTTATTTGTTAATTTTGCTTTGTGCTTTATTTGCTTTATTAATTATTTTTTTTGCTTCTTCTCTTGTCGAACATTTTTCTGCCTCAACGTTTAAGTTTTTTAGTTTATTTAATTGCTTTGAAATTTTCATACAAGTTTAAATTACCAAGTAGAAATTAACACATATTTAATGGAATAGCTAAAAATATTAGGTTTGCATTTGAACCTTAGTACCTAAAAATAAGATTGGAGGATGGAATTATCTGAACAATATAAAGGATGTATTGGATTATCTTTGATTGTTTTTTTAATAAAAAGCGGTCCAAGAGAGTTATCAAAATTATTTTTCCTAATTAAATTATATTGCATTATTTTTTTTGCTATTTTTTTATTTCTATTTAGAAATTTCCCTTTATTTCCCCAACCTAACCATAAATCACAATTTTTATCTTCAGACCAGTGTTTTAAGTTTTTATAAATATGATTGTTGTTTAGATAACCTACAGGGTTTTTGTGATTAAAAAGTTTCTCTGGTTTGCTTGAAATAAGAGCAAATAGATTGATTAATTTTACTTTGCCGTAATTATTATTTTTAGAAATTTTGATTATCTTTTTTGTTGTATTATCTAAGAAATCTTCATCCGATAATGAGGGATTTAGACCAATAAAGATAATTTCCTTTGTAGATTTAGAAATCTTATAACTTAGACTCCATCTATATAATTTGTTAGCACTTATTAAACAATTTCTTTCTAGAAATAAATTTCTCAACCTAAACCTACACCTCTAGCCATAAGAGTGGCAAACAAGGGTATTGTTGCAAAGCCAACTAATTCAGTAGTAATGATGAGTCTGAACCTCTTAACTAGATTCTCAGATATTTCAGGTAATTTATTCTTACTTAATGGAATAGCCCATAAGATATATGTTGTTGTTGGGTATAAAGAAAGTAATCCCACCAGAATGTAAAGAGAAACCTTTATCCAAAACACAGGGTTACCTGTATAGAAATCACCTCCTTGACCAAAATACTTAACACGCAAAATCCCAGTAACTAATATTGCAACTCCTGCCAAACCATAAACCACATCTGCAATTATCATTGAGATCGTCTCATTTCTATTAAGACCTACTTTGAGAGTCAATCTTTCAAACAAAAGAGAACCGAAACACAAAATAATTCCTAAATAATGAACATATGCTACTAATGCACTTTTAGCAATTTCACCTGTTAATAAAGTTCCTAATAACATGTTCAAGTCAAAATTTATACAATCCTAACCACCAAATGAAGAATTTGTTTAGAAATAAATTAATAACTTAAAAGCAAGGTATTAAATCTAAGACTCTAAATACCTTTTCTGGCCATCTTCAAAAAAATCCTTTTTATTCCATACTTCGATTACATCTGGGAAGTGTTTTTCCATACAATTATCACAAACCCCATGACTGAATCTAATATCACTAATTTTCGAAAGATATTTTTCTAAATGCATCCAATCGCCCTCCTTATTTTTCACTTCTCTGCAATATGAACATACAGATAAAATCCCTTCCTGTTTATGCAAATTAGACAATGCATCTAGCAAATTTAATGACTTTTTTCTAAGCTCTAAAAATGAAACTATTTGCTTGGATAATAATTCCATAATATTGAATTGTTGTGTAGTTAGATTTCCTGGCTTTCTATCTATTACACAAAGAGTTCCAAGCTTATTACCATCACTATTTCTAAGGGGAAAACCTGCATAAAAACGAATCTTTGGGTCTCCAGTTACCAATGGATTATTTATAAATCTTTCATCTTGGAAAGCATCATGAATAATTAATGGACTATTTTCTTTTATTGCATGTGTACAAAAAGACCAATCCCTTCTAGTTTCTGATATTTGAAGTCCTATTTTGGATTTAAACCATTGTTTATCTTTGTCTACCAAAGTCATTAAAGAAATAGGCACATTACAGGTTGTAGCCGCAATTTTTGTAATATCGTCATAACATGATTCTGGCTTGGTTCCCAAAATCCTATATTCTGCTAAAGCTTTTAATCTTCTTTCCTCTTCTTCTTTTTTTGATACAAGATTCTGCATTAATCTTCACCAATAATTAAAACTTTAAAATTAAAGTTTCTTCAAAAAACTTTTTCCCTCTAATACTTAATAAAAAAAAGATAAACTTATTGATTTGTTACTTATTGATTAGTTACTTAATGTTTTAACTTTGACACTGCCATCCCAGCAATCCATCCACTTGTCCAACAATGTTGGAAATTAAATCCACCTGTGATCCCATCAACATCTAAAATTTCTCCAGAAAAAAATAATCCTGGACAAATTAAGCTCTCCATACTTTTAAAATTCACTTCATTAACTTTTACGCCTCCAGAAGTAACAAATTCCTCTCCAAATGGTCCTTTGCCCGAAATTATATATTTGTCCTTCATTAGAATATTTATCATTTTCTCTCTTTCATCCGCTAGTAAATCAGCCCACTTTTTCTCTTTATCAATACCTATTTTATTTAATAAAAAAATCCATAATCTTTTTGTTAATAGTGGAACAGGTCTACTGTTAATTAGATTAACCTTCCCTTTATTTAATCTTAAATATTTAACTTTTTCTTCTAACTCCTCATAACTTAAAGCAGACCATTTAATGATTAGATTAAATTTATATTTTTTGCTATAAAGTTCCCTTGCTGCAATTGATGAAAGTTTTAATACTGCTGGTCCACTAAAACCCCAATGAGTTATTAGTAAATCGCCTCTATTTTGAAAATTCTTATTATTTAATTCAATTTCTATATCTATTCCCTTTATCGATACCCCACTACATTCATCCAAATTTGGTTCTTTTGTAGAAAAAGTAAAAAGCGATGGCACAGGTTTAACAATATTATGTCCAAGATTTTGAGCTAATTTATATCCGCTTGGATTACCTCCAGTTGAAAGAATAATATTTTTTGAAGCTACCTTTGCTTTCTTAAGACTAAAAATATTGAATATATTATCTGGAGTTTTTGAAATTTCTTTTACAAAAAATTTTGTTAATATTTCTACGTTTTTTGATAAAGCACTTTTTCTCAAACAATCAATAACATCTGAAGAAGAATTAGACACTGGGAATACTCTTAGATCTTCCTCAATTTTTAATTTTAACCCTTTTTTCTCAAACCAATCGTATACATCTCCAGCAGCAAAACGATTAAATGATTCCAAGAGCTTAATTCCACCTCTCGGGTAATTCTCAATTAGTTCATTCGGTATCCATGTCGCATTAGTGACGTTACATCTTCCCCCTCCACTAATCCTTACTTTCTCCATAAGTTTTGAAGTGCCTTCAAGAATTATTATTCTTTTAACTCCATTTTCAGCAGCAGTTATTGCTGTCATGAAACCTGCTGCACCGCCTCCAATAACTGCCAAATCAAAAGGTTCCAAAAACTTATTATTTATTATGCTTCAATCTGATAATAGCAAGGAGTTACAAAGAAAAATTACTCCAAAAACCATAAAAAATAAATAAAAAACTTAAAAACTACATAACAAATAGCTGCAATTCAATAATTTTTAAATTTCTAAAAAAATCAACGCAGTCGTTATTTTTATGCTTTAACTTGATTAAATGAGTCTAATATTTTCTTACGTTAAATATTCTGAGGCCAGTTTTCCTATGACTGGTCAATATACTGCTCTTCTTTTAATAACTTCTGTTATTTGGGTTCTACTTTGGTTTGGATATAGACAAAATAAGATAAATGATGAGATCAAGAAAAAAGAAAAAGAAGAAAGAATTAATGCGAAAGTTCAAAGAAGAAAGAAGTTAGAGAGTTTGTACCCTACAAATAAAAAAACTGTTTAAAATTGATTATTTTAGAAAATATGACAAAAAATAATTTCAAATCACTAATTCAGTACTTACCAGGGATTTTGATTCTTATTTATGTATTCTTTTTAGCATTTACTCAATTTATAAAATAAAATTTCTAAAAATTATTCGTTTTGATTGGAATCCTTTCTGCTTTTGGAGCTGCTACATCTTGGACATATGCGTGCTTTATTTGGCGCGCGCAAACTCAAAAATATAAATCAATAGATATTAATTTAACAAAAAATATAATAGCTTTTTTAATTTTTATACCTGCTTTTATCAATCTAAGTTCTACAACTACATTAAAAAACATATTTATACTACTAATTAGTGGAATAATAGGTATTGGTTTAGGTGATACTTTCTATTTAAAGTCACTACAAACAATTGGTACAAGAAAAACTTTATCTATAGAAACTCTTTCTCCGTTAATGGCAGCTTTGTCAGGAGAATTTTTTATTAATGAAAATTTAACAACTAAATCATGGGTTGGAATAATTATAGTAACGATTGCGCTATTCATAATTCTAAGAAAAGGTAGCGATTTTAAAGAGGAAAACTCATCTTTCTCAGAAAAAAATAACTTTAAGATTTTTGCTTTTCCTTTTTTATCAGTTTTATGTGCTGTTCTTGGAGGTCTTTTATCAAGGATGGTTTTCCTTCAAAGCAATTTATCTCCTTTCCTTACAACTGAAATAAGATTATTAGGTGCAATAATTTTTTTGATTAGTCTAAAAGGATTTAAGATTAATTTTTTCTTAAAAAACATAGAAAAAAAACAAAAAAAAAAATTTTTGCTTTCAATACTTCTTGGAACAAATATAGGAATATTGCTACAACAAGTTGTTTTTAAAACCCTTCCCATAGGAGTAGGATGGGCTTTATTAAGCACATCTCCAGTAATTTCCTTATTTTTTGCTAAGAATGAGGAAAGAGAAATTACCAAAAAAATAATATTTTTTACTTGTTTTTTATTTTTTGGCTTGACACTAATAATTCTTTAATCTCAGTGTTAATGTAAAAAATACTCATGTTAATAGAAATCAGATTAAATAAAATTAGCCTATAAACACTCAGAACCAATGAAAATTTTAAAGAAAAAAAGACTCGGCACAATGGAGGTTTATGTAATTTTTCTAAGCTGTATTTATGCAGGCTTTATAGGTTATAAATCTCTCTTAAATGTATTATTTACTTGAAATTAATTAATTCTTTCTAATGATTTAATCAACTTACCTCCATCTTGGTCATCATCATCGTTAGAAGCAAAAAATAAAAAAAATATCCCTAGAGAAGCTATAGATAGCGAAATTGACAATACAGAAAGCTCATCCATAAATTAGAAATTTTTTTTATGATAAACGAAAAAAAATAAAAGACAGTAAAGAAATACACATTCTAGAAAATAAGAATTTCTTTTATTTGTAAAATAAAAAAATATATCCGAACTATTTTCGTGAAAGTTCTAATATCTTCCCCCTGTAGTGCAAGCGTAATAATTCAGTATGGAATAAAAAGTTGGCCTATTTGGGAATGTGAGCCAAGCAAATTTCAATGGAATTACGATGATAGGGAAATTTGCTTAATTATTGAAGGTCAAGCGAAAATAAGTACCCAAAACGGTGACATTTACGAGATTAAAGCTGGAGATCTTGTTGAGTTTCCTGCTGGACTTAACTGCGAATGGGAAGTAACCAAAAGTATTAAAAAACATTATCGATTGGGTAGCTAAATTTAAGAAAAAAGATTTTTTCTTCTTTACTGTTAAGACAATGTAGATAAAATATGGTTAATAAATAATTTTCAAGAAGGAAACTAATATTATGCCTTTTACTGATCAAGAATATTTTGAGGTTATTGAAAAAAACGAAATAGTAAAAAAGGCTTTTGAAAATATTAAGCAAATTTGCATTGATTTACAAAAACAAACAAATTGTCCTGAAGAGGATCTAAAAGATTTTCTTGAATTTATTTCTAAACAATGGAATAAGTAATAATTAACAAGCCTTTTAAAAACTAAATTAAAATTTCAATTTAGTTTTCTGACACAATAAGTTCTAATCTAATTCCTTTTTTGGTTTTGTATTGATACTGGAAGTTCCCTTAGCAGCAGAAACGAAGAAAAAGAAGCCTACAATTCCTGAGATACCAAATATCGCAGCCAAAGGATCAAAAGTAAAAGAAAACATAGAATTTATAAAATCAAGATAAATAATAGTTTTTGAATCAAAATTGTACAATTATTGTTAAGTATAAAAAATAACAATCGCGCGATTCATTATGTCATTATTAGTTTCTCAGTAGGTTTAAGAAAATTATTATTCAAATTGATTTTAAGAATTAAAATATCAATACATACCAAAGATCTATTCGTAGGACAGAAAAAGTTTTTAAAGAATATTTATAGAAATATTGAATCCCCCTGCCCTAAGGATCCACAATTATTGTTTCTTTAGATTAGTATCAATCTATGACAGAATTTTACACAGCTTCTTCCTCAGTAAGTCCTATTACGGCGATATTATGGTGTCTTTACCCAATAGCTGTTCTTGTAATTATTGAGTTACTTCTTGGAGGCGGGTTTGATGATGACAATAACGACGATCAAGATGGTGGAATGTTGATACCTGCCTACTCTAAATCAAACGTTTGAAAATATATTAAATTTTAAATTACAAACTTTTAAAAAAGTCCAGTAAATTGACTATTAATTTCGATACAACTCTTTTTTCCCTAATAATACTAACTATTCTTATTATATTTTCTCTTTCCTCGCTTGTCTTAAGGACCCTCAAAGAAGGTAGAAAGGCTTTAACAGAAATTAATAAGGATAGATTATAAATATCACAAATAAAATTTAACAATATAGTAATTTTCCCTAAATTTATTAAAAACTTAGATTTATAAGTTTTAAAACTAAAAAATATATTCCCTATATATAAAAACTTTTCCTTATAAAAGTTTTGGGAAATCATAAAAAACTCAAATAAATACTAGAATTTGTATGATTACTAAGTTAAACAATTACCAATCCATTGATATACCTTTTTTGTGAAAGGCCTTCTATTAGTAATTACTTTAATAAATAAACATGCACCTAAATTCTTTACTTTATATTTGCTCTATATCTTTATTCATTTATATAATGGCTTTATTTTGGAGAGACTTACCAAATCAAAAAAAGTAAATAAATAAATAATTAATATTAATTTTGTTGCTTATCAAAATAAATTTAGTTATTAATTTAATATTGGATTTCATTTTTTTACATAAATGCTGAAAGAATCTTTAAATAACAATAATAAAAATATATTCCCAGAATCTACGAGTATTGCAAAAGAAAAGATGATTTGCAAAGACGGATTCTGTTCATTACCAAATCAAGATGAGATCGCAAAAAAAGATTCAAATGATATGAATTTATTTGATCCTATTTAGTAAATAAATAACATTTTGATAAATTGAAGATTAAATTGAGAATGGTAAATTCATTAAATTTTTTAATTAATGCTTAATAAGCTTTTAAATTCATATAAAGAGTTTTGGATTAAAGCTACAGAATTTAACGGATTCACATCTCGATCGGACTGGTGGTTAGTTCAATTAGCGAATTTTATAATTTCTTTCCTAACTATCCCAATATTTTTAAAAACTTTTGGTTTCAACGCTTATGGAATAGTTTGTATCATTCCTCAAATAGCTATTGATATTAGAAGAATCAGAGATTTTGGAAAAGATTGGAAATGGATCTTTATTAATTTAATACCTATCTTCGGGTGGATCTTGTGGTTTATCTGGTTAGGCTTTGGCAAGACTGGTAAAGGAAAAAATAAACTTATATAGAAATTAACTTTTTAATTTTTTCTTTTTTTAAAATCTACATATCTTATCTTATTTCTTAACTCTATTTGTTTTTCAAGCATTCTAAACACATGCATCTCGCATTCGGTTAATTTAAGAAACTGATCGAGTGTATCTTTATCTTCCTCATCAAAATTCTCGAAAACTTCTGAGATAGCAATCTTATTAAGAGAAATAAAATCCTCTGCGACATCTAGTGGGTTCTTACCTGAGTCGAAATCCTGAAAAGCTTCATAAGAATTAAGTTCTCTCGTTAACCATTTAAACCATGGTTCATTTTTATTATATTTTTTATTAATGATTTTTTTCATGAAAAAATATTTACTAGTTTAATCATTATTAGTTATTCATTCTTTGACAGCTGTAAAATTACTTATTTTTAAAATTAATTAAATATAAACCTTATTTATTTTTTGAAAAAATAAATAAATTAATTACCTATAAAACATGGTAAAGAATAAGTATTTATCATTCATTGTTTTGTTTATAAGATAGTTAGGATTGAATTTTATTGAAGAACATTGTCAATTCCATTTTATGACTTACCTACATCTCCAATTTTAATAATTGGTGCTCTTGGTATTGCAGTAAGAATAGCAGTTTTTTTTGTTTCTTATCAGAAATATTTTAGTTCGCCTTTAAACAAAGAACTTCCATAGAAAAAAAGACTTAATTAAGGAACAAAAACTATAAATTAAAGATTAAAAAAAATAGAACAAGATTTAAAAAATTTATAAAAATTACTTTTTTATAGATGACTTAATAATCTCGAATTCAAGATCTTAATTTTTTAATCGAGAATTATGGTCTATAAGGAGTTATGGATAAAGATCATCTTATTGAGTTAATTTCTAATAGCCTGCTTTACGATAGTAAAGACTCTGAATCAACTAGGAATCTTAGTGATTTTAAAAATTACTTAGAAAGGTTAAATCTAGAACAATTGAGAACTATGTCTAAAGAATTTATTCTTTAGTATGATGTAAAAAAATATTTTATTATCTATAAAATAATCAATACTTTTTAGAATTATTATTTCACAATATAAATTAGAGAAATATGCCCAAAGTTAATAGAAGTAGTTTTTTAATAAAGCCATTTCTAAAAAGAAATAATTTTAGAGCTTTCTTGCAAATTGCTTCTACCATATTCCCCATAATTTGTATTTGGTTAATTGTCTACCAAATACTAAATCAACCTTTTTCATCATTGATAAAAGGTTTTTTACTGATACCTATCATTTTTCTTCTAACTCTATTCTCATCTAGAACATTCTCATTAATGCATGATTGTGGTCATAATTCTCTTTTTGCAAAACGGAAATTAAACCGCTTTTTTGGATTTTTACTTGGCTTAGTTAATGGAATTCCCCATAAGTCATGGTCTATTGATCATGCATTTCATCATAGAAATAATGGGAATTGGGAAATTTACAAAGGTCCGATAGATGTTTTAAGTCTTGAAGAATATAATAAACTTACAAAAAGAGAGCAAATATTTTATAAAGTAACTCGAAACTGGTTGATGCTTTTCCCTGGCGGTTTTTTTTACTTAGTTTTAAAACCTAGATTAGGACTTATTATTATTATTTTTAATTTCACTAAAGATGTATTGGAAGAGATTTTTATCAAAATAAAAAACAGAGAAATTTCTAAACTTTTAGCTATAAATTCAAGAGTCAAACCACCTTTTTCTGATTATGGAGATAATTTTAGTGAACTATGTGAATTAATTATCAATAACATAATAGTAATAATAGGGTGGTTTTTTATGTGTAAATGGTTGGGGTTAGTTTTTTTCTTATCATTTTATTCATTGGTATTAACCTTATCAGCAGCAATTTTAATATGTGTTTTTTTCGTTCAACATAACTATGAAAATGCATATGCTAAAAATTCAAAAAATTGGGATATTATTGATGGAGCGATTTTAGGTAGTAGTAATTTAGATATCCCTAATTGGCTAAATTGGTTTTTAGCAGACATATCCTTCCACAGTATCCATCATCTTTGTGAGAGAATACCAAATTACAACTTACGTGCTTGTCATAAAGCAAATATTCATTTACTCCAAAAATCAAAGTTCTTAAAATTAACAGATTTTCCAAACTGCTTCAAATATATTATTTGGGATAATAAAAATGAAAAATTAATTCCAATAAGTTAATACCTAATTCAACCTTCTTCTCAATTTTCTTTTTAGTGGAATACTGCTATATGCATGAGTACCAATAGATGGAGGCAAGTCATTCTTTAAAGGATGCATAAATGCATTTGCCATACTCTCTAACATTTTCGAAAGCCAATTAATTACTGAGTTCATGTGAAAATCTAAAAGTGTACCTTTATATCATCTAACTAAATTTTTGAAAAGTAAATCAGTCTTTATGCTGATTTTTTTAAAGATTGCCTTATAAAATAATTCTAAATAGTAAAATTTATTATTTCCTTTTATCTTTTAAAAAAGACTATAACTGCTTTTTTAAAGGTAAATCCAAGTACAATATAGATTTAGTAAATAATACTTATTTTTTCTAATTCACTTAATAAATCAAATAATTGAAGATAATTTCGTGCTATATCTCTATTCCAAATAAATCTAACAATATTATGAATGATTCATTTGCTTCTACCAATCAGAATACAGAAATAGATTCTATTAATTCATATTTTGAGTGTATTACTGAATGCAGCATTGTAGATGGTCATAAAGAATGTATTACTCGTTGTTTAGAAATTCATTTAAAGGGGGGTGATCAAAATTA
This sequence comes from Prochlorococcus marinus XMU1411, assembly GCF_017696075.1. Lineage (NCBI taxonomy): Bacteria > Bacillati > Cyanobacteriota > Cyanophyceae > Synechococcales > Prochlorococcaceae > Prochlorococcus > Prochlorococcus marinus. Next base: position 320,622 of record NZ_JAAORI010000004.1, read on the forward strand.
ATAAAAAAAATTCACCACAAAGAAAAACAACTTTAAAATGGAACTCGAATGGAGAGCTTTCGGAAATTGATATGTTAAGAATTTTAGAAAAGATATCATCTGATGATCTCAATCAATGTGAATTAACGTGTGATTATGATCAATTTTGAAATTAATTATTTCTATATTTTTTAAAAATTATTAATTACGCAAAAAATTTTGATATTAATCTCATAAAAATATTTCTATTAAAATTTATAAAATTTTCGTAAGATCATTATTTTTTTTTCAAATTAATTTTCAAAAAGCCTATCTTTTTTTAAGAAAATTTTACTAATTTCTTTTTTTGTTAGTTGAATCGGTTTTACTAAACCTGAATCGCCATGAGTTGGACAATAATAAGTCATAAGCATCCACTTTTTTTCTTGATCCATAAGTAATCTTTAATCTGAATAATTATCAAGTAAATAGGACGAATTATGAAAAAGCTGATGTTTTTTAATCTTTTTTTCTTTTTTACTTAATAATTTATAAAATTTTGAATCTATTCTCACTAAATAGATATAAATACGCATGACTTTTAAAAAAAATCCTGCTATCTATAAATAAATTCAAAATTATTCATGTCTTTAGAATCTATATTGATGGTAGTCGCTCCAATTTGTCTTTTTACAGTAGGAGTCATTGTTTTGCCTATTCTAGTAAAGCCACGTAAACAATCTGGTTTACCTAAAAGGTATATACGCGGTCTTTAAATTAATTAAGCTTTAAAGAAGAGCAAAGATAATCAGCATAAAAAAGAATTAAATAGATAAAAAAAGATTGTAATTAAAGAGAAAAAAAATGTAAGACACAATAATTTTATTTGAAGATGAAATTAAAATCGTAAAAACTTTATCGAAAGAAAATTTATAAATTCTTTTCATTATGAGATCCTGTGATGGATAATAAGATATATAAATTCACTTTTATTTAACAAAATTATTAACAAAAAAAATTTGAGTAATATAAAATTTTCAGGTCTCAAAGGCCAAGCGCTTGTAATAGAGGATCAAGATATTCCAAGCATAAAAGAATTTCAGGATGTTATCCCAGATCACTATTTTAAGTGCAATACCAAAACTTCTCTGAGGTATCTTTTACAATCATCTTTAATCCAATTATTAGTAGTTGGGATAGGTTTATCTATTCCATTCACCTCAAAAATGATCCCAATTTGGATTATTTACGCATTACTATCTGGTACCACTGCAATGGGATTCTGGGTAATTGCCCATGAATGTGGGCATGGAGCATTCTCTAAAAACAAGACATTGGAATCTATAACTGGTTATTTACTACATTCATTACTTCTAGTACCTTATTTTTCTTGGCAGCGTTCTCATGCAATTCATCATCGATTCACAAATAACATAACTTATGGAGAAACTCACGTCCCTTTAGTTATTAAAGGAAATGGAGTTACAGAAAAAGTTGGAGGAGTGAAAGAATTACATTTTTCAAATTCTTTAGGTAAGAAAAATTACGGAATTCTTCAACTTGTTTTACATCTAATATTTGGCTGGCCTGCTTATTTACTTACGGGAAGTACAGGAGGTGTTAAATATGGAACTTCAAATCATTTTTGGCCAATTAAACCATTTTCTAAAGCATTATGGCCATCAATATGGGCCAAGAAAGTTTGGATATCAAATATTGGTGTAGGTTTAACATTATTAGGCATTATTTATTTAGTTTTCAAGTATGGATTATTTCCAGTAATTGCTCTCTATTTTGGTCCTTTATTAGTGGTTAATTGTTGGTTAGTAGTTTATACATGGCTTCATCATACAGATTCAGATGTACCTCATCTTTCAAATACGGAATTTTCCTTTATGAGAGGCGCATTTCTATCTATTGACAGGCCTTACGGTAGAATACTTAATTTTCTTCACCATAATATAGGTTCTAGCCATGTCGTTCATCATGTATGTCCAACGATCCCTCACTACCATGCAAAAAAGGCAACTGTCTTAATTAAAAAAGCCTTTAAAAAAGCATATCTTTTTAATCCTGATCCAATACACAAAGCTCTATGGAATATTGCTTGCAACTGCATTGCTGTTAAGTCAGACATTAAGAGAGGAAGATATATATGGCAATCTTCATACAAAATGGTGGATTAAAAACACAATAAGCCTCAATTCTTTATCACATTAATTTACACAAATCTGAAAAGAATATAAAAGAATTAGCAATAACTAATTTTTCATCTTAGAAAATACTTACAATTTTAAAATCCTATGAGTGGTGACAACTTGCATGGCAAGCAGCCTATTAAATTTTATTCTGAAAAAATAACACTTACAAAAGTTGAATTGTTAGAAAGACAATTGAGTTTAGGAGAGAAAATTTTAGATTTAGATCAAAAGCATAAAGAATGGAGCAAAAAACTATCTGGTTGATCATCTAACATGATGAATTTGAACGACTTATTTATATTTGTATTTGAGTTATCAAGAAACTTTTCTGAAAATTATTGAAAAATTATTTGCAGGCATCCTAATAATATCTTCTTGAGAAAAACCATTTTTCTTACTCTCATCGCAAACCTCCTCAAGATTTTTAATACCCCAAAGATCATTTTGCATTTTCAATGAATTATCGAAAAAATAATTACTTTGACTTGTATGTTTATTACAAATTTTAAAAGGCCCATACAACATCAAAAATTGTCCCTTATTGAGTAATTTTCCTGACTCTTTAAAGAGCGCTACAGCACAAGACCACTGTGTTACATGAATCATATTTATAGAGACTATTCCTTGCAAGGAATGAGCTAATCTCAATGGAATTTTCCAAGGTATTTTTTCTACATCAATCTCAAGAGGCTGGGGCATTTTCTTAGTTAAGTTTTCATACTTAATCCAAGCACTTATACTTTTTCTATGAACTAACTCTAGATCACTTGTTTGCCAAATTATTCTAGGAAAGCGTTTTTGAAAAACCACTCCATGTTCACCGCTGCCACTCCCGATTTCCAATACTGAACCTTTTTTTATGATTCTCGATAGTACATCACCAATGCAGTTTCTGTTTCTTTGAGTTGCTGAAAAAAAAAGTCTATTATCCAAAATTTAAAAAAATTGGGCACTTCAATACAAAGAATAATTCTTAAATCCTGTTTTATCTAATCTTTCTCAATTTTGGAGATTTAAAAAACATTATTTTAAGACTAAAAAATAATATAAAAATAGTAAGAGCAGGCAAGATATAAAGTATTAAATCGGAACTCATCAGAGAAGGAATCCTTCCAAAAATTAAATGCATGTAGTAAGTCGAGAATGACATAAATTCATATATATCTAATTTATTAATAGCAATTATTTGAATTCTAAAAACTAATCTTATTCAAAAACCAAAAATTCTCAAAAAAGAGTCAGCCTGTATCCCTACTAGCTGACTCTCATAACATATTAATTTAAATTACCTCTAAATGAGGGTATACCTCTTAAAAAAAAAGGTGAAAAGCTTATATTTTTTTTTCAAATTAAAAAAAATCAGAACAAAAATTAAAACAATACTAAAGTATATTACGATACACATATGTAGCATTTTTTAAAATTTTCTGACAAAACAAGGAAAAATCACTCATTATCTTTACACTTTTAAATAATTATGTTATATTTGTTAACAATTACATTAATAAAATGACTCCAGAAGCAGAACGTTTTAATGGTTGGGCAGCAATGTTAGGCTTCGTAGCCGCAGTTGGCGCTTACGTAACCACAGGCCAAATTATTCCTGGCTGGTTCTAATGAAAAATACCGAAACAAAAATTGTAGAAAAAGAAAAAATTGTTGCTGAAAAGCTCAACGGTAGATTCGCAATGATAGGCTTTATTGCTCTAATTGGAGCATATTTAACAACAGGTCAAATTATTCCTGGCTTTATCTAAATTAATCTTTTATCTTTTTAAAAAGCCTAATTTCATTTAATTAGGCTTTTCTTAATGGAATTTTTTTGATAATAATTGGTTTTTATTAATTGCGGTTTGAATAATCCTATTTGCAACAAAAAAGTGTGTTAAAAATCAATATAAAAACACTATCTTATTTCTAAAAATTAGATTCAAAGATTTTTTTGTTAATTTTAAAATCTATATTCCCTGGAAACAAATCAAATTAAGAAAGTTTATTAGAAACAATATGAAAGAACATAATTTTTCTTCCCATAAAGCTAAAAAGGAAAATGATTAATATAAAAAACATTTTTAAAAGAAATATTAATTTGATTATTTTTTCTCCTTTAAAAATTAAATTTACTTGTTAAAAGATGCTATCTTTATCAAGATATTTCGAGGATTTAATGAGAGTAAAGCTTGAACCAGAGACAGCATTTATTGGCAAAAAATTTGCTTATATATTTCTAGGAATAATATTTAGCTTGAATGCCATAACTTTTATCTGGTTTTTCTTATTTTCAAATTTAAAATAAAATCTAGATCTTTCGTTTAAAAGTATTAATTAATATAAATTAAACTAAAAGTCTATAAAAACAATTACTTAGAAACTAAAAAATTCCTGGAATGATCTGTCCAGTTGTTACATAAGCACCTAATAATGCAACGAAACCAACCATAGCCCATCTACCGTTTACTTTCTCTGCATTTTGAGGATATCCATCGTAAGAAACAGTTTCATCAATGTAAGGCCTAGTCTCTGATGGGAACATATTCTGCCTTCCACCTGATTCTGTAGTAACTCCTGATTTTGTCATTAAAAAGATAATAATTGTTAACTAAAGTAACACAAATATTAACTTATGTAAACTTAAATCTCTAATAATTTTCCTCTAATTATTTACTTTATGGATAAATATGTGACATTTCTGTTTAAAAAAATTAACAAGCCTCATTTTAAAATCACTTTTTATTATCAAATTCGCAATCAATTATAACTTATAAGCATTTATACTCACAGTAAGTAATTTTACTTAGTAGAATATTTGTAGCATTTAGGAAGTGCTTAGCTGGTTAAATCAAAAATCTGAATTAACTAGATCGTCATGAGCTTGCCAGTGGGATACTTGCAGGCTCTTTCAATTTTAAAAGCAAGCAAAGTTACTAGGCATACAAATAATTATTTAACCTATAGAAAAAAATCTTAGAGATAAAAACTTATGTCAAAGATTTATTTATTTGCTAAATAAAAAATAGACTTAACAAAATTCATGTCTTTAGATTTTATTCTCATACCATCTTGTATTTTGATTATCCTTTTTCTTTTAAATCGAGAAAATATGATCTACAAAAAAAATCAAAAGGTTAAGTAGTATAGTTTTTTTTTAAAAAGAGTTAAATACTAAAGATCTAGAGTGCGTACAACTTATTTTTTTCCTTTAAATAATAGATTTCAAAACAAATAGCTTAATAAAGTTTGAAAACCTTAGAGAATTTAGTAGAGAAACTATACTAACTTTTTTCTTAACATTAATTTATCCCAATATAGTTTTGCATTATTAATTTGATTTAATTTTTGTTGGCAGTGTATGCAATTGCATTCGTATGTGAAATTTTTATTTTTCATGCTTTAACTCTTTTTTTTAAAGAAACCAAATTTCTTATTTTATTGCAAGTGTTAATAAATTATTTTTCTAATTTTTTATTGAAATTTAAAGAATTAAAATATTTTTCTTAACTATGAATTTCATATTGGTTTCTAAATCATTGATATTTTATAATATTAAAAAAGGCAGTAAAAAAACAAATAAATCTCTTTTGAAACTTTCAGATCAATCACTAATTAAAAAAACCATTAATAAAATAATTTCTCCTTGGTATTTACTTCCCTTAATAGATAGATGGATATTAGGACAAATAATACCTCCCATGATATTTGCAATTTCTGCTTTTACAGTTATTTCATTATCAGTGGGGGTAATGTTTGATCTTATAAGGAAAATAGTTGAATTTGGTTTACCTTTATTTTTAGCTTTAAAAGTTCTTTTTTTTAGTTTACCCAGTTTTTTAGTCTTATCGTTCCCAATGGCAGTTTTACTTTCAACATTATTAGCCTATGGAAAATTATCAAGCAATTCTGAATTGCTGGCATTGAAATCTTTAGGTATAAAAACTTTAAGAATTATTTCTCCAGCTATTGCTCTTTCAATATTTATGACAGGATTAACTTTTTACTTTAACGATAATCTAGTTCCTGCGAGTAATAAATTAGCTGAAACGACATTAAGAGCAGGAATAGGAAGTTCTTTTAGCGCAGAACAAGGAAAAGATAATATTATGTTTTCAAGATATGGTTCTAGGATAAATTCATCAAATAATAAACCAACAAAAATAAATACTTATCTTACTCATATATTTTATGCTTCATGGTATGAAAACAATATTATGGAGGGAGTTACAGTTTTAGATTTTTCCAGAGAAGATTTTCAACAAATCTTAAAGGCAAAGAATGGAAGATTTGATAAAAAAAGTTCTTCTTGGATATTTTCTGAAGGGAGTATTGTATCAATTGATCCAAGCGGACAAACTACAAATATTCAATTTAAAGAGTATACATATCCATTTGTGGAAGGACCTATGGAGCTAGCAAAAGTGCCTAAGGATGCAAATGAAATGACTTTAAAGCAGGCTATACAAGCAGAAAAGATTTATGAAAAAACAGGAAATTTGAAGGAAGTAAGAAGAATAAAAGTCCGTATTCAAGAAAAATTCACTCTACCTTTTGCATGCTTGGTATTTGGTTTAATAGGAAGCAGTCTTGGATCTAAATCTAATTTAAGATCTTCAAAAAGTCAGGGATTTGGATTGAGCGTAATTCTTATATTAATTTATTATGTTATGTCATTTTTATTTAGTTCGTTCGGAGTAAAAGGAATTTTACCTCCAATTTTTGCTGCATGGTTACCTGTCTTAATTTCTCTGGGAGGTGGAATTTATTTATTAAGAAAATCAAGTTCCTTTTAATATTTTAAGCACATAAATAAGAATATAAATATTTAACAAATTTCTTTTGCCTGTAAAAGGTTCTTAGATCTTTATTCCCCGTCTATTTTTTGATAACCGTACCAATCAGGAAAGTTGTTTTCTTGAATAAATTTATTTTCTGGAGTTAATTCTATTTGCCAATTACCTATTTTTTTTATTTGTTCACAATTATCACAACTAATTATCATTTCTAAAGAAGCAAGATCATCTTTATGCTTTTTTTTACAACCAATAAGCCATTTAGATTTAGCTATATTTTTTGCCTCTAATTTAGTTGAAGCTGTAACCAATCCAAACTCATGTTTTTCCTGCATGGAAGTTGGATTATAGCCTCCAATATTGACAAACCATAAATAATTTTTTGCCTTATTTTTTTTTACTAATTGCTTTTTATCTATTTTATCTTTTTCAAAATATTTTAAATTAATCTTATAGCCATCTATATATTTTATTTTTTTATAGCTATCAATATGCAAACCTTGTAGAGATCCAAACCAATCCTTTCTTAAAGTATCGTATGTATCCTCAATTTTAGATCCAACAACCCATCTAACATCATGTAGTTCAATATTAGCTTTTTCTGCTCTACCTCCAAGCACAACCAAATAAAGAAAATTATTTTTTAATTTTTTCACTTTTAATAAATAAACTTAATTTAAACTTTAATTTGAATTTTTAAAATTTACCTTATAGATTATTTTTACTAATTCAGAGATTCTGTTAATTAAACCAACCTTTTTTCTTTTCTTTAACTTTTGGTGAAGTCTGAATCTTAGTCTCTTCATCTACTCTACCTTTAATAATCATTAAGGGTACTATTGCCCATAAAGCTAAAAATAATATCCAAAATAGGTAAATGTTCATACTATTAAAAAATCAATAAAATCATAATAAAATTAATTAAATATGATTCGTGAGTTTCTTTCTAAAGTTCTAATTTAGATGTATAATCAAAAATTTATTTTTAATGAAAGCTGTAAAAATTATCTAATAATTTTCATATGAAAATTAGGTTCCTAAAAGAATTTTAAAAAGTATAAATTAGAAATTTTTTTAGGTAATTAAAATAATCGCACTATACAAAACCACTGCTTTGCTTCAGGATAAGTAGAGTGCATTCTTATAATGACACGATAAAATTATTTTCGTGAATATTTTAAATCAACCTAATTTTTATATAAAATTGATTTAGCTTAATCAAAGATGATTGAAAAAATGTGATTTATGTCATAAGCCAGATAAAATTCATTACAGAGTTAAATCCATAATTCATAGAGACTGGATTTTTTGTTGTAAAGAATGTTGGATTGTAATTTCTACACATAATGATTATTCCTACGGGGGCACAAGAAAGTCCAAATAAAAAATTACACTTCACTAAAAAAATTACCAAAAATAAACTTAAATTTAATAGCAAAAAAAATAATTTATTCTTTATCAATGTTTGGACTTGTAATCATTTTGGGATTACTATTATTTTTTATTTCGAAATCTAAAAAAATGAATCGACCATAACAAATAAATCGATTTCATTTGAGAAAAGATTTTAATTTTCTAAAAAAAATCATTAATTTCTTTTTTTATAGATTTATATTCTAAATTAATTTCTTTAATAAATTCATCTACTTCTTTTTTAGTATTCTTATATTCATTTATTTTTTGTTTGGTTTTCTCGTAGAAAATGGATTCAAATTTTCCTGGACTTACCTCCTCAATCCAATATCCTGCTAAACAATAAATTTTATTTGGAACAAAATTTATAATAAATAATTTTTTGGATTTTTTATATTGATCAATTATCTTATTGGCAAAATTACCATTAGTTTTATTAGTCCCAAATAGAGCAATATCTTTTGCTAAAGACTTAAAATTCTTCGATAGATTCTTTCTTTTTTCTAATGTATTTCTAGAAATTATTTTTTCTAGAGAATAACAATAATCGAAAAAATTAGTATTTTCTTTTTTTGAAGGATATATAGTTATGAGTGAACTTAAAAGTAAAACAGAAGTTAAAATAAATTTTTTAAACATTTTTATTTTAATTAAATTTATCATTTCATAAATATAAAAAGAGAATTCATAAATTACTATTAATAACCTTAAAAAGATTCACATTAATTAAAAAGATTTCTATTAATTAAGCTAAACCTCTTTGAGAAAAATTTAAAAGTATTTCGGACTAATAAAGTATTTATCAAATGCATAAAATTTTTTTCTTATAATAAGATTATGAAAAATTCTTTTTTGAAAAATAAAAGTATCAAATCTTTTTTAGATTTTTTTTCAAGATTATCAATTTCTGCAATATTTATCTCAGCAATACCAAGCAAAATAAATGATTTTGAGAGAACAGTTGAATATATTTCTTCAAAAGGGATTCCTGAACAATTTGCATCTATTCTTCTAGTGGGAGCTATTATATGTCTTATCTTGGGCTCTGGATTTTTTATATTTGGAGAAAATCAAAAAATCGGTTCAGTCTTTTTATTACTATTTATTATTCCAACAACAATAATTTTTCATTTATTCCCTTTTCATCAAAGAGCAGTATTTATGAATCTCGCATTGATAGGCGGATTAATTATTACTGCAATAAGGGAGCCAAAATAAATAATTTAAATAAAGAAAATTAAATACAATTTTTATTTTTTCTCTCTTAATTCTGGGAAGCAATTTGCAATATGAATTAATTCATAAACCTCTTTGCTATCGTATTTTTTATTCGGAATTCCACTTCCCACCTCTATACCTCTCTCTTTCATCTTCTTTAATATCAGTTTTTGTCTTTGCATACTTGACATAGACTTAAATCTTTTAGTTCGTTCTTCTTTATTCACTAGATCTTAATTTAGTTAAACTTTATTGTTATGGTTATATCAATTAGCGATTCATTAAATAAGTAAGAAATCCAGTAAATGTAAGTAATTTAAATCCAATAAAGAAAGGCAAATATTTTTTGAACTTTTTGCCAACGGGCAATAATTTGTTTAATGAATTGATCATGTTTTATATTAAAAATCTAATTATTTCGAATATACTAACAAGTTTTTTAGAATTATCCCATTTTGATTTGTACATTTTAAATAGTAGATCTAAACTAGAAGGGTTATTTCCCTTTTTTTATGAATGATAAAGAAACAATAATTTCATTATTAAATGAGTTTGCCAATCCAAAAAAAATGGCCTCATTTTTTATTGACAATGCGACTCCAGATTTTTTATTCATAAGACCGAGTGGTAATCCTATAGATGCGAAAGGGTTCGAACAAATGATTACTGGTCATATAGTTCAAGAAAAGGCAGAAATAACCAAAATTCACCGATTCGAATTTTTAAGCGACAACATAGTAATGTGCATTTTTACACTAGGTTCAAAATTTACTTATAAAGGGACACCTAATGATGACTTACCAACAGTTACGTCAATTTTTAAAAAAGTAAATAATGTTTGGAAAATTCACTGGATGCAAAGATCTACAGGAAATTCGGATTTATCTTTATGGGATTAGAAAAGTTAATAGCTCTTTTAATGGTGCTACTACTTGTAGGTAGCTCTTTTATTGGTTTAATTTTTATTTTATAAAATAAATACATCGATTAAAGAATACTCAGTAACTATTTCTTTTTTTAGAAAACAATTGCTTCTTTTATGCTAAGTAATTTGATTTTCAGGTAAAAATAAAAACTTTAGAAAGACTAACGCCTATATCTAAAGCCAATAAAGCAATTAGTAACTTACTCATTTTTTAGAACTCTCAACTATTTTTTTGTAAAGTTCCTCAGAAATAGGTTGCATAACCTTTTAAAAATCTAGTTACAAATTAATTATTTTAAAATTAATTTCTCGTTACAAAATATACGAATATATGAATTTTTAAATAGGCAAAAAATATATTCAATATAAGTAATTCTTATTAAGTATTAATAAATACTTAACCCAAAAACGTCAATAAATGTTCAAATTTTTTTTAAAATTAGAAATCTTATTTCAAGTAAATAGATCCTCTATAAGTAAGCTTTATAATCTTTTCTTCTTGTTTTCTACAATATACGAATGACTTTCCATTGAAATACATGTTTACCATGTGCAGCTCCTTAACTTGCTCAAGTCCCCGTCCTATGGCTTGAGTCGTACTGCGGTCTATCAGATGGTAGATCGGACGATTTTGTAGTATTCACTACAATCTCTTTATAAAGTATTTATACTTAGATGTCAATAATTAATAGAAACTAAACTTCAATTTAAATTTAGATTCTGCTCTCACAAACAACCTAAAAAGAATATAAAACATATAACTACGAGTAACTCCCATAAAAACTGAAACAAATGCTAGAACTACACAAATAGGGCAATGTGGGAATCCCATTATTTATTTTCCAATATAAATTTTAATTCAGCCTCTGCATTATAAATATCAATTCTTCTCTTAAGTAGTTTAAAAAATTTAATTATTTTTATCACAATTAAACCTTCTCTAGGCATCAATAATAATATTATTCTTAGAATCAATATATCAATAAGCAAAAATACTGAATCAATTGATATAACTAATGTTTGTAATATTTTTATACAATAAACAACACCGACATTTGCTCAGATACTCTTGATCAATTAACCAATAAAGGTTAATTCAGAATTGAATATAATAATTGGAGATCTAGTTACCTTGCAGTGCTATTTTTCTTTTGCTAAAAAAATAGAGCGGGCTAAAGTTCAATACTCCACGAGGATTTAGTCCGCTACCTAAAGCCTGAGAGTGCAAATTTTTCTTAATTAATATGCAACTATGCTTTATGAGGTAAATATCTTGATTGCGCAATAAATTTATTTTGTATATTGCTATTACACTAATGATGAGTTTATTTAAATTAATTACTAAATCCTCGTGGAGAAAGCTTTAGTAAATTTCTTTTACTGGTTACTGATAAGATCAGCCGAATCTCATTATGGAGAATCATTTGTATCTGTAGAAGTTCCATCTAATTCCATAAAAAGTTTTTCTTGATTTTAGAAAGTTTTTAATACTTAAATTCATAGCTTTCTGAAAATTAAATAACTAATTTGATTTAAGTTGGTTAATTATCTCTATTGCAAATAAAGATAAGGTTGTTAATCTTGCACTTAAAGAATAAATTTAATTTCTTAAACTGATGCAATTTGATCATTTAAATTTCAATAAAGATGATGGCCTCATGTCCATAGAAGATTTAAGGGCTTTACGACTTCGAAAAAAGAAAATTGAAAGTGACAAGAAAGCTAGAAAGTATATCCTGGATATAAATCAAAGATATAGAAAAATAAGTACCCGCAAAAGTAATAACTTTTTAAGGAATATGAACCATTTTTAAAAAGGCCGCATAAATTGTTAATCTAGATTTTTTAATTTGTTTAACTTTGCAACTTTCAGAGTAAGATTTTAATGGTGTTTCTTTGGAAGAGTTTCACCAAGAGGGGTCAATTTTTGGCCCCTTCTTTGCGGAGATATTTTTTAATTGAAACTCGTTATAAAATTAAATTAATACTTTCCTAGAAGGCGAAAGTGATATAAATCTTTTGTTAAAAGTTTTTTATTACCACTTAATGAAAACTCTATATCTTCAACTAAATCCAGTTATTAAAAAAACAAAAGTTTTAGCTTATGGACCATTTCCCATAATTTATTGAATTTTTTCATTTGCGATTTTTAATGGCTTCACCTACAAGTTGGGAATTCTACAAAGAAGTTGAAACTAAAACTCTATGGGTCAATATTTGTACCCAAAATTTAGAAGTAATAGCTATTTCGATCAATAAATGGTGGAAGACAAGATATCCAGCATACAAAATCAGAATAGTTTCTAAAAAAGAATTTGAGCTAATAAAAATGCAAGCTAAGAAAAAGGAGCAATAAAATTATTCTTTGGTAAATATTGATGCTGAATATTTAATTTTTGCAGCTATTATAAAATCAATAAATTAAAGAAAAAATGAACTCTGCATTTGCAAAAGTCTCAAATTTGAAAGTTAACAGGGCTTCTAAAATAGCTATTACTCTCGCATCATCAACTTTCTTTTTATATGCCTTGGGCCAAGCACCAATTTTTAAAAATATTCTTGCAGGTGCCTTCTCTTGCTCTGGCTAAATAAAATACTGTTTTTTTAGAGAAGCTAAAAGCTAAAATAGACTGTGATTGACAGTTGATCTAAACTTAGAGGGATAAACCCTCTTTTTTAATGATTAATAGATTTATTTTTGAAAAGATAATGACTCTTCTTATTTCTCTTTTCAGCTGATGAATATTTCCCCGCACCTATTAATTGATGCTGTGATATTAAGCGCTGCCCTTACGATAACTTTGGTATTAAGAGCAAAAGGTAATGCTGCCAGAAAAGAAAAAGAAAATAAATGATTACTAAAGAAGAAGAAAAAGAATTTAAAAAACCTAAATTATATAGATTTTGGAACTTTCTTATTTATGGAAGTTCAATAGCTATTGGAGTTTTCTTAGTTTATTTATATTCTGCTTATGTCTTTATAAATAAATGACTTACATGTACGGCATAGCGATTACTTATGGGGTTGTGAGTCTTCTATTGCTTGGTGGGTTTGCATACTTTACTTTTAAAATGAAACGCTAATTTTTATGTCCTCTTCAATGAAAGATTTCTTAGATAAATTTTTTGATTTATGTAGAGAATATCAACAAGAAATTCCACCTCAAAAGATGGCTGAGATTTTAAGAGAATATGCAGATAGATTAGTTGAATAATAGATACTGGCAGACCTGAGAAAGTATTAAGAGAATATAATCTCTAAGCAAAATTTATACAAATTTTATTAAAGTTAGAATAAAATTTTTGAAGATATTTTCCTTGAAGTCATTGATAATTTGAGATTTTTTTTTGATCCTTAATCCGTACAATTTTGTTCCTCTTACCGCACACATACAACTTGAAATTAACTATTCAAATGAATTAGAACATAGTTGTAGGTAAGGGGTAAGTCTTATGGCACTAAATGACACATTTACTATCCAAGAAATTAATTTGGATAAAAAAGACCTTTCATATGACAATAAGCTCATAGAAATTGAAGCTTATTGGAATAACGAATGTACAGAACATCCTAGTAACAACCATTGCAAGATTTTTTGTGATTAAAATTTTAACTTTTAGGTATTCTTACGCTTGATTTTTACATAATACCCGTACTAAAGAATAATCAGATAGAAAGGAGGCCAATCAAATGACTAATTTAGGTATAGAGATTTTATTTTGGACAATTTTAATTTCTTATTTGGGATTAAGGTTTTCGCAAACTTGGAATGGATTCAAAAAACAGTATTAATTAGGAGAACAGAAAATGAAACTACAAACTCAGTTCACGGTTCCAAACAAAGAATTAAAAGATCTTGATTATGTTGAGAAAGTGGATTTTTTAGAAAAAACTTTAAATAAAGAATGCATAGATTATCCAAATCAAAAAGATTGCTTGGTTTGTTGCAATTAAAAATCAAGAAATAGTTGTTTTTTAAAAGTAAATAATTTTTTTAGTATTTATAAATTTTATAAAAGGGAGTTAGCACTATGGAATTAAGATTCTTCCCAATAAATGTTTTTAGAGAGACTCCAAAAGTCACATTTTTCGATGCAGGCATAGAAAGTTCTAATGGTTCTGATGTTGTGATCCATTCTGGGGAAGCTATATCCCCTCCAGATGATTTAAAAAATGAGCAATACTATGTTCACAATCATCAAATTGACCACAATCTAGTTATCACCGGGGAAAGGACATTTGTTTTAATAAATCCTTCCTGGGATGAGCCTCATCATGTGATTTATTTAAATAGATCTATGGGAGCATTAGAAATTCCTAAAGGAACTTATCACAGATCAATCTCAGGGAAAGAAGGTAGTATTGTCTTAAATCAACCCAAAAGAGATAAATTTTTTGATCCTGCCAAAGAATTTATCCCACAAAAATTAAACAAAATTAATTTAATTAAGGCCAGGAAGAGTCCACCTGTTTATTGGATTTACGAAAATAGCAAAATCAAAAGAGTCTATTTTAATCCTCTAGAAAAAAAAGTTAAAACTCTTGTTTGAAATGAAAAAAACGAAAAAGCATATGTCGCATAAAATTAATAATTTTAAAAACCTGAATTTAATTATTAATTCTGATACTTATAAATTGGCTCACGAAGATATTGGTTTACTTAGCCGAAATGAAATGCGTGGAGTCAGAATGCTTCTTGAAATTACTAAACCAGATTTAATCCTTGAAGAAAATAAAATTCTTTCAACCATAATTATTTTTGGAGGCGCAAGTATTACAGAAGAATCAAATACAAAAAAGAGAATTGAAAATATAAAAGAGTTAATTAAAAAAAATCCTAAATCTATACTTCTAAAACGAAATTTAAATAGATTAGAAAATTTGCTTCTAATTAGTCATTACTATCAATCTGCAAAGGAGTTTTCTAAACTTGCTTCAATTAGTAATCAAAATAAAAACTGTAATTCTCATGTGATTGTGACAGGTGGGGGGCCAGGAATTATGGAAGCTGCTAATAGAGGTGCATTTGAAGCAGATTGTAAGTCTATAGGGTTAAATATCAGTCTCCCTAATGAACAAATCCCAAATGCTTTTATAACTCCCGGTCTTTGCTTTAAATTTAATTATTTTGCATTAAGAAAGATCCATTTTGTTATGCGATCAGTAGCTGCTGTATTTTTTCCTGGAGGTTTTGGAACACTAGATGAATTATTTGAACTATTGACACTTTGTCAGACAGGCATGAAAAATAAAATCCCAATCATACTTTTTGGTAGAAATTATTGGGATAAGATAATAAATTTCGAATACCTAGCTAATCTTGGATTAATTGAAGATGAACACTTAAATCTTTTTGAATATGCAGACACTGCATCAGAGGCATGGGAAATTATCAAATCATCAAAAATTAAATGATTCCGGGTACAATCTGACCAGTTGTTATGTATGCTCCAACAAGAGCAATTAGACCAACAAGAGCAAATTTGCCATTTAAATTTTCTGCTCTTATTTTTTGAGGATCAATATTTCTTGATTGATTTTTATTTTCCATTAAAAAACACCAGGGATAAATTGACCAGTTGTTAAATATGTTCCCACTAAGATCATGAAAGCCATCATTGCTGGTCTTCCAATGGCTCTGTATAGAAACTTTCTTCGACTAATAATGTTCGATAAACTAAACAAAACGCTTTGGATTAAGCTGACTTTCGAAAAAAGTTAACAAAATGCCATACCAGCACCATTCCAGCAGCCCTGTTTCCCGCAAATTATAGACTATGACTGAACCTAACTACTGGCTAATGAAAAGTACACCCGTCTAGCTATAACTGCGATCTCAAGGAATCGTAATTTTTTACTCAAACTTTATTCAAACTTTTAGGGATTGACAGTCGATCTAACCTCGACCCTACTTTTTTAGATAAAGTACCTATATTTTCTTATTGATTTAAAAGTTATTATTTTTGCAAATAACAGGATTAAAAAAATGATGAAACTTGCAATCATTTTCTTACCAATTGTCTTTGCACTTATATGGGCTTTGTTTATTGGGTTAAGAATAAATAAAGTAGAAAATAGAGATGGAAAGAGAAAATTAATTAATTATTAAAAATAAGATTTAAATATAGAAGTCTTCTTCCATCCTTCCTCTTTCTTGCATTTTTTTTATATCTTCGTAAGTATGCGTATATAGGCTTTCACATAGGGGTTAACGATAATGAAAATTCCAATCAAAATGATGAAAGAAATTAGAGAAAGTGGGTACGATAAAAAGCTTGTATATACCTACATAAAAGAGCTATTAGACAGCGATAAAGAAATTCAAGAAAATAACAACCTAGAGCTTATAGACAATTACTTATTAGATAAAAATTTACAAGAACCTGCTCCTGAGATGCTTATGGCAGCAGAGCTTTTAGACGATTACTTATTAGATAAAAGATTTATGAGAGAACTTGAAGATGAAGAATATGATGCTGCTTAAAAATAACTATTAAATACGATTGACAGTCGATCTAACATAGAGGGATAAAACCATCTTTTTTATGAATACCTTAATAGTTTCTACTTTTGATTGTTCTTTTGAAGATTTTGATAAATTTGTAGCCGATTTCCATGAAAAGGAGGGACATAAATATGTCGAAGAATATGAACTCATCAAGGTAAATGACCATAAAAGTCACTTGATACTTAAAGTCAAAGATTTAGAAGGATTTGCTGCTGCTACAAGTACTCCAGAGATGAAAGAGTGGGATAAAGAAAATGGTTATAAAGACATTTGTTATTCACTAACTCCAGTTGAATAAATTGAAACGCTTACTAAGATATGATGTGGTCAGATGATTAAAGATTTAATTAATCATGATTAAATCAATCTTAAGGATTCATGCAAAATATTCGAGACCGATTACTTTGTCTATACGACAGTTCTGGTGATCGACTCGACCAAGGTTGACCAATTAGATCTTCACTAACCAATGGTCTGCAACACCAAGGTAAATTAACTTTTCTAACCTTTACGGAAAGTAAGTTAAGTGATCAGAAATTAAACTTTCGGGATTAATTCTGAACTATCTTAAAAATTAAGTCGTTTGTAAAGCATGAAGAAGTGAGTAATCACTTTTACTTACAAAACTAATTTCTAGGAAATTCTTAATCTGATTATCAAATAGATCTCCTTTCTGTCGTCACCATTTAAAAAAAGACCTGTAACAGGGTCTTTTTTTATGTCTTAAATTTTATTGATTTACTGTTAATCCACAAATAACTAAATATTTTTATCTCACTCTTTCACGATCAGTTAATGCTTTTTCAAAAGTAGAAAAGAAAGTACAAATGCTATTCAATGCAACCAACAAAAGAACTACTGATCTTCCATGTTGATTTAATTGAAGTGTTCTTTGAGTCATACTCTTAATAATCTTCGTTGTAATCGGATGGACTACCAGTTAAAGAACAAACAACTGATTCCTCTTTTTTCATTTCTTTTATTTCCATTATTGGTCTGCCCATTTTCTTAAGAACATTTATATCTTCTTTAGTCTGACAGCGAGCAATTATGTTTCCTTTTTGATCAAAGCAACTGTAGTAAGTCATTTTATTAAATGCAATTTAAAGTTTATGGTTGATTTCAGTTGGAGCAACGCAACCGACTCATGACAACCATGTTTTTAATCTAAGTCAGCAATAGATTTAAATGGCTAAAAAAAAGATACCTCTTTCCGTACCAATATGTTCATCAAACCGCACACATTAGATACGCAGTATTTTGTTCAAATCAATTAGAACAAAGAGGTAGTTAAACGAATATACAAAGGAGAATTTATTAGTGGAGATTTTGAGACTCTTGAAATTAATCAACCAAAAATTAAATATTTAAAACCAGAAGATAATACAGAATGGTTAGACAAATTAATTAATAATATTGAGGACATGAAGAACAAGATATCAAAAGAGTCTTAATAATTTAAGAAAGAAACTTTTTATTTGATTTTTAGTTTGAATGAAAAGCAATTCAAAAAAGAATTTGAATTTTGTATTTAAGGTAACCGCTTTTTTGTGAGCAGTATTCAGAATAAAAGTCCGACTATTTTTTTATGCAAAAAAATTTAGATGAAAATTCTTATGAAAAAAGAATTGAAAATATAGAAAAAGGAAAATCTTATTTAAAAAGTAATGGATTTTTCAAATCAAAATCTAATCTATTCGAAGACATACAAAGATTTATCTATAAAAGGTAATTTAAAAAATATTTTTTACTTTTGATTAATTAAATCTCTCCATAAGCAAGCCATCACATAAAAGAAAGAAAGACTTGAAAAGGTTATGAGAAAAAAAGAATGGGTCAATTTTCTATAACTAAATTAATCCCAATAATCCTGCAGTAAAACCAACAGCAGCAAAGAATACGAACTCGATTAAATCTCTTGGTGCAGAGTTCATAAAAAAAGTGATTTGAGTCATAATTTTATGACTTGAGAGAATCTCTTAAATCAAACTTTTCAGCTTTTTCAATTTGACATTCAGTATCATCTTCAGCACATTTGATTTCAGCTTTTTTGTTCATGTGGCTACTACAACCGCCTGCTATGACTGGTAAACCGGTCGTAGCTGTAAAACCAGTTAAACATGCAAAAGCTATATAAGGAAAAAGTCTTTTCATTTAATTGTTACTTTATGTAAACTTATTATGTTACATAAAAAGCTCAAGTGTGAGTAGCTGATAATTCGCGTGCACCCTATACCAATCATCTAAAGTGATTCAGCAAACCTATGAGTTTTATATTTATCTGAGTATTTTTACTTATATGTTGAGTTGAAGACTTTAAATAATTAATGTTTGTTTTGGGTTTATATATAAGTCATGGATAAAGAACATTTAATTGATTTAATATCTAACAGCATTATTTCTGAGATTAAAGATCTCAAAATTAATGAGGAAAAATTGATTGCAAATAATTATTTAAATAATCTGAATTTAAATCAGCTTAGAATAATTTCTAAAGAATTTATTTTGTAATTTTTATTGAATATTTATCTAAATGAATGAGTTTTTCTTTACTATCATTTGAATTTTAATAAGTTAATACCTTTTAATATGAATGATTCAGAAGAATTTAAACCTAGCCTTAAACAAATAAATGAGGATATCAGACCTACATGGGAAGATATCAAAAAACAATCAGAAGTTTTAGTTAACAAACTTGGTTGCCCTAGATCATTTGTAGGAGGGATGCTTCATGCAATAGCAAGCGACTTCTCTGATGTGAAACTTGGGAATAAATGAAAAACTTATTACTTACACCACTTTTCAAACTATTCAAAAAAAGCACTTTCCTCTTATCACTAAATCAAAACTCGTGCCCTGTTTTAGATGCTGAAGACATAAAAAAGCAAGAACAGAAAGAAGCTATTGAAAGGTTGTACCCGTAAATCAGATCACATATACGATGCAGCACGGTCCTATGCACCCCCATGCCACCCATTACTTTCCTAAATTGTGACTTTGATGGATAATAAATTCATATCTGAAAAAGTTATTCACACTTTATTCAAACCTATATTTTCGCCGAGATCCCATGCCACAACAGGAACCTAACTACTGGCTAATGAAAAGTGAGCGCGTCTAGCTATTACTGGGATTTCAGGGAATCGTAATTTTTTACTCAAACTTTACTCAAACTTTTAAAGACTAAAAAACTAACCGATATTGAGTTCGGTTCGAAGTAAGAAAACCCTGAAACTATTAATCTCTTTTGATGAATAGTCTTCAAATGACAAAGACACAAAGCACAAAAACTACATTAAGTAGCAAGCTAAGTGTCTTGGAAGTAATCTGCATTAATTAAAAAGGTTTTTGTACTCGTGTGTAGGAGTGCGGGGTTAACCTTGAAACCGCTAGGCTCAAGTCCTTACGAAAAGGACAAGTCCTTAGACCACTTATACCGATAAAATATATTCATAACAAGTTTAGGTAACTTGATTAACTAGCCAAAAACTAATGAAAAGGAAGGTAAATTATTTAATAAATTTCTGCTTATAATTCTGGCTTCTCTTCTTCAACTGGCTTCTCTTCTTCAACTGGCTTCTCTTCTTCAACTGGCTTCTCTTCTTCAACTGGCTTCTCTTCTTCAACTGGCTTCTCTTCTTCAACTGGCTTCTCTTCTTCAACTGGCTTCTCTTCTTCAACTGGCTTCTCTTCTTCAACTGGCTTCTCTTCTTCAACTGGCTTCTCTTCTTCAACTGGCTTCTCTTCTTCTTCAGAAAATCTTCTTTTTAAAAATTCAGAAATTTTTTGGAAAAGATCCTTTAGGAATTCAAAAATTTTATACAGAATGTTTTTCATAAATAAAATTCCCTATTAGTTTTACGAGATAAAACTTAAACAAAATTAAACACATATTTCTTTTCAAAGCATTCCGAAAAAATACTTAATTCTTTTTTTAGAAAAAAATATTTTTGAAATTATCTTGGATGTCACATCTAAGAGCTGAATTGCAGTTCAATTTTTGATTTGCTAAAAAGATAGAGCGGGCTAAAGTCCAATGCTCCACGAGGATTTAGTCCGCTGCCGAAA
This sequence comes from Prochlorococcus marinus XMU1411, assembly GCF_017696075.1. NCBI lineage: Bacteria > Bacillati > Cyanobacteriota > Cyanophyceae > Synechococcales > Prochlorococcaceae > Prochlorococcus > Prochlorococcus marinus. The sequence continues at coordinate 341,698 of NZ_JAAORI010000004.1, forward strand.
GGTGAATCTATCCTAATTAAAGTAACTTTCTGCTAGTTTTGATAAATATATTGATTACTTGATAAATATTTTTTGTATATTACTATTACAAAACTAATAAGGTTATCTAGATTAGTTACTAAATCCTAGTGGAGAAAGCTTTAGTTAACTTCTTTTACTGGTTACTAATAAAATCAGCTATATCACATTATGGTGAGTCATTGGTTCCAGTAGAAGTTCCATCTAATTCAACCAAACCTTTTTCTCAATTTCTAATGGCAGGTATTAAATACTTTAATCAAAAGCTTAGTTAAACTACCTTTTTTATTTTAAAACTAGAATTAATACTCCAAAAATTAAAGTAGAGGCAACAAATCCAACACCAACTAATCCAGCAATTATTCCAGTATTAAGATAGACCTTTACTTTTGCTAATTCCTTCCCTTCTCCAATAGTCCTCATATTTTAAATTTCTTTTTTGATAATCTAATGCGTTCATGTTCTTATCGAGTATGGCAAAAGGAGAATTAGTAAATTTCATGGCATAACACCTCTAAAAAAAATAGTTTATTGAATATTTAATAGATATGAGATTTTATTTATCTCAAGTAACTAGATCCTCTATAAGTAAGCTTTATTGTTTTCTCTTCTTGGCTCTTGCAATATACGAAAGATTTGCCGTTAAAATACATGTTTACCATTATGCAGCTCCTGGTCTTGATCAAGTCCCCGTCCTATGGCTTGATTCGTACTGCGGTCTATCTAATAGTAGATCGGACGATTTGGTAGCATTTACTACACTTTATTTATAGAGTATTTATACTCAGTTGTCAACCCTTAAGATTAAAATTCTCAGTCGCAATAGACTAAACAATGCTGATTAGTTGGATGTTCTCTACATTCCCTCTTCCAATAGTCTTCAAATAAATGGTTATCTCTATCAAGATTTCTTGTTATTTCTTCCATTCTGTTTCCAGCATAATTAAATGCTTTTAGGTATCTTGGAAGGATTGTGAATTGATTGAATAGTTTCATTTAGACCTCCTAGATCTATACTTATATTGTCCTCCTATAGCCTTGAAATTTATAGGTCGGTTTGAGGAACTATTAGGTACGGGAAGAGGTATATATTTTGAATCAAAAAATACTAAAGCAGTCCTAAAATTAATACATGGTTGTCATGAGGCAGTTGCAGGGATACAACTGAAGCCAACCATAAATTATTAGAGATCAATTTAAGATTTAAAACACACTCATTATTTAAAAAGAAATCTTCTCCACTTTAGATAAAACTAAAATAAATCAGGATTTGAAAACAATGTAATCATAGATACCAACAGGTATTTAGCTAATTGATTATATATTTAACACACGAGTTAACCCGTTCCAATTTGTTGACTCTGAGGTTTTACCGTTGATTCCTTATCTTCTGAAAGTTGTTCCTTGCAGCTTTAGATTAAAAAACGGTCTTTATTTAATCTAAACCATGCAAAAGAAAATCGTAAAAAAATATGCTGAATTAATGCATCAGGCGCAACAAGCTACTGGAAGAAAAGAAGCAGTTGGACTAATACATAAAGCAGCAAAGTTAAAAACTAAATTTGATAATTACGAGATGATGTGATCATCTACAAAGCAATTTTCCCAAATAAGAATGTCATTCTTAAACAAATTCTCGATTAAAGATATCATTCTCTCAAGCAAAGAGGCATATCAAAAGGAACTCAAGAACAACGGTGTGGGTTCACAAATAGGTAAGTCATTATTTAATAAATTCTCGATTAAAGATATCATTCTCTCAAGCAAAGAGGCATATCAAAAAGAACTCAAGAACAACGGTGTGGGTTCACAAATAGGTAAGTCATTATTTAATAAATTCTCGATTAAAGATATCATTCTCTCAAGCAAAGAGGCATATCAAAAAGAACTCAAGAACAACGGTGTGGGTTCACAAATAGGTAAGTCATTATTTAATAAATTCTCGATTAAAGATTTTTCCTTCAATATTTCCAACAGATAAGCGTAATTTATAAAGGGGTACCGTCATGATATATAGAGGAAAGGGGTACACTTTCCTAAATAGAAACTTTGATGGATAATAAATTCATATTCAAAGAAGTTACCCAAACTTTACTCAAACCCTATATATTCGCCGAGATCCTATGGTACAACAGGAACCTAGCTACTGGCTAATGAAAAGTGAGCGCATCTAGCTATTACTGGGATCTCAAGGAATCGTAATTTTCTATTCACACTTTATTCACACTTTATTCACACTTTTTATTAATTAAAACTCCATCAAGAAAAGCCTAAAAAGTTAAATCTGGTACTGACAAATATTTAAAAAATAAATACTATATGCCTAAATAATTATCTAGGAATTTAAATTCATGATTAAGAATTTATTCATAGCAATAGCTTTTGCTTTGATGCTCATCAACCCAAATATTTCTATAGCTGCCGAATCGCCTGTAGATGTACAAGAAGTCTTTGTAGGTTCTGAAACTATGGATGGTGATGCTCTTAAATATCCAAAAGGAAAAGCAGAAATAAGATTACAAAGAGTCGAATTAGCTGAGGGAGGGATAGTCCCGCTTCACTCTCATCCAATTCCATTATTAGGTAATGTTGAGCAAGGTACAATTGTTGTCAAAAGACAAGGTATGGAAGATCTTACCTATACAGCAGGGGATACATTTATAGTTGGTCCAAAGACACCAAAACATACAATGGGTAATGCAAAAACCGATAATGCAATAGTTTGGTTCGCAGCTATTGGAGCAAAAGATGTCCCAATTCTAATCCCTGCAGAAGGATAAATTTTATCCATAAATCAATTATTTTTGATTGACAGTAGATCTAACTTCAAAGTCAATAAAGTAATGGCAATTTCACACTATAGAAAGCAAAAGATAATGCTATTAGCAAGACTCAATCTTGGTTTAGCTAGTGAAGATAAAGAAGAAATTGATCTTTATAATCACTATCAAAAAAATATTTATTCAGAACAAAATCACCAGCAGCAATAAAAAAATATCTTATTGACAGTCGATCTAAAATAAGGGGCATTAGCTCCTTTTTTAATGTCAAATACTAAAGCCATAGAAGATTTAATTAATGGTTATGCAACCAGTGAAGATTCTTCTTTTCTAATACCAAACGTAACTGAGGATTTTTTAGCTGTAAGACCAAGTGGAAATCCAATATCTGCTAAGGGATTAGTGGGAATGTTTGATAGTAAAGACTTAGTTGCAGAATCATCAGAACTAATCAAAACCCACAAAATTGAAATTTACGGTGAAATAGCTTACGCAGTTTTCACTTTAAATGAAATCTTCAGTTATAAAGGAAATCAAAATAAAGATCTTTCAACTTACACGTGTATTTTTAAAAATGTAAATGGTACTTGGAAATATTCTTGGATGCAAAGATCACAAGGAACTACTGATATGAAAACTTGGGAATAATTGAAACGCTTACTACTTTCTCTTTCCTAAATAGGAACTTTGATGGATAATAAATTTATATTGAAAGAAGTTATTCATACTTTATTCAAACCTATATTTTCGCCGAGATCCCATGGTACAACAGGAAACTAGCTACTGGCTAATGAAAAGTGAGCGCGTCTAGCTATAACTGGGATCTCAAGGAATCGTAATTTTTTATCCAAACTTTATCCAAACTTTTTTTGATTTACTTTCAATCAATGGTGACTATTAAAGTCCCCTATTTTATTCTGATTTTTCTTTAAATTCATTTGCGTTCAACTCTTCCGCTTTTACTTCTTCTTTTACTTCTTCTTCTTTTACTTCTTCTTCTTTTACTTCTTCTTCTTTTACTTCAACTACTTTTACCTTTGGCTCTTCCGTTTTAACTTCAACTATTTCTGATGCTATAGATTCAAACTTTCCTTTAATAAAATTTACTATGAAAATTAATATTGGAACATGAGCTAGACCACCTATTATGACTTTAGTTTCTGAATAATACATTTGTAAGTTAATGAGAGCTGAAATATTTAAGCATAAATTTAATTTGATAATTACTTATATTAAGTTGTTATTAGGGGAAATAATTGATTTACACTCGATCTAACCTCGACCCTACTTTTTTAGATAAATTACCTATATTTTCTTATTGATTTAAAAGTTATTATTTTTGCAAATAACAGGATTAAAAAAATGATGAAACTTGCAATCATTTTCTTACCAATTGTCTTTGCACTTATATGGGCTTTGTTTATTGGGTTAAGAATAAATAAAGTAGAAAATAGAGATGGAAAGAGAAAATTAGTTAATTATTAATTGATTGACAGTCGATCTAAAATAAGTAGCAATTAGCTCCTTTATTTATGAAGTTAAAAAATATTTTAAAAACTACTGGGGCACTTCATATTTTATTGGGATTATTAATTATTTTCCTACTGATTTTTTCTGTGGAAACTATTGCAGGCAAAGCTTCAACTGAAACATTGCTTCTTGTTAGAGGTACTGCAGATGTTGTAGCCGCTAGTAATTTAGGAATTGGTTGTTTATTGATTATTTGTAGTTCCATAAGAGATAAAGCCTCTTTAAGAAAAGTTTTATCAGGTGAATTAGCTTTGATGTTTTGTTTTTTAGCAGTAGCTCTATTCAATACTTTTAACGCTGGGACAATTGTTGATGGAGGACCTCCTCCGCCTTTTTGGATTGTTTTAATAGTGAATCCTCTTTTATGTATTTATGGATTAGTTAACAATAAAAATTGAAACTCCAACTCCTCCCACCACTTTTCAAACTATTCAATAAAAGCAGTTTCTTTGCATCACTGAATCAAAATACCTGCCCTGTATTAGATGCTGAAGAGATAAAAAACAAGAACAGAAAGAAGCTATTGATAAGTTATATCCATAAAATTTCAACAGAAATATCTTAAGTCATATTCAAAGATGTATAACGATCGTATGTCCCCCATACCACCCATCACTTTCCTAAATAGGAACTTTGATGGATAATAAATCTATATTGATAGAAGTTATTCACACTTTATTCAAACCTATATTTTCGCCGAGAACCCATGCCACAACAGGAACCTAGCTACTGGCTAATGAAGAGTGAGCCTGATGCTTATAGCATAGATACTTTAAAAAATGATGTAGTAACTCTATGGGATGGAATTAGAAATTATCAAGCTAGAAACTTTATGAGAAAAATGAATAAAGGAGATAAAGTTTTTTTCTATCATTCAAACTGTAAACCTCCTGGTATTGTTGGACTTATGGAGGTAATAGATCTAAATATTATTGATCCTACACAATTTGAAAAGGATTCAAAGTATTTTGATCCAAAATCTAAGCCTGATAATCCAAGATGGGATTGTGTAAAAGTAAAGTATATTTCCAAATCAAGTAAGATTCTTAGTTTACCTGAATTAAAGATTTTATTTAATGAAGATGAGTTATTAGTTGTAAAAAAAGGGAATAGGTTGTCTATATTACCTGTCCGAAATGATATTGCAAAAAAATTACTTAAAAAAATATAAAAAATTTTAGTCTTTAAAATTCATTGAAAACATATTTCCAATATATAGTCTCGTTAAATCTCTATTTTGAAATCCTTTCTGCATTAGAAATCCTGCGATAGCAGCTTGAAGTATCCTGTATTGATCCCAGTTAGGATGTTCCTCAACAAATTCTTTCATAGCTTTTTGAAGATTTTCTTGAAGCTCACATTTTAAACTAATTACTTCATCTTTCTGATTAAATACTTTTGGATTGCTCTCGTAATTTAAATCTTGCATATTAAAAAAATTTTTAAAAACTTACAAAATCCAGTTTTCTTTAAAATTACTAAATCGTCAACAATTATCGATAAGAAACATTCTTAGGTAGTAGAAAGATGAGAATACAGTGATTGCAATGGGTATTAAGGAAACTGATTTTCAAAAAATTATATGAACTGAAATATAAAGAATTATATAAAATCAAAAGTTTTCCACATACTTGAGTTCAATATTAATTTTAAGAAAGTTAGCTGTGGAAAAGTTGTGAAAAATTTTTTTAAGCTCGGGGAAATATTTTCCAAAACTTCCAATTTTATTTATCTTTTAATCCATTGATTCCCACATTTTTTTTATTTCAAATAATAAATTTTGTGCTATTGGTATCGGCCAATACATTTCAAAAGATCGAGTGTGATCCTGGCTTTCAAAAACAAACCTTAAACTCCATTCATTCTTTTTACCCTGTAACTCAATAAACCAGGGTAGTTGCTCTATTTCTAAAGTAATAGACTCCTCATCCATTAATTTATTTTTTAAACTAAATAATTGTTCGTTAAGTCTTAGAAGTAGAAGATAAAGGGAATAAAATTCACTTTTCTGTAATTCAATTGACCAATTATCAATACCAATCAAGAAACAAAATTTACCTTTTTTAGTATCTTTTAATAATCTCCATCTTTTTTGGTCTTTCAACAAAATTAGCCAGGAAGTAAATCTGGTTGATCTTGTTCATCACTTAATTCAATAATAGACCTTTGAACTGGTTTAATAGTTGACTCCTCTAAAAGTCCATCAAAATCATCAAAACGCCTTTGTTTAGCTCTGAAAGCAATTTTTACTGTCGTTAAGTATCTGTTAGTTGATTTTCTTATTAAACTTTCACCTCTTTTGGCGAGATCATTTGAATCGATTCCCCCGTTATTTGATATGTTCATTAAAAGGTTATTTACTATAAATGTATTTTACAATTTATTGGACCAATTAAAAACATAAATTACAAAACTAACTTAATTGATTCATAGAAAATTTCGAATGAAAGAAAATTTATCTGGAACACTCGCTATTGATTTAGGAAATACCAATACTGTAGTAGCTTTTCAAGATGAAAAAGATAGTAATCCTATTTTAGTTGAAATGCCAAATATTACTGCATCTCCAGGAGTTATTCCTACAGCAGTTTGGTTCGAGGGAAATTCAGAAATAATCAAAATTGGTAGTTGTGCTCTAAAGATGAAGGATAACTCCAATTCTGATTTGTTTTTTCATTCTAATTTCAAAAGATTAATTGGAAATCCAAGTGAAAAAATAACCCATAAAAATATTTTAAATCCCTCTGAATGCGGCGAAAAATTTTTTAAAGTTTTATGGGCAAACATTCCTCAAAAACTTGAAATCAAGAGACTTGTTTTAACTGCACCGATTGATACATATAAGGGTTATAGGGAATGGTTACTTAACCTTTGCAAAGAAATAACTGTTGATGAAATAGCACTAGTTGATGAACCTACTGCAGCAAGTTTAGGGATTAAATTACCATTTGGCTCCAAAATAATGACATTAGATATTGGCGGAAGCACAATCGATATGAATATTGTCAAAATAGAGGGTGGAGAAGGAAAATCTGGACCAATAGCTGAACTATTAAAATTCAAGGGCAATGACGTTAGCTCATCTTCAAAACAAAAAATTAGGTGTGCAGAAATTATCAGCAAAGTAGGCTCAAAAATTGGAGGCAAAGATCTTGATCAATGGATAGTTGATTATTTTATTCCAGATAATAAATATTCAATTAATCTTTTAAAGGCAGAAGAAATAAAATGTAAACTCAGCTCATCTTCAGTCAAATATGAAACGAAATACCCAATAAGATTATTTACTGAAGGATATAAAGAAAAAGAATTTTACTTAAGCAAAGAAATATTTGAGAAAATTATTATAGAGAATAATCTTCTTAATCACCTTAACTCCTTACTTAAAGACTTATTAAATGAAGCAAGAGGTAAATTTTGTACAACTGATGACTTAAATACAATTATTTTGGTTGGAGGTGGTACTCAAATACCATTAATTAAAGAATGGATTAAAAAAAATATTTCAAAAATTGATATAAAGTCACCACCTCCTATTGAATCAATAGCTCTTGGAGCTTTATCCATGACCCCAGGGGTAAAAATTAAAGACATCTTAAATAAAGGATTATCCATAAGATTATTAAATAAAAGAGACCAAAAACACTTCTGGCATCCTATTTATTGGAAAGGTCAAACATGGCCAACTGAAACCCCATTAAAACTAGTCCTTCAAGCTAGTAATAATAATCAAAAAATTTTTGAAATAATTATTGGAGAAACATTAAAAGAGAGAGAATATGATGTAATTTTTGAAAATGGATTACCAAAATTAGCAGAGGTTCAAAGTGAAGAAGAAATTGTAAAATGGGATAAAAAACCACTCAAAATCGAGCTCAAAAATAAATCTCCTGTTGGAAAGGATAGTTTAAAACTGTTCTTCCAAATCACTAAAAAAGCTGATTTATTAGTTAGGTGTTTCGATATTAAAGATGAATTTTTAGGAGAATATAATTTAGGTAATATTTACTAAACAAAAAAGCTATTCAAGAAAAACCCCTTCTTCATTATCAACATTATTAAGACGTAAACTAATACTTTCATTTTTACTAGTTGGAACTTTTTTCCCGCAAAAATCTGGTTGAATAGGTAATTCTCTATGACCTCTATCTACCATGACTAGTAACATCACTTTTTTAGGCCTGCCCCATGAATATAGAGCATCAATTGCAGCTCTAATAGTTCTCCCTGTATAAATCACATCGTCTATTAAGAGAATTTCTTGTTTCTCAATAGGAGTTGGAATATCAGTTGCTTTTATTAGACGAGTTTCAACTCTTTTTTGATCATCTCTATAAAAAGTTGGATCAATTATTCCTTTGCTAATTTTAACGCCTGTCTTACAGAATAATTCTTTTTCGAGAACTTCGGCCAGAGTAATTCCTCTTGTAGGAATACCAACCAAAACAAGGTTATCTAATTTTTTTACTTTTTCAATAATTTCGGAAGTTAAACGCGAAAGTGTTTTCCTCAACTCAACTTCATTAAGAATTACGATCCTTTTTGTTTTATTGGACATAATTTATCGATAAATTAAATTCATTCAATATTTTCATAAATTAGCAAAAGCTAACTATTTTAAATATAAATTGTTAATCAGTAGCGTTTAAAGCTAAATTTAAGGTTGGATTACCCAATGTGAAATTGATCTAAATATGTCAAACATTAGTAGCAAAAATATAAATAGAATAAATATTCCTCAGAGCCCTGTAGTTCTGGCAATACTAGATGGGTGGGGATATCGAGAAGAAATATCCCACAATGCTATTAAAAGTGCCAATACGCCAATCATGGATTCGTTATGGCATGCATATCCTCATACTTTAATAAGCGCTAGTGGATCTGATGTAGGCCTTCCAGATGGTCAAATGGGTAATTCAGAGGTAGGTCACCTTACTATTGGTTCGGGAAGAATTATTCAGCAAGAACTTGTAAGGATTACAAATATTGTAAAAAACAATCAGTTAAATCAGGTTCATGAGTTAAAGGAAATAGCTGATTCATTAAAGAAAAACAATTCAACTTTACATATCACTGGATTGTGTTCTGATGGAGGCGTACATAGCCATATCGATCACTTAGAAGGTTTATTAAAATGGGCATCTGATATTGGACTTAAAAACGTTGCTATTCATATTATTACTGATGGAAGAGATACTCCAGCAAAAAGTGCAACTCAATATCTTAATAAAATAGAGTCATGCATTAAAAAATTTAAAATAGGCGAAATAGCCTCTATTTGCGGAAGATATTGGATAATGGATAGAAATCTTTTATGGGACAGAACAGAAAAAGCATATGCTAATTTAACTGATCCAAATTTAAAGGTAACAAATATTTCCCCGCAGGATTACATTAAAAATAGTTACGAGAAAAACATTACTGATGAATTTATAGAGCCTATAAGAATATCTGAAAACTATCTTAAAGATGGCGATAGTTTGATTTGCTTTAACTTCCGTCCTGACAGAGCGAGACAAATAATCAAATCCCTTTCAGAGAAAAAATTCTCAGAGTTCAAAAGAAAAGTTCTTCCAAGCTTAGATTTAGTCACTTTTACCCAATATGACCCAAACTTCCCTGTTAAAGTTGCATTTCCGCCTGAATCACTAAATAATTTTATCGGACAAATAGTCTCAGAGAATGGACTTAAGCAATATAGAACAGCAGAAACAGAAAAATATCCTCACGTTACATATTTTTTCAATGGCGGAGTAGAAATTCCTTTAGCAGGAGAGGAAAGACATTTAATTCCATCTCCAAGAGTCGCTACTTATGATATGGAGCCCGAGATGTCAGCAGAAGAATTAACTATTAGTTGTTCTAAAGCGATTAAAAGTGGAAAATATGCTTTTGTAGTAATCAATTTTGCTAATCCTGATATGGTGGGCCATACAGGCAATATGAATGCAACAATTAAAGCTATAGAAACAGTAGATAAATGTATAGGTCAAATAGTGAATGCTACTGGAGAAATGGGTGGAAGCATATTAATAACAGCCGATCATGGTAATGCAGAAGTAATGAAGGGTTCAGCAGGAGAACCATGGACAGCACACACCATAAATAAAGTTCCACTAATTTTAGTTGAGGGCGAAAAAAGAAAAATCCCCAATAAGGGAAATGAGATTTATTTAAGGGATAATGCTGGACTAGCAGATATCGCACCAACTTTATTACAATTATTAAACCTTCCAGTTCCTAAAGAAATGACAGGGAAAACATTAATTAAAGAAATCGAGTTAAAAGGTTATAATAAAGTGGTACAACACGTCTAGAGTAAATACTAGCCTTTTATAAATGATTCAAATTGTTAGTTGGATATGGGTATTTTCTGGAATTCTTCTGATACTTTTAGTTTTACTCCATAGTCCTAAAGGTGATGGAATGGGAGGTATAGCAGCTAGTGGAAGCTCAATGTTCAATAGTGCAAGTAGTGCTGAAGCATCTCTCAACAAAATAACTTGGACTTTTTTAATTATATTTTTGTCATTAGCAATTATTCTAAGTGCTGGTTGGATTTCATAAGTTCCAAATAAAAAGGGATCATTTAAAATAATCCCTTTTTATTAAATTTTAATTAATTAATCTTATTTAGTTAATAATCAAAATCGCCGCCCATACCAGGAGCTCCAGCTGGAGAAGATGGATCTTTTTTCTCTGGTAAATCTGCAACTATACATTCTGTGGTTAGAACCATTCCTGCTATTGAAGCTGCATTTTGTAATCCTGAACGAGTGACTTTAGCAGGATCAACTATTCCAGCGGAAGACATATCAACATATTCTCCTGTAGCGGCATTAAATCCATCGTTAAATGGCTTAGATTTCACATTCTCAGCAATAACAGCACCATTAGAACCTGCATTTTCTGCAATTCTCATAAGAGGAGCTGTAAGTGAAGCTTCAACAATATTAGCTCCAATTAATTCTTCTCCCTCTAAATTTTTATCAGCCCAATCTTTTAGTATTGGGGATAAATGAGCAAGAGTTGTCCCTCCTCCAGGAACAATCCCTTCTTCAACAGCAGCTTTTGTAGCATTGATAGCATCCTCAAGACGAAGTTTTTTATCCTTCATCTCAGTTTCAGTTGCAGCTCCAACCTTGATAACTGCTACACCCCCAGCTAATTTTGCTAGACGCTCTTGTAACTTTTCTTTATCGTAAGAAGAATCTGTTTCATCCATTTGCTTCTTGATTTGATCACATCTTGATTTCACAGCTTGTTCATTACCCTCAGCTACAATAGTTGTAGTTTCTTTATTGATAGTTATTCTTCTACCGGTTCCAAGCATATCTAAGGTAGCATTTTCTAACTTCAGTCCAGCATCTTCAGTAATGAGTTGACCATTAGTTAAAACAGCCATATCTTCAAGCATAGCTTTTCTTCTATCCCCAAATCCTGGAGCTTTTACAGCAGCCACATTTAAGACACCTCTTAGTCTATTAACAACGAGAGTAGCTAAAGCCTCTTTTTCAATATCTTCAGCAATGATGACTAATGGCTTACCAGTTTTTGCTATTTGTTCCAAAACAGGAACTAAATCTTGTACTAATGCAATTTTTTTATCAGTTAACAGGATATATGGTTCATCTAAAACAGCCTCCATTCTCTCTGTATCTGTTGCGAAGTAAGGAGAAATATAACCTTTGTCAAAACGCATACCTTCGGTTACTTCTAGTTCAGTAGTCATTGATTTTCCCTCTTCTAGAGAAATAACCCCTTCTTTACCAACTTTATCCATTGCATTGGCGATCATTTGACCTACTTCTTCATCATTTCCAGCAGCGATAGTACCGCATTGCGCAATAGCATTACTATCACTGATAGGTTTAGAATTTTCCTGAATTTTGCCAACTAAAAATTCAGTAGCTTTATCAATTCCTTTTTTTAAGGTAATTGCATTTGCTCCGGCAGCAACATTTCTTAAACCTGCTTTAACCATTGCATGAGCTAAGACGGTAGCGGTTGTAGTGCCATCTCCAGCTGCATCGTTAGTTTTCGAAGCAGCTTGTCTTATTAATGCAACTCCTGTGTTTTCAATGTGGTCCTCTAATTCAATTTCCTTAGCAATTGTCACACCATCATTAATAATTTGTGGAGCCCCAAATTTTTTCTCTAAGACAACATTTCTTCCTTTAGGTCCAAGCGTTACAGCTACAGACTCAGCAAGGATATCGATTCCTCTCTCGAGCGCTCTACGAGCTTGCTCATTGTAAATAATTCTTTTAGCCATGTTTAGGCAGTAATTTAATAATAAGTTTTAATAATTTTTGAAACAAATATTTTAGCCTACAACAGCTAAAATATCTTTTTCAGAGAGCAAGACATATTCATCTCCTCCCAATTTAATGTCTGTTCCAGCATATTTGCTGTACAAGACTTTATCGCCAATACTCACTTCTGGAGTTTGTCGAGAACCATCGTCATTGAGTTTCCCAGGACCTACCTGAGCAACTTCTCCCACCTGTGGTTTTTCTTTAGCTGAATCAGGCAAAAGAATGCCTCCAGCAGTTTTTTCCTCAGATGCGGAAACTTTAATAAAAATTCTATCTCCCAGTGGTTTTACTGTAGAGACTGTAAGTGAAACAGCTGCCATAGATTAATGGAGGATCATGAATGGGACGCTTTGCGCCATAAAAAGGATAGAGAAAATTCTCGATCCGTATCATCAACAACATAATCGGCGAAGCGGTAATAAAACCATACTTCAACTGTGCGGTTGGCCGAACCCATTTAACGAATTTACCCATGAGATGGTAGTATTTTCGGAATAAAAGCTGTTTAAAATCAGCCATTCATCACCAAATTAATAAAAAATGGTAGCAACTCCATCAACTTCTTCACAAACAAAAGGCGTAGTGCGTCAAGTAATTGGACCAGTTTTAGATGTAGAATTCCCAGCCGGAAAATTACCTAAGATACTAAATGCTTTGAGAATTGAAGCAAAAAATCCTGCTGGCCAAGAAATTGCCCTAACTGCAGAGGTTCAACAGCTTCTTGGTGACCACAGAGTCAGAGCAGTAGCAATGAGCGGCACAGACGGCCTTGTAAGAGGCATGGAGGCAATTGACACAGGTGCTCCAATATCTGTCCCTGTAGGAGAAGCAACTTTAGGAAGAATATTTAATGTTTTAGGAGAGCCAGTAGATGAACAAGGTCCAGTAAAAACAAATGATACTTCTCCAATTCATAGAGCCGCTCCTAAATTAACTGATTTAGAGACTAAGCCAAAAGTTTTTGAAACTGGAATAAAAGTTATCGACCTTTTAGCTCCATATAGACAGGGAGGAAAAGTCGGTTTATTTGGGGGAGCAGGTGTTGGAAAGACTGTTCTAATTCAAGAATTAATCAACAATATCGCTAAGGAACATGGTGGGGTTTCAGTTTTTGGGGGTGTCGGAGAAAGAACAAGAGAAGGAAACGATTTATATGAAGAATTTAAAGAATCAGGGGTCATTAATGCAGATGACTTAACTCAATCAAAAGTTGCCTTATGCTTTGGGAGGGTTTTTCGTCTATCAACAAAAATTAAATTTTTATATTTTAGTTTTTTGGGGATTACTTGGAACTATTTTTGGA